>CAYFPX010000009.1:68984-80377 GCA_964344945.1 uncultured Enterobacterales bacterium
GGTCCGACGGCAAGGTGCTGGAGACCTGGACCGGGTCCTACAGCACCCCCGCGCCAGCGGGTTGAGCGCGGAGTAGACTGCCCGGCGTGACGGCTCTGTCCGCCCTGCTCCTGACCCTGGCCTGCACCGATGACCCCAGCGGGGACACCGGCTTCGTGCCGGTCTCCAACGGGGCGCCGTCGATCCTGACCGTGGCCATCAGCCCCGACCCGCCCCTGGCCGGCCGGGACCTGTTCGCCCTGGTCGAGGCCGTCGATCCCGACGGCGACGAGATCGACATCCACTACCACTGGCGCCTGAACGACCACTGGCTCGACGAGCTGGACCAGGACACCGTGCCGGGCGGCACCGCCATCGGCGGCGACACCCTGTCGCTGACCGTGACCCTGCAGGACGGCTGGGAGTGGGGGGACCCCGTCTCCACCAGCATCGTCTACACGAACAGCGCCCCGGTGGTAGACGAGGTCCTGATCGATCCGGCCATCGCCGGGGTCGAGGATGACCTGACGTGCTCGGCGAACGCCCACGACGACGACGGCGACCCCCTGACCCTCTTCTACAGCTGGACCATCGACAGCAGCGATCCGGGCGTCTACGACACCTTCCTGCCGGGGCCCTTCCCCCGCGGCACCGAGATCGTCTGCCTGGCCACGGCCAACGACGGCAGCGTGCCGTCAGAGACCGTCGCCAGTGACGTGGTCACCATCGGCAACACCCCGCCGGGCCCCCCCACCATCGCCCTGGAGCCCGATCCCCCGAGTCCCTGCGAGACCAGCAGCGTGGTCGTGCTCGCCCAGGGCGAAGACCCGGACGGCGACACCCACACCTTCCGGGCGGAGTGGACCAGCGAGAGCGGCACCCTGGTCTGCGAGGACATGACCTGTGCCGGCGGCACCTTCAGCGACGGCGTGACCTACACCGTGGCGGTCTTCGGCCACGACGGCCAGCACGAAGGCGACCCGGCGGAGCTCACCTTCGTCGCCACCCCCAGCGGCGACTGGCTCGGCGACGACCTCGACACCGACTGCGACGGCGCGGTCGACGAGTGGATCACCGAGGCCTGGCAGGCCCAGGGGCTCTACTGGTCCGACGTCGACAGCAACCAGCTGGGCTTCACCCTTGCCCTGGCGGACTTCGACGGCGACGGCCTCGACGACGTGGCCACCGCGGCCACCGGCAGCCACACCGTCGAGGTGCTGCGGAGCTGGGATCCTGATCGCCCCCGGGTGCGGGAGCCCCACGAGCTGCTCGAGGACCTGCCGACCACCAGCAGCCTGGCCGGCGGCGACGTCGACGGCGACGGCCTGGCCGACCTGTTCATGGGTGTCACCGGGTACGACCACCCCAGCTCCGACGTGGGCGCCTTGATCCTGGTGACCGCCGACGACCTGGCCGACGGCGACGGCCCGGACCTGGCCAGCTTCCTGGTCCCCGGCGACAACCCGAGCGACCGCATCGGTGGCGCGGTGGCAGTCGGCGACCTGGACGGCGACGGCTACGCCGACCTGATCGCCGGCACCCCCGACGACGACGCCCCCGCTCGCGGGGCGGGCCACGTGCGCGTCTTCCTGGACCAGTCCGGGACCGAGCTGGCCGACGCCGACTGGACCATCGAGGGCACGAACCGGGAGATCGCCTTCGGCACCTCGCTGCGGGTGGTTCCGGATCTCGACGGCGATGGACGGGACGAGCTGCTGGTCGGCGCACCGGGCGAGGACGGCGGCGCCACCGACGCCGGCGCGGTGGCGCTCTTCCTGGGCAGCGACCTGGGCAACGTGGGCCTGGCCCACGCCACGGCGATCGTCTACGGCGACACCAACAACGACGCCGTCGGCCAGCAGGGCTCCGCGATGGCCGACGTCGACGACGACGGCCTGCCGGACCTGCTGGTCTCGGCCGTACACGACGGCGGCACCCTGTACCTGTTCGGGGGTGCCGACCTGCTCTCAGGCGGGTCCTTCGGCCTGGCCGATGCCCACGCGAGCGTCACCGTCGACAGCGGCAGCGCGGCCCTCGGACAGTACGGCCTCGGCCCGGACCTGCGGGACCTGGACGGCGACGGCCGGGCCGAGGTGGTCGCCGGCGCGTCGGGCAAGGGCCTGCTGTACAGCTGGGAGGGTCGGGATCTGTCCGGTGCGGTGGGCGAGGCCGACGCGGTCTGGGCCATCGCCCAGGAGGCCAGCAACGACCAGTTCGCCCGGGCCGTGGCCTGGGGCGACACCGACGGCGACGGCCTGGGCGACGCCGTGGCCAGCGCCTACCGCAGCGACGTGGCCGCCAGCCGCGGCGGTGCGCTCTACGTGTTCCGGCCCCCGTACACCAAGGTCGAGCACCGCTGGTCCCCGGAGTGCGAGCCGGTGGGCAGCTACCTGTACTGCCGCCTGTCGACCGACTGGGACAGCGCCCGGGCGATCTGCCAGGACTACGGCCTGGACCTGGCCCGCTTCGACGACGTGGCGCTGGCGACCGAAGCGGCGACGGGCGCGGCGGACCGCTCCCTGCCGGCGACCAGCCGCGGCGGCTGGTGGATCGGGCTCACCGACCGCAACGACGAGGGCACCTGGGCCTGGCGCGACGAGACGAGCGGGGCATCGGTGACCAGCTGGGGTCCCGGGGAGCCGGGGTCGGACGCCGGTCGCAACTGCGCCCTGATGAACGACCAGGGCGAGGGCCAGTGGGCCGATCGGCCCTGCGGGGACCCGTACTTCTTCGTCTGCGGGGAATAGCGCCCCCGTGAGTCCCGTCGGGCTGGCACTCACGCTGGCCGCCTCCTTGTGCTGGGCCTCGCTGGACGCGCTGCGCAAGGCGCTCACCGCCGCCTTCACGCCCACCGCCCTCGCCGCCGTGCTCGCCGCCGGCCAGCTCCCGGTCTTCCTCGCCTGGTGGGTCTGGAGCGGCGCGGCCCCGCCCGGACCTGGCTACTGGCTGCCCGGCAGCGCGGACCTGGTCTTGAACCTGGGCTCCAACGTGCTCTTCGCCTGGGCCCTGCTCCGCTCGCCGCTGTCGCTCACCGTCCCCATGCTCTCGCTCACGCCGGTCTTCGCGGCCCTCGGCGGCAGCCTGGTGCTGGCGGAGCACCCGGTTCCGCGGCAGGGGCTGGGCATCGCCCTGGTGGTCGGCGGGGCGGTGGCGCTCCAGGGGGGACCCGGTCGCCTGGCGGGTGCCCTGCGCCAGGAGCCGGGTGTGGCTGCGATGGCCGTGGTCGCCCTGGCCTGGGCCGGGGTGGCGGTCGCGGACAAGGCCTGCCTGGCCCACGCGGCGGTGCCGGTGCACGCTTCGGTCCAGCTCGCCGGGGTCGCGGTGGGACTGACCGGCGTCCTGGCGCTCCGGGGCCGCCTGGGAGAGCTGGCGGGGGCGCACCGTGCGCCGGGGACCCTGGCGACAGCCCTGGTCACCGCCGCTGCGGCCCTGGGCCTCCAGCTCCTCGCCTTCCGCCAGGTCCTGGTGTCCCTGGTCGAGGCGACCAAGCGGGCCATCGGCCTGGCGGCCGCGCTGCTCAACGGCCGCTGGTTCTTCGGGGAGATCGTGACCTTCCCTCAGGTCCTCGCCGTCGGCACGATGGCGATAGGGGTCGCGCTCCTGCTCTGAGGGACAGCCCATGAACGCCTCCCTGATCGGCGCCCTGGTCGACAGCGCCATCCCCCTGCTCGGGGGGCTCTTCGCCACCGCCTACGGCCTGGGCTGGATCGGCCAGGCCGACGAGAAGACCGCCCGGCACCGGGCGATCCTGAAGGTGCTCGGCCCCCTGCTGGTGCTCTACGGCGGCACCCTGGTCGCCTACAGCCTGGCCAAGGACCACACCGGTGGCGCCGAGGGCCGGGCGATGTTCGTCCAGGCCGCGAACACCCAGGCGGGGGCCGCGGTAGACGAGGAGACCGTGCTGGTGTCGGTGACCGACACCGGCACCCACATCCAGTTCGACTACAAGCTGCACCGGCTGGCGAAGGACCAGATCGACGCCGCGGGCCTGCAGCAAGCGCTGACGACGACCATGACGGCCTCGCTGTGTGGCAACGACGTGCATCGGCAGGCGCTGGCGGCGTGGGGGCCGTTCAAGATGCGGTACGTGGATGCGATGGACTCCGAGATCACCACGTTGGCGATGGTCGAGGCGGACTGTCAGTAGGCCGTCGCCGTCAACAAGCGCCGCACCCCCACCTCCGTCAGCGGGTCGTCGAACCCGTCGTAGTACAGCCGCCACCCCTCCCCTTCCGGCACCACCCAGGGCGAGTCGACCCGCCAGGCGTCCCAGTCGCCGGCGCAGCCCAGATCCAGGGTCAGGGTGTGGTCGGTCCAGGTGACGGCGTCGCTGCTGCGGGCTTCGATCAGGCGCTTGACCAGGTAGCCCTCGTGCTCGGCGCGGCCGGCGTAGAGCAGTCGCCAGCCGGTGGCGTCCCGCCAGACGAAGGGGGAGTAGGCGGACGAGTCGTCCCAGGACCCGGCGTCGCCGATGTCCACCGCCAGCTCCGGTGCCGACCAGGCCCAGCCATCTTCGCTGGTGCTCGCCAGGATCCGGCGCACACCCCCCGGGTCCATGCCCGTGTACCAGAGCCGCCAGCTGCCGTCGTCGTCGACATGCACGGCGGGGATGTGGGCGCTGGTGGCGTCGAGGTCGCCGTGGGTGCCCTGGGGCAGCACGCCGGCACAGGTGCCAGGACGCCCGTCCGCGTCGACATCGCAGCGCCACAGCCCCAGGCCCAGGCCGTCCTCCCAGGCATCGAAGAACACCGCCGTGCCGCCGTCGGGCCTGGTCACTGCAGCGGGGCTCGACACGTCGAAGGTGCCCAGGTCGAAGCCCTGGACCCACACGTCGACCCCGTCGACGGTCACCGGATCGGTCAGGGTCGCCACCGCAATGGACTGGGGGGTGTCGACGCCCTTGGCGCTGAACCAGAGCCGATCCCCCACCACCGAGGGCCGGAAGACCATCTGCTCGTCCAGGGGCGGCAGCGACCCCACGTCCAACAGGTCCTCGCAGTCCTGCCAGGCGAGGGGTCGCCAGGTGGAGGTGCCCGAGTCGATGGCCGTGTCGCCGGTGTCCGAGGTCGGCGCCCCCACACAGCCCAGAGCCAGGATCCAGGGTCCCATGGCCCTCCCATAGCCCGAGGGGTTTCGAAGAAGTCCAAATTCTCCTATGATGGGGGCCGGGGCCAGGAGGGCTCCGTCGCCACGCGAGGGCCAGGATGTCCGGATCCCGTCTCCACACACTCGCCATCTGCCTCGGCGCCCTGGCGGCCGCGGTCATCAGCCCACCGGCCTTCGCCAAGAACGACATCGACAGCCTCGACGGCCCCAAGGACATCGAGGAGGGCGAGACCGACAGCTGGACCTGCACCTGGGACAAGGACGAAGAGGTCACGTTCAGCTGGGACTTCGGCGACGGCACCACCCTCACCGAGACCGTGGCGGACGGCGAGAGCACGGTGAGCCACACCTACCTGGACGGCGACGCCAGCTACGACGTGGTCTGCGCCGCCGAGACCACCGACGGCAAGCACCGCGACGAGGCCAAGAAGGGCGTCGACGTGGAGAACGTGGAGCCCGAGCTCGCGGTGGACGGCCCCGGGACCTGCACCGAAGGCACCGCCTGCACCTGGACGGTGGAGCTGGTCGACCCGGGCACCCTGGACACCCACACCTGGACCGTGACCCTGCCCGACGGCGCGGCCTTCGACAGCGCTTCGGGCGAGGTGACCTGGACCCCGAGCTGGTCCCAGCTGGGCGACCGGGACCTGACCCTGGAGGTCGAGGACGACGACGGCGGAAGAGGCGACGCCGAGTGGACCGTCACGGTGGACCAGCTCGACGAAGACGGCGACGGCCTGAGCGACACCTGGGAGACCGAGGTGGGCCTGGACCCGACCGACGCCTCCGACGCCGGAGGCGACCCCGACGGCGACGGCCGCACCAGCGCCGAGGAATTCGCGCTCGGCACCGACCCCCTGCACGACGACGGCCCGGCCACCCCGGTGCTGGTCTCGCCCACAGACGGCGGCGAGTGGATCGACCAGGCGGTGATCTTCGAGGTGGAGACGGCGCTCAACAGCGTCGGCGACGAAGTCCAGGTGCACCTGGCGGCCTACGCCGACGAGGCGATGACCACGCTCATCGCCGAGTCCGGCCCCCAGGACAGGGCCAACGACGGCCGCACCAGCTGGCGGGTCACCGAGGGCCTGGTGGAGAACACCTGGATCTCCTGGTGGGCCATGGCCGAAGACGACTGGACCACCGGCGACTGGAGCGACCCCGCCACCTTCTTCTACAACGCGGTGCCCGAGGCGCCCGGGGCCCCGGGCCTGCACGCCCCGGCCGACGGCGGCTGGGTCTCCACCGACACCCCCGAGTTCCTGCTGGACGCCGCGCTCGACCCGGACCTGGACCCGCTCACCTACACGATCGTGCTGCGCTCGGCCGACGGCGGCGAGCTGGCACGGGTGTCGGACCTGCCCGGCGACGAGGCCGGCGCCACCTGGACCCCCGGCGTGACCTTCGCCCACGGCGACGAGGCCTGCTGGGAAGCGACGGCCCGGGACGACACGGGGCTGACCGGGCCCACCGCCGGACCGGCCTGCTTCGTGGTGGACCTGGAGAACGAAGCACCCTCGGCCCCCAGCATCGCCTGGCCCGAGCAGGACGACCGGGTCTGGCGGCTCCAGCCGGAGATCCTCGTCGACAACGGCGTGGACCCCGAGGGCCGCTACACCGAGCACCTGTTCGAGCTGGACACCGACCCCGCCTTCGGCTCCCCGGACCTGCAGACCGCCGCCGTGCCATCTGGCGACGACGGCACCACCCTGTGGGTCCCCGAGCTGGCGCTGGCCGACGACACGGTCCACCACCTGCGGGTGGTCTGCTCCGACGGCGCGGCCACCTCGGAGGCGGTCAGCGTCTCCTTCCGGGTGAACAGCGAGAACGACCCACCGGAGACCCCAGTCCTCCAGAACCCGGAGGACGGCGCCGTGGTGGCCGACGGTGAGCCCTTCGGCGTGGTGAACGCGTTCGACAGTGACGACGAGCCCCTGGTCTACGACTTCCGCTTCACGTCCATGGACTCCGGCGAGATCGTGCGGGAAGCGCGGGTCCAGGAGGACACCGGCGACACCACCAGCTGGGTGCCCGAGGACTTCGACGACGGGCTCTACATCTGGACGGTCCGGGCCGTGGACCCGAAGGACCTGGCCAGCGACTGGGCGACCCCGCGGGGCTTCGAGGTGGGCGCGGCCGAGGTCGCCTCGAGCGAGGCCGCCACGCCCTTGAGCTTCACCGGCTGCAGCGCCACCGGGCAGCGGACCGGCGGGCTCGGTGGCCTGCTGGTGCTCGTGTTCGGTCTGCTGACACGGCTGCACCGGCGGACCCCCGCAGGGAACGACCGGCGCGTCGGTTCAGGGACCGAACGGACTCACCGCGGTGAGCGCTGAGGTTGATCCCGGATCAGTCTGTCCGGTCGTCATCGGGCCCTCCTGCGCGCACCCCCAGCCGAATGCGACACCGGTGTCAGCACCCCCACCCGGGTGCGACACTTCGGCTCCTCCGAGGGCCAATCTGGCACTCAGCGGCGGGGATTCGGGCCTTGGATGGCCTCCATGGCCCGAGACAGTCGCACCCGAGGGGGGGTGCTGACACCACCGTCGCATTCGGGGTGGGGTGCTGACATCACCAGCCACGGCCGCGGTCGGACGACTGGCCGGAGATACCGGCGGCGCGTCTCGGTGACCGTTCCGGATCCCGTGGGACCTGCGTCGGCGTGGGTGCATTCGCGGGGGACCTGCGCGCTCGAGCGAGCTCGAGAGTCGCGCGGTCGCCGTCGTCTTCGCGATCGCTGTCTCAATCGCACTCGCCGTCCCGATCGCATTCGCAACCGCCGTCGCAAGCGCATTGGCCCACACCCGGCCACCTGACGGTGTACGGCGAGCGCATCCGCACCATCTCTTCGGTGCTGCGCTTCGACAAGCCCACCGACGTCACGGTGGCGGAGCTGAGGGTCGAGCTGGTCTCTCCGGCGGACGACCACGCCGAGGCCGTGCTGCGGAGGGTGGCGCAGCAGGCTGGGGCCATGGGGTAGGACCTACCAGGCGGTCTCTCCGACGAGGATCGGCGCCATCCACCCGCCCGCGCCGCTGGTGACCGACGTGCTCAGGTCGTCACCGTAGCCATCCTCCGAGCCCCAGAACACCAGGGTGTCGCCACCGCCGTAGGGCGCGGGGAAGACCAGCTCCGGGTAGCCGTCGCCGTCCAGGTCGCCGACGCTCACGTCGCCCGGGGCGTCGGTGGTCAGCAGGGTGGGGTCGCAGGCGCCGAAGCCGTCCTCGTGGCCCCAGTAGATGCGGGTGTCGGTGATGCCGTCGTTGTCGTCGTCCCAGGCGCCGGGGAGGATCAGCTCCTGGAGGCCGTCGCCGTCGAGATCGGCGGTGGTCATGAAGTAGACCGCGTGGCCGGCCAGGACCTCGCCGGCGGTCGGGTCGAAGCCGCCGTCGTTCCAGTAGGCGTAGCTCTCGCCCTCGTACCCGGTGTCGCCCCACAGGCTCCCGACCACCACGTCCACGTCGCCGTCGCCGTCGAAGTCGTCGGCGTGCAGGCCGTGGCTGTAGCTGCCCGGCAGGCCGGTGGTGTCGCCGGCGTCGAAGCCGCTGGCGCTGTTCCAGTAGATGGTGGCGTCGATCTGCCACTCGCCGGCGTTGTTGGAGCTGTTGGCGAAGATCAGGTCGGTCAGGCCGTCGCCGTCGAGATCGGTCGCCTGGACGTCGCGGCAGCCGCTGGTGGGCAGGCCGGTGCGATCGGTCTCGGAGTAGCCGCCGGCGCGGCCCCAGTAGATGAAGGAGTCCGTGTCGTAGTACTCGCTGTCGCTGTAGTAGTTGCAGACCACCAGGTCGGTGTGGCCGTCCTGGTCCAGGTCGTCGGCGGCGAGCATCCAGGCGCCGTTGGTGGGCAGGTCGGTCTTGTCGGCCGCGTCGAAGGCGCCGGCGTTGCTCCAGTAGATGGTCGAGTCGATGGAGAAGCCTCGGTTGCCGCCGGTGCTGGCGTTGGCGAAGGTCAGGTCGTGCCAGCCGTCGCCGTCCAGATCCTCGACGAGCACACGGACCGCGCCGATGGTCGGCAGGGCGGTGGTGTCGCTGTCGGAGTAGCCGCTGGCCGAGCCCCAGTAGATGAGCGCGTCGGTGTAGCGGCTGCCGGCAGCGTAGGAGCTCACCAGGATCAGGTCGACGTAGCCGTCCTGGTCGAGATCGGTGGCGTCGCCCCACCAGGTGCTGGCCCCGCTCAGGGCGGTCTCACCACCGGTGGTGAAGTCGCCGCCGTCATTGGCCACGAGCAGGCTGTCGACGTTGCTGTAGCCGCCGCTGGCGTTCCAGTACTTGAGCACGAGCAGGTCCGCCTGGCCGTCGCAGGTGGCGTCGGTGCAGGCGTCGAGCCCATCGCAGTCGGCGTCGATGCCGTCGCCCGGGGTCTCGGTGGCGGTGGAGCCCGGGAAGACGGACCCATCGGAGTCGAGGCAGTCGGACGTGTCCAGGACGTGGTCGCTGGGCTGGTCGCAGGCGGTGCTGATCACGGCGGGATCGCCGAAGCCGTCGCCGTCAGCGTCGGCGTACCAGGGGCCGCCGTCGGTGCCGTCCTCGTCGACCGCGCCGTCGCAGTCGTCGTCGGCGCCGTCGCAGAGCTCGGCGGCGTCCGGGTTCACCGTGGCGTCCAGGTCGTCGCAGTCGCCGGCGGTGTCCGCGGCGTAGTCGGGCCGCTCACAGGCCACGATCTCCTGGTCCGCGTCGCCGTAGCCGTCGCCGTCGGCGTCCAGGTAGAAGACCTGGCCGCACTCCGTGTCGGTGGTGTGGCCGGTGTCCGGGCAGTCGTCGGTGGGCTCGGTGTCCGTCTCGGTGCCGACCAGGCCGCCGGTGTCGAAGGCGGTGTCGAGCTCGCCGGTGTCGCCGCCGCAGGCGGCCAGGGAGAGCAGGGCGAAGGGAAGGAGGGTGCGGGTCATGGGCCGGTCCGTGGGAAGGAGGGTTCCACCCACCTGGAAGGGCACCTCGCGCCAGAAGTTGTGCGCGTGGACTGCGATCCCCTGCAGGGCCCGGATACGGATCGGGTCGTGGCGCTGATCCTCCTGACCCTGGCCGCCTGCGACGGCGACACCGCGACCCGGGACTCCGTGCCCCCAGAGCCCTACCGGGTCGTCGAGCTCGAGGACTGCAGGGCCGGCCAGCTGGACGACACCGAGTGCCGCTCCCTCGAGGTCACCTGCGAGGGCCTGGAGCCGCTCCGGGTGGACCTGCGCATCTCCCATCCCCCAGAGGGCGTGACGCCCGTGCGCACGGTGCTGCTCGGGAGCGGTGGCGGCGGCGACTACCACTGGACCAACTCCGCGCTCCAGCTGGGACAGCTCCAGGATCGGGGCTGGACCGTGGTCGATCGGAACTGGAACCACCCCTGGATGACCGGCGAGGCGGGCTTCGTGCCGGCGGGTTGTCGGCTGCAGGCCGTGATCACCTGGCTGCACCACGAGCTCGGTGACGACGGACCTCTCTGCGCCACGGGCAACTCCATGGGCGCCAGCGAGCTCGCCCAGGCCCTGACCGCCGCGGGCGGGACCGAGCTCGACGGCGCCGTCCTGGCCAGCGGCCCGCCGTTGACCCGCATGGACTGGGCCTGCGTGCCGGACTCCGACCCCACCTGGGCGGAGACCTGTCGGGACCTGACCGAAGGGGTCGGCGTGTGCCTCGACGACGAGCAGTTCTGCTCCATGCACGACAAGGAGCACAGCGGCATCTCGGAGATCATCGATCTGGCCTTCGAGGGATCACCGTGCACGGAGGCCGATCCCGAGGCGGTCGCCGCCTTCCAGGCCGAGAGCACCTGGCCGCTCGACGGCGAGGCGGCGGTGCCGGTGCCGGCGGAGATCCTGCTCGCGGCCGACGACTGCAGCGGCGCCACGCCCATGGCCGCGCTCTACTCGGAGCTCAGCGGCGTGCCGGTCAGCACCGTCGACGGCGCCAGCCACACGCTGCAGAACACCCAGGCGGGACTCGACGCCTTGATCGCGGCGGTCGAGCGAGTGTGTCCGGCGGAGTGATGGACCCGTCGAGATCCTGACCGTCCCTGGACAACCGGCTGACCTCGCCGGGAGCGTGCTGGCGGTAGACAGCGGACATGTGGACGACGCTGCTGTTGTGGACCGCCTGCACCGGCGACATCACCGAGCGCCCCTCGGCCCAGGAGCCCACGAGGGACTCCGAGACCACGGACTCCGCGCCGCCCAGCGAGACGGACGCGGACACCGACGCGGACTCGGATGCCGACGCCGATGCGGATGCGGATGCGGATGCAGATGCAGACACCGACGCCGATGCGGATGCCGACGCCGATGCGGATGCAGACGTGGACACGGACGTCGACGTGGACACGGACGC
>CAYFPX010000010.1:0-7033 GCA_964344945.1 uncultured Enterobacterales bacterium
ACCACCAGGGATCCGAGGGCCACCAGACCCCCTGTCGCCAGCAGCAACACGGCCTTCTCCGCCACCGAGGTCCTCACCCGGGCCACGTACCGCAGCCGGGTCAGTTCGAGGGGACGACGCCAAGCGCCCAGGGTCCGCCACCAGAGCAGGACCACCAGCCCACCGTAGACGATGCCGAGCAGCGCCGGGGAGAGCGGGAACGGCCTGTGGAGCCGCAGCCCTTCGGCCTGTGGCCGACGATGCTCTTGGAGGAAGGCGGCCAGCCCGGGCTGCGAGATCGCGGCGAACTCGGCCGGCAGGTCGGGGTACTGGTCGAAGAGGTCTCGCCGGTGCAGGTCCCGGTAGACCGCCCAGGTGAAGTCGTCGGGCACCTGAAAAGCCGTCAGGGTGCGGCGGACCAGCTCGTCCTGGGCGGCCTCCCACTCGTCGACCGGCAGGCTGCCGTCGGTCAGGGCGTCCAGCTCGGCGTCGATGATGCCCACCGCCTGGTCGAAGAGGGCCGGATCCAGCTCCGTCTCGATCTCCAGATCCCAGGCGTCGCCCTTGTGCAGGGCGAAGACCTTCACGCTGTAGGTGGCCTTCTGCTCACCCCCCCGCAGGGCCTTCTGGAGGCGCTGCCGAAGCCAGCCCTCCAGAAAGAGCAACGTCAACGCTTCAGAACGGTCGAGGTCGACGAAGAGCAGGTCACGGCCGTAGCTCACCTCGGGCTTGAAGTGGAACCAGGTGGACCGCCAGCCCGCGTCCTGCAGCACGGGTCGGAAGCCGGGGTCGGGCACTGGCCTCGCCGGCAGGGTGGCCCAGGTCTCGTCGACTGTCTGCCAGAAGGTCCCGGGCGCCAGGTCCCCAGCGACGGTGAGGGTCATCCAGCCCGGGCTGTACCAGGCGTCGTAGAAGTCCTGGAGCCCTTCGGGGGCGATGCGGCGGACGCTGCGGTAGGGGTCGCGGATGCGCTCCCGCCAAGGGTCCTCCAGGTCGAACCAGGTGCGCCAGAAGCCCGGTGTGCGCAGGGCCGGCGGGTCGAGCACGCGGCGGGTCACGTGGTCGGCCAGGGTCCAGCGCTTGGCGTCCACCTCGAGCAACACCGGGTCCCGCTGGGTGACGAGATGCTCTGCGGTCAGCGCCTTGGGGCGGATGACCCGGTGCAGCCAGCGCACCCCGTGCAGGCCATCGGCCTGGGCCAGCTCCACGTAGTAGTGGGTGATCCGATCGGCGGTGAAGCCGTTGTACTTGCCGCCGCGGTCCTTGATCTCCCCCTGGAATTCCTGCTCTGTCAGCCCCTCATCGACCGCGAGCAGCATGTGTTCCAGCAGGTGGGCGGTCTGCTCCTCGCCCACCGGATCACTGTGGCGACCGATGGGCACGCTCAGGCTCGCTCGGGCCAGGCTGCTGCCGGGGATCGGGACCCGGTGCACCCGCAGGCCATTGGCCAGATCCCGGGTCTCGATGGTCTCGAAGAGGTTGCGGGGGGCGGGGTCTGGTGCCGTCTCCGCTGGCACGTCTTCGGCGATGGCGAGGGCGCACACCCCCCAGAGCCAGACCATGGCCCATGGTACCGGCTATAGACGGGCGATGTCCGACGCTCCCATCGGCCTCCGCGATCCCAAGGGCGTGCTGGCCCTGCTGGCCGGCGTGCTGCTGGCCGCCCTCGTGGTGCTGGGGGTGCGGCTCCTCGACGAGGTCGTCTACGACGAAGCACCCGGGTACGGCACCAGCCTGTGGCAGCTCGAGGAGAAGCCCGCGGCCGAGGCGCCGGAGACTGAGTCAGACGGGGACTAGTACCAGGGCAACAGCTCCGGCAGGGTCACCGCGGCCACCGGCCCCGAGGCGAGGTCTCCCGCGTCGATGACCGCCACGGTCGATGTCAGGACTTCACGGTGAGGAAGTCCACCAGCTCCCGGTTGAACCGCTCCCGCCACTCGACCATCACCCAGTGACCGCACCGCGGCAGCACCAGGACCTGGGCGTCGGGGACCCGCTCCATCACCTTCCAGGCGCCGCTCACCGGGCAGAACTGGTCCTCTCGTCCCCACAGGCACAAGGTCGGCTGGGTGAGCTCGGACAGGCGCTCGGCCAGGTTCGGGACCCGCAGGGTCTCGAACACGTGTCGCGGCTGGGCCAGCGCGACCTCGGTCCGGGCCGCGATCACGTCGTGGGGCACCAGGGCCTGGTCGTGCACCTGCAGGGAGAAGACCTTCTCCATGCCCGCGAGAGTGATGCCCTCGGGCCCGTAGATCATGCGCATCATGCGCCGGATCCCGCGCATCTCCAGGTAGCGGTCCTTGTCCTCCAGCCCACCGGGCGCCATCAGCACCAGCCGGTCGACACGGTCGGGATGGTCCAGCGCCACCTGCAGCGCGATCGCACCGCCGAGGGAGTTGCCGACGATGGAAAAATGCGACAGCCCGAGGGCGTCGGCGAAGCGCACCATGGCGTCGGCGTGGGTGGCCAGGGCGTAGCCCACGTCGGTGGGCTTGCTGCTGTGGCCGTAGCCCAGCAGGTCCGGCGCAACGGCCCTCAGGCCCGCGACGGCCAGTGCGTCCAGGGAGCCGCGGAAGTTGCTCAGTCCGCTCGCACCGGGCCCGCTGCCGTGGAAGAAGATCACCGGGGGCCCGGCGCCCCGCTCGTGGAAGTGGATGCGGTGCCCCTGGCCGATGTCGGCCCAGTGGCCCTCTGGGCAGGCAATCATGATCGCCTCGGCCGATGCTTCAGGAACGGGGGTGGGGTGTGGCCCCAGTCGGAGATGCGGTCGTAGGTCTCCACGGTCCAGTCTTCGTCGTCGACGAGGCGCCCGCCGGCGCCGAATTCGAACTGGAAGCCACTTGGCGTCTCGGCGTAGAAGCTCAACATCTGGTCGTTTGGGTGGCGCCCCAGCACGTTGATGATGCGACAGCCGAACCGCAGCGCCCAGTCCAGGGCCGCGCCCGCGTCGTCCACGCTGCGGACCTCGAGCAGGAAGTGGTGGAGCCGCCTGGGCGGCGGGCACGGCACGGCGACGGTGTGGTGGCGGCCGTTGCAGCGCAGGAAGGTCAGGTCGACCACGTGGCCATGGAACTCGGTGTGGATGTGGTCCGAGATCCGGAAGCCCAGGGTGTCGCAGTAGAAGCGAACGCTCTCGTCCTTGTCCCGGGCCGCCAGCACCACGTGACCCAGGCCCAGCTCGTCGGCGACGAAGCCGCTCGGTACCCGGCGGGACTCGAAGGGCCCGTCCTCGGCCACGCCGCAGACCACCTCGCTGGGTGTGCCGGCCGGGTCGCGGTAGCGGATGAGCGCCTCGCAGCCCCGGTCAGCGCAGGCTCCCGCTCCGCCTCGCGCCACCTCGAAGCCCGCCTGGGTGAGCCGGGCCCCGACGGTCTCCAAGGCCGTCGCGTCCGCCACCTCCCAGGACACCCGGGCCAGGTCGTCGCCCGGCCCCGCGACGCACTCGAGGCGCCAGGGCCGCCGGTCGTGCTTGAACCGCAGCCGCGTGTCGGTCTGCTCGGCGAGGCCGAGCCCCAGGACCTCGCGGCCGAAGGCGGCCCAGGCCGGCAGGTCGGAGACTTCGAAGGTCAGCGCCGAGAGCTGGGTGATCACAGGAAGAAGTCCCGGGTCTTCTGGCCGAGCAGGGTCCACCCCAGGTTCCGGGCCGGCTTGGCCGGGTTGTTGGCGTAGTGGGCCCGGGCCGCCTGGGCGTCTTGGAAGTAGCGGTTGAGCGGGTGGGACTGGAAGAGCGCTCGGCCCCCCGAGGTGTTCATCAACACGTCGACCTGTTCCACGCAGCGGACCACGGCGTGGCTGCTGTTGAAGCGGTGCCGCACCCGGAGGTCGAGGGGGATGCGCTCGCCGGCCTCGACCAGGGACAGCTGGACCCGACAGTCCCGCTCCAGCACCAGCTTCACCTCGTCGAGCACGGTGGCCGCGCGGGCCAGGACCTCCTGGGTGTGGGGGTCCTCCATCACCCGGGAGCCGTCGGAGGTGGCGAACCTGGTCCGGGCGTTGTCGGTGAACACCGCCAGGGCCCCGGCCAGGATGCCGATCGCGGTGGTGGAGACCGACCGCACGAAGACCTGGCCGAAGGGCAGCCGGTAGATCGGACCCGGGTTCACCGCGTTGCCGGGGCTGTCGCACTTGAAGCCGTCGAAGAGGCGATGGGTCCGGTGCTCGGGCACGAAGGCGTCCTCGATGACGACGTCGTTGGAGCCGGTGCCCTGGAGGGCCGTGGTGTGCCAGACGTCGTCGATCCGGTAGTCGCTGCGCGGCACCAGGAAGGTGCGCATGTCCGGGGGCGAGCCCTCGGGGGTCGGTGCGAAGCCGCCCACGAACACCCACTGGCAGTGATCGGACCCGCTGGAGAAGGACCAGCGGCCGGAGATGCGGAAGCCGCCGTCGACGCGGGTGACCTTGCCCACCGGGGCGTAGGAGCTCGAGATCAGCGAGGTGGGGTCCTCGCCCCAGACCTCTTGCTGCGCCCGCTCGTCGAACAGCGCCAGCTGCCAGGCGTGCACCCCGACCACTCCCAGCACCCAGGCGGTGGCCGGGCAGGCCGAGGCGAGGGTGTGCTGCACGGTGAAGAAGTCGAGCGGCGAGGTCTCGCCGCCGCCCCAGCGGGTGGGCTGGAGCATGCGCAGGATGCCGGTGTCCAGCAGATCCTGGATGGTCCGGTCCGGGAGCCTGCGGTTCTTTCTTGCTTCGTCCACCCGCTCGCGCAGGGCGGGCAGCAGGGCCTGGGCGGCCTCGAGGTGGTCGCTCACGCGCTCTCCTCCTCGAGCTTGAAGATGCGGACCGCGTTCTCACGCAGGAACTTCGGCCACACGTGGTCCCGGAAGGGCACCTGGGGCAGCTCGCCGAAGATGCGGTCCAGGCTCAGTCCCATCGGGAAGTAGCCGGCGTACATGATCCGGTCCGCGCCGCGCTTGTTGGCGTACTCGATGATGTCCCGCGGGTAGTGCCTGGGTGCGAAGGCCGAGGTCATGTAGGACAGGTTCGGGTACTTGAGCATCAGCTTCACGGCCAGGTCGGTCCACGGCTCGGCCCCGTGCCGCATCACGAACCGGAGCTCGGGGAAGAACCAGCAGACCGGGTCGATGCGCGCGACCCTCTGGGGGTCCATCGGGAGCCGCGGCCCGGGCACGCCGACGCAGCAGGCGAAGGGGATGTCCAGCTCCACGCACTTGGCGTAGACCGGGTACCAGCGGCGATCGTCGATGGGGACCTGGGGACAGAGGCCCGACGGGAACGCCGTCACCGCCTTGATGTCCCACTCCCGCTTCATGCGCTCGATGGTCCGCACCCCCTCCATGCCCAGGTTGGGGTTGGCGTGGTAGCTGGCGAAGAAGCGGTCGGGGTGTTCTCGCAGAGCCCGCTGGCTCAGGACGTTGGTGTCGTCGACCCCGACCATCGCACGGGCCACGCCGACGGCGTCCATCTTGGCCAGGGTCCACAGGATCGGGTCGTCGTCGGGCCCGGGGCCGCCGGGGATCTGCTTGAACAGGTACTCCGCCGGCATGGAGAAGATCCGGCGGCTCTCCTCGTCCAGCAGCAGCGGCTTCATGAAGTCGTACCAGGCCGACCGGTCGTCTCCGGGGATCTGGAGCATCAGGTCGATGGCGCCGAGGTCGCTGGGGAAGGGCACTTCCACCCCTGGAGTAGAACGTGTTCTAGTTCATTAGAACATGTTCTAGTCCCGGCGGCCAGCGGGCCAGATGGCCGCCCGTGCGACCGCTCGCCCGTGCGAACATCCTCCCTCCGGAGGAGTGCAGATGACCGCCTTGATCTGGCTCGCCCTGACCGACCCGGTCCAGGCACAGACCTTCGTCACGGCGATCTCCGACGAGATCGAGATCAACCTGGCCGGCGGCTGGGCCCGGGTCTTCCCGGCGGACGACGGCTGGGACTTCCTGTGGGCGGCCGGCGGCGACCTGGTGAAGCTGCCGATGACCGACGACTACTTCGTCGAGGACCGGGACCGGCACAACCTGACCGGCGACAAGGACATGATCGACCACGCGATCTTCTCCTGCCCCGACGGCTCGATCCTGCACGCCGCCAGCGCCGAGAACAACGGCGAGTACGCCAAGGCCTTTCGCTACGACAGCGACTGGAACATCACCGCCAGCGCCACCATCGCAGAGGCCGGGTCCGGTCGCAGGCACAACGACCTGCCGCTGCTGTGCAGCAACGCCGGCGACTGGGCGGCCCTCGCGGTGAAGTACGGGGTCAGCGACTTCCTGCGCCTCGACGACGACCTGAACGTGGTCGAGGAGATCGAGGTCGACAGCATCGTGCCCACCGAGGGCGCCACCCTGATGACCCACCCCTGGACTGGTCAGCTCATGGTGGTCAACTCCCACCACGTCCAGAACACGATCAGCTTCTCGGTCCTCGACGAGAACCTGGAGCTGGTCGAGGAACACGGCGACGTGGTGGTCGACGGCACCCACGACCCGTACTGGGCCCAGGCCACGATGGTCATCGGCGATCACCTGCTGGTGGCCTTCATGAGTCGGGACAAGGGCGCCGGCTTCTCCGACGACTGGGGCGACGCGTTCGTGGCGATCTTCGACGCGAACTTCGACGCGGTCGAAGTGCAACAGGTCTCCTTCAACCAACCACCCGGGGGCGGCATGCGCCCGGGCCTGGCCCGCAAGGACGACATCCTGATCCTCTCCTACGACCGCTTCGACGTGGACTCCAACAAGGTCATCCCCGGGCTCTTCGAGCTCACCCTCGACCTGGACGCCTTCGGCTCAGGCGCGAGCACCGTGGACCCCACGGATCCGCACGGGGACACGGGAGACACCACCGGCGCGGGCGACGGCTCCGGGCTCGGCGAAGGCGGGGGCTGCTTCGGAGGCGACGGCGACGACGACACTCCGCCGCCGCCCAGCACAGCGCTCCTGCTGCTGCCCCTGCTCTACAACGTGCGGCGCCGCGCCAGCACCAGCAGCCCCGCCAGCCAGGTGTAGCCCCAGCCCGCCGCGCCGCCGGCGCAGCCACAGCTCACGCCGCTCTCCCCGCCGCCCTCGTAGTACGGATCCGCGGGCCGGGTGTCTCCGGC
>CAYFPX010000010.1:7043-11770 GCA_964344945.1 uncultured Enterobacterales bacterium
GCGGTGTCCGCGGTGTCGACCCACCCGCCGCTGTCGGAGGGGGCGGTCCCGGTGGGGTCTGGGGGATCCCCGGTGTCGTCGGTCTCCGGCGGGTCCTCGCTGCCCTCCCCCTCGGGCTCCGCGGTGGTCGTGAAGCCCACGGTGATGCGCCAGGCGTCGACCCAGGCGTCTGAGTCCCGGTTGCCCTCGGGGTGGTCGTGCAGAGTGATGCGCCCGCGGGTGGCGTCGGCGTCGGCCCAGGTCCAGGCGCCCAGGTCCCCGGTCACGTCGACCCCGTGCCAGTCCAGGGACGTGCCGTTCCAGATGGTCGCCGACGAGCCCTCACCGTCCAGCCGCAGCTCGACCTCGTACTTGCCCGAGTCGTACTGGGTGCGGCCGTAGACCTCGACCAGCACGGAGTCGATGGACTCCTCACCAGGCGGATCGCACAGCTCCCAGCCCCAGGCGAGCAGGTACTCGCCTGCGTCGACGTTGGGCGTCGTGGCCTCCTTGCCGTCGGGAGCGCCCTTGGCCTGCTTCTTGTCGGTCCAGTCCACGGCGTCGAGCTCGCCGGCGTAGGCCACCTGGGTGTGGGATCCGAGGCCCGGGAACTCGTCGCAGTCCGTGATCTCGGTGCCCGGATCCGGGTCCTTCGCCTCGTCGGAGTGGTCGTCGTCGGTGCCGTCGAGGGTGACCGTGCAGCCGCCCCGCCCCGAGGCGCACCAGTACTGGCCCAGGCTGACCCAGCCGCTGGCGCCGTCGCCGTGCTGATCGAGCACCTTCTTGGTGGAGCTGCCGTGGCCGTCGACCACGTAGTGATCGGCGTCGCTGGTCCGGTTCTCGGTCAGCCGGTACCAGGCTGTGATCTCATAGGTGCCCTCGCTGGGCAGGTCGGGGGACCAGGTGGCCGTGCCCCGCCGATCGTCGCCTCCGACCGTGTGGGACAGGTAGTGGTACTCGCTGTCGCCGCCGTCGAAGCCGTAGCCGTTGGTGCCCCAGGTGGTCCAGTCGTCGCCGGTGGTCGTGAAGCCGGGAGAGCCGTCTTCGTCGTCGACGATGACCTCCTGGGCGTGGGCCTGCGGGAGGAGGTTCAGCAGGGGGAGCGTGAGCAGCATGGACGTTGCTGCGGTGCCGGCGGGTACACTCTCAGGTGCGGTGCGCGCCTGTCTACTCGCGGGTAGATGGCTGACACTTCCTGGACACGGCCCTCAATGGACTATCCCCGCCCCTACGGCGACTACACGCTGCTCGAGCACCTGGGCGCCGGCGGCATGTCCACGGTGGAGCTCGCCCGGCGCTCGGTGGGCGACAACGACTACGTGCGCTTCGCGGTGATCAAGCGGGTGCTGGCCCGTCGAGCGGAGGAGGAGGAGTCGGCGCGCATGTTCCTCGACGAGGCGCGCATCAACTCCGAGCTGCACCACGAGAACATCGCCGGGATCTACGACTTCGGCTTCCGGGACGACGAGTTCTACCTGGTGATGGAGTACGTGCCCGGCATGGACTTGCGCCAGGTCCAGCGGGCGCTGTTCCGTCGGGACCAGGGCATCCCCCTGCGGACGGTGTTCACCATCCTGGACAAGGTGCTGGCCGGGCTGGAGCACGCCCACGGGGCCGTCGACACCCTGGGTCGCCCGATGCGCATCGTGCATCGGGACATCAACCCCCGGAACATCATGCTGTCGACCCGCGGCGACGTGAAGATCATCGACTTCGGGCTCGCCAAGGCCGAGCACCGGGTCGAGGAGACCGTCGGCGACGTGGTCAAGGGCAAGTTCTCGTACATGGCGCCCGAGCAGGTCGAGGCCCGGGCGGTGGACGGCCGGACCGACCTCTTCGCCGTGGGCCTGATGCTCCAGGAGCTGGTGAACGGGAAGCAGAACTTCAAGGGCCTGACCCACATCCAGATCGTCCATCGCATCCTGGCTGGCCGGTTCGACGAGATGCACGTGCCCGCGGACTTCGAGTTCCCGGCCCGGCTCCAGGCGATCCGCAGCCGCGCCCTGGCCATGGACCCCGACGACCGCTACCCCGGCGCGGCGGAGATGCGGCGGGACCTGGCGACGGTCGCCCCCCTGGCCGGGGGCTTCTTGACCCGTGGGGAGATGGCGCAATTCATGCGACACGTGGACGAGCACCGCGTGAGCGCGATCGGGGACCGCCTGGCCAACTACCGGACCAGCCAGGTGAGCGCCGTGGTCACCCCTCCAGCGGTGCCTCCGGACCTGGTGGTCTCCGAGAGCGAGGAGGCCCCGGAGACCAGCGGGACCCTGATCGCGGACAAGCCCGTCTCCGGCGGCCTCAAGCCGGCGCACGTCCTGGTGCTGATGGCTCTGGGCGGGGTGCTCACGGGCGCCGCGGTGCTGGCGCTCACCGGGGGCGAGGAGCCGCTGCCCGAGCCCACCACCGTGGTCACCCCCGCGCCGGCACCTGTCGAGGCCGCGCCGGCGCCGGAGCCGGAGCCCGCGCCCGAGGTCGCCGAGCCCGTCCCGGCTCCCAAGAAGGCCGCGCCGTCCAAGAAGACCACGTCGACCCCCAAGAAGGCCACCTCGACAGCGCAGCCGGAGCCTGACCCGGAGCCTGCTGCGCCGGAGCCCGAGGTGGATCCAGAGCCCGTGGTCGCCGACCCGGAGGGGGGCGAAAGCCCCTCGCGGAGCGAGGGGATCGTACGGGTCGAGCTGGAGCCGGAGCCGGAGCCTGAACCAGCGCCAGAGCCCGAGGTCACCGCCGAGGGCTACCTCTACGTCTCCAGCCGCCCTTCCAACCTCGAGGTCCGGATCGACGGCAAGCCCATCGGTCGCACGCCCATCAAGCTCTACAAGCTCCCGGTCGGCGACTACCTGCTGGTCGTCGTCGACGGCGCGACCGGGCAGGAGTCGAAGCACAACATCACCATCGCCGAAGGCCGTCCGGCCAAGGTGATGGCCAAGCTGGAGTAGGCTGGCCACTGTGCTGACCCTCCTGCTCGCCCTCGCCACCGCTCTCGCCGCGCCCGACGTGGTCGTGCTCCAGAGCGACAGCCTGCAGACCTACGAGGTGCCCGTGCAGGCGCTCCGGGACGGCATCGACGGCCACGTCGTCGTCGTCGACCTGCAGGGCGACAAGGGGGTTGCCCAGGGCGCCGCAGAGCGCATCCGCCAGGACCCGCCCCAGGTCCTGGTCGCCCTGGGGGCCAAGGCTGCCTGGATCGCGCAGACCGAGCTCCCGGAGCTGCCCCTGGTCTATGCCATGGTGGTCTCCCCGGAGCGCTACGGCATCCGCGGCCAGGGCGTCACCGGGGTCAGCCACCACGTCGAGCCGGACATGCAGCTCGCCCAGCTCTCCCTGGTGGCCCCGGACGTGCAGAAGCTCGGCATGATCCTGTCCAAGAAGAACGACTCCCTGGACAGCGCCGCCGCCATCGCGGCCGCCGAGCGGGCAGGCCTGGAGCTGCGGGTGCTGCGGGTCACCACCGAGCGCCACGTCCGCAAGGCCTGGCAGCACCTTCGGGCCGACGTGGATGCCCTGTGGATCGTGCCCGATCCGCTGGTCGTGACCCCGGAGAATTTCCGCTACCTGAGGGACCAGGCGACCTACGCCGGCATGCCCACCATCGCTTCGTCCGAGGACCTGGTTCGCGCCGGCGCCTTGATGTGCGTGGCCCCCGACCGCGAGGTGGTCGGCGACCAGGTCGTCGCCCTCACCAACCAGCTCCTCGGCGGCACCGCCATCGACACCCTGCCCATCCAGGACCCGGGCTCCGTGCGAGTCCTGCTCAACGTCGAGACCCAGGACGCCATCGGCCTGGAGATCGACGAGTTCACGCTGGACTTCGTCGATGAGGTGGTGCGGGAGACGGGGCGGCGGTAGTTCTTCCGTGCGGCCTCACTGACCGGATCACCTGGGTTGGGCCGGCGAACTCTCGACGTAGAGTGCAGCATGTCCCTGTTCGAGCGTCTCAAGAACGTGTTCGGCGGCCTGGTGGAGCAGAGCCTCTCCCAGGTCGAGGCCGACAACCCCGACGCGGTGTACGCCGCGGCCATCGAAGCGGCCGAGGCCCGCATCGTGGACCTCAAGGACCGACTGGTCTCGTCGATGGCCGAGCAGAAGCGACGCGGCGGCGACGATCTCGCGCTCTCCGACCAGATCGCCGAGGTGCGCGCCGGCCTGGACCGGTGCAAGCAGGAGCTCGAGTCCTTGAAGGTCGAGCGCACGCGAGACCTCGCCCGCCGCGAGCTCGCCTCGGCCCAGGTCGCCGTCAACGACCTCGAGACCGGCCTGAGCGCCGACGCGGACATCCAGGCCGTCGGCAACGTGCGCAGCGACATCGAGCGCACCCACGAGCGGGCCCACGAGGGGTACCTGGACAGCGAAGGGCGACCGGTCCACGCCCGGCGGGCCCAGCTGGAGAAGCGGGCCGCCGAGGATCGGGCGCGGGAGGAACTCGCTCGGCTCAAGGCCCTGCGCGATGTGGGCGCGGGCATCGAAGCAGCGGATCCGGCAGAGGAATAGCGGATCCGGCAGAGGAATAGCGGAGGAGCTCAGGGGCCGAACTGCTCCCAGTACTCGGCGCTGCGGTTGCCCAGGTAGATGTCGAGCTCGTGCTCGACCCGGGTGCCGCAGGTGTCCTCGATGGTGACGCGCATCCGGACGGTCTCCTCGGCCGGCGGCTCCTCCTCGTGCCAGGAGGCGTAGTCCATGTCGACGAACATCATCGCGCCCGCGAGCTCGTGCACGTCTCCGGCTTCGGTCAGCTGGTCGTAGGAGAA
>CAYFPX010000010.1:11780-14835 GCA_964344945.1 uncultured Enterobacterales bacterium
CCGTCGCCGACCAGGCGGTCCTCTGCGTCCCAGGCTTGCCACTCGATGATCGGGGCAGAGGCGGGATCGAGGGCGTTGCCCGGGTGGAAGCCCGTGACCTGGACGCCGACCCAGGCGTGGGCGCCGCCCTGGACGCCCCGGACCACGGGCAGGTAGCCCCCGTCGTCGACCGGCTCGAAGTCATCCGTGCCGCTCCCCAGCTGCACCATGATGGGGCTCTGTGCGGCCTCCTGGCAGGCGGTCAGCGCGATGGGCTCGTCCTCGTCGCAGCCGGTGAGTGCGCTGGCGATCAGGCCGCAGGTGAAGGCGGTGGCGAGGCGGCGGACGGTCATGGCTCCCTCCCAGGGTGTTCCGGGGAGAAGCAAGGGCCATGCCGGGCCGCAAGTGCCTGGAATTCGGTAGCGTCAAGGCTCGATGGACCTGTGAGGGGCGACAGCGACGTCGTGGTCGCGGTCCCTCCCGTGCAGGGCGTCGGCTACTTCACAGCGAGGGAGAAGGTGTAGCCCACGAAGGCGAGTCCCCCGTCTCGTGGTGCTGGGGCCTGCAGGCCCAGAGCCGCCTGCTCTGCGCACTCCCGCAGAGACGGGAGCCCCAGGCCGTCTTCGGGAAAGGACGCCTTGGTGATCTCGCCCCGGCGGTTCAGGGTGAGCTGCACCCCCAGTCGCCCCTCGGCCGGCAGGGTCTGGCCGTCGACTTCGGCGAAGTAGCAGTCGTCGAGCTGCTCGGCGAAGCCCAGCATGACCCTGTCCAGCAGGATCGGGTTCACATCGCCCTCGACCTGCGCGGGGCCAGCCAGGGTCGTCGAGGTCGGCGTCGCGGCGGGGCTCTCGGCCGCCAGCGCCTGGGCCCGTGCCTGGGTCGCATGATTGAAGCGGGTCTGGCGGGCCGCGAGCCGATTCTGCTCGTTGACGTGCCAGGTGCACGAGGTCGACAGCAGCAGCCCGGACCAGAGCACCAGCCTGGCCTGCTGCCCCAGCACCAGCAGCGGGGCCGTCCACAGGGACTGGCGGGCCTTGGGCACGGCGTGGGTGACGACGGGCTGCTGCGGCGCCCGGGCCGGCTTGGGATCCCGCGGAGACGGCTCCAGGTCCTCCAGCAGGCTCTCCAGGGTCTCCTCGGCGTCGAAGGCCACCCGGATCCTGGGCTGCTCGCGGATCAGGCTGTCGACCCGGCCGCGGAAGGTGGCGTCCGCGGTGCCGAAGCGCAGCCGGACGCGCGCGATCGCCTCGGCCTCCTCACTCGGGCGGGTCGAGCCGAACAGCAGCAGGATCAGCTCGACGCGGTCCTCGCGGGCCCGGACCCGCTGCAGGGCGTAGGCCCGAGCCACCCCGGGGCTCTCGATCTCCGTGGCCAGGACCAGCTGGTGTCGGGCCGTCGCCTCAGCCAGACCGGGCACCAGACCGTGGGGGTCCTTGCCCGTGGCCATGGTCACCGGTCGTCGTCCCGGCAGGGGAATCTCGGACAGCTGATCCAGCCGACAGGTCAACACGGCGGAGGCGTCCTGGAGCCGTGCCCGGCGTGGGGGGGCCGGGCGCCGTCGGGCCGGGCTGCTCACGCCGCCATCCGGAGGGCGAGGTCTTCGAGGAAGCGACGCTGGGCGGGCTCCAGGCCCTTGAATTGCGCGCCCACCGCCTCCTGCCCGTCGAAGGGGCGCTTGTGGCGGACCTCGACGTGCATGCGACAGGCGCCGGCGCCCCGGACGCGCAGGGTCCCGGACAGGCGGCAGCCCCTCACCAGGGTGACCACGCCCTCGGGCAGGTGCAGCGACATGCCCTCCCGGGTCAGGTCGAGCACGGCCAGGCGCACGAAGCCGTCCTTGCCCTGGACATCGAAGACGGCGCGGCCGTTGTGGCCGATCAGATCGGCGCTGCGGCGGCGGCTGTCCTGCATCCGGACCGTGCTTGGCCGGGCCAGGGTCATGCGCCCGTCGGTCTCGCGCCCGGTCACGGTGGTGATGAACTCCAGGGTGCCGCCGGGGCCTCGGGCGCTGACCTCGACCGTGCTGCCTCGCAGCAGCCTCGCTCCGATGCCACCGGGAGCAGCCACCTGCGGGTCGCCGTTGCGGCAGAAGCCATCCAGCACCGTCAGGACGTCGGGGCGGCCGGTCGTGCGCAGGGTCACGGGCCACTCTGCAGCCATCGCATCCAGCAAGGCATTGAGTACGTCGTCGGCCCGGAACAGCGTCCTGACAGGCATGGGGAACCCTCGGTCGGTACACCTGTCTTCGGATCGGCGGTGAGGGCGCTTGAGGGGCCGAACTTGCGAGACCTCCCCGTCGATCCTCGGAAGAGATCTCTGTCATGTCTCGTGATGAAGCAGGAACGAGGCTGTGTTGCGAGAGAGGCCTTGTGTGCGGCGGGCCACTGGCCGATCCGAGGGAGGAGCGTTCCCTCTCCCGCCCGCAAGGAGTGACCGATGGTCCCCGTTCTCATCGCTTCTGTCTGTGCAGCCGGCGCCCTGGCCGGCCTCGTCGTGACCTGGAAGCGCCGGCAGCAGGCCCTCGCTGACGACCCGCGGCACACCCTCGGCGCCCTGGCGGAGAAGGCCCGGGAGCTCGGCGTGTCCTTGGGCCGAGAGACGGCCCGGGCCCGGGAGGTCATCCAGGGCAGCGACGCCGTGCGCCGGGCCCTGGAGGCCCACTTCGGCCAGGCGGTCGGGGCCACGGTGGAGTGCGACGGCCACCAGGTCTTCGGTGAGCTGACCTGGGACGGGGAGCGGCTGCGCTTCGAGACCCCCGCCACCCGCACGATCCTGCAGGGGCAGCTCTGGTTCGCGGCCCGGTCCGGGCGCCACGAGCTCTCGGGCTTCGCCCGGGTCCAGGCCATCGCGGCCGGGGGCGTGATGCTCTCGATGCCCACACGCATCGACGTGCTGGACTGTCGCGGGCCCCGCCGGCGGCCGACGGTCCAGGGTCCAGAGAGCCTGGGGCTGGGCTTCCGGCCGGACGATGCCGAGCGCACCTGCGCGGTGCTCGAGCTGTCTCGGTCCGGCGCCAGCGTGCTGGTGCCCCGCGCCGGCGATCTGCCGGGCTCCGGCGGGCGGGTCGCGGGCGACC
>CAYFPX010000010.1:14845-18315 GCA_964344945.1 uncultured Enterobacterales bacterium
CTGCTGCGGGTCGTGGCCGAGGTCCGCCACGTGAGCCGCCTGGAGAGCGGGGTCCGGGTGGGCCTGTGCTTCGTGGAGTCCCCGGACGAGGGCGCTGTGTCCGTGAAGGACGTGGTTCAGGCCCTGGCGGCCTGAGGACTAGAATTCGGCCTCGATCTCCACGAGGAACAGACGCCCCTCTCCCTGGATATCCTCCGGGTACTTCGCCTCGCCGTCGCTGACGGCGTTGGCGTCGTCCAGGTAGACCATGTCGGCGTAGTCGGTGTTCAGCGCGTTGTGGATGCTGCCCGACAGCCGCAGACGGTCGTTGGCGACCCGGTCCGTCGCCACAGCCAGGTCCAGGATGGCGTAGGCCGGCCCGTCACCCAGGCCCGAGTCCGGCGCCCACTCCGACCGGGGGCGGCGAGAGAAGGCGTCCACGTTGCCCGACAGGTAGAGACCGGTCAGGGGCTGCACCGTGAGGGTGCCGTGCAGGGCGTGGGCCGGGACGCCGTAGACCCGGTACCCGGTGTCATCGTCGCGGCCACGGGTCCAGGCCCAGGACAGGCCGACGTCGAGCAGGTCCGAGCTCCAGGTGGCCTCCAGCTCGGTGCCGACGATCGTGGCGCCACCCAGGTTCCGGTACACGTACTCCCCGGTGGTCGCGTCGATGGTGTTCGCGAGCTTCGAGGCAAAGGCGGCCCCGCGGAGCTGGGCGCCCTGCCAGGCCCAGGTCAGCTCGGCCTCCACCGTGTCGATTCGCTCGGGGACGAGCTCATGGTTCGACGCGGTGAAGATGGGCAGCTCGTCTTCGTCGAGGCCCACCTCCACCAGGGACTCCCGCGCGTTCGGGGCCCGGAAGGCGCGGCCGTAGAGCAGCTTGACCCACACGTTCGACGTGGGCACCAGCAGCACGCCCAGGCGCGGGCTGGGGAAGAACCAGCCGCCGAAGAGGTTGTAGTCGAGCCGCACGCCGCCGGTGAGCTCCAGCCAGTACTGGGCGGTCCAGGTGTGCTGGACGTACCCGAAGGCGCCGTGGGCGTCGGTGCCGGGGGTGGCGTAGAAGTCGTCGCTGGTCGCTTCCCCTTCGAAGTCCTCGAAGACACGGTCCTCGAGCGACAGGATGCGCATGCCTTCGAAGCCCAGACCGGCGATGGTGAGGTGAGCCGCCGCGGGCCGCGCCTCCAGGTCCAGCCCCCCGCCGTAGCGGATGGTGTGCTTCTCGGTCTCCACCAGGGTGGCCTGGAGCTCGGTGGTGACGGCGCCTCCGGTGTCCACGGTGCTCACCGGGTCGGACATCCAGCCGTAGAGGCCTGGGTTGTCGTGCTCCTGGAAGAAGCCGTGAGGCGTGAGGGTCAGGTTGCGGCTCACGCGCAGGGCCCAGCGCGCGGCCAGGTACTCGTTCCGGTAGTCCAGGTAGAAGAGGTCCTGGTCCTGGGCCCACACGTCCACCAGGTCGTCCTGGGGCTGGGTCAGGTAGCTGTGGCGGTAGTCGATGTGGTCGTAGCTCAGGGTGAGTCCGCGCCACGAGGCCCGGGCGCCCGCGGCGACCGCCCGGATCGGGTTGAGCCCCTGCACGTCGCGCTCGCCTCGGGGAGTCACCTCGATGCCGTCCCCGAGCGTGTCGAAGGCCCGCCCGTAGGCGCTGACCCGGACCTTGTCGGTGCCGCTACCCAGGTCTCCACCGCCGGCCACCGTGGCGCCCAGGGTGTTCATCGAGCCGGCTTCGACGTGGGCGAAGCCCCCGGCCAGGTCCTCGGCCCGCCAGGTGACCACGCTGACCACGCCGGCGTAGGCGTTGGTGCCGTAGATCGTGGAGCCGGGGCCCTTGATGATCTCCACCTGCTTCACGTTCTCCAGGGGCAGGTAGGCGTCGATCCAGGCGTGCTGGTAGATGCCGTCGTACCAAGGCACGCCGTCGACCAGGAGGAGGAACTTGTTGTTGTCCTGGCCCAGGGACCCCCGGAACCAGGCCAGGGTGCGGCCCTCCTTGGACCGGGACACGGTGACGCCGGGCTGGCCGCGCAGCAGCTCGGCCAGGGTGCGGTAGCCGCGCTTGCGGATCTGGTCCGCCGTGATCACCGTCACGATGGCCGGGGCCTCGCGGGTGGTCTGGGCGTAGCGGCTGGCGACCGTGACCAGGGCCTCCTCCATGGCGAAGAGCTCCGAGAGCTCCTGCTCTTCGAAGGGGTCGACGGGGTCGGCGGCCAGGGCGGCGCCGAGCCAGAGCCAAGGCGTGATCACGGCGGGGCGAGGGTAGCACTTCGGGCCGGGAGGGCAGCAGCGCCAGCCGGGCCGGCGCGTCCGAAACGCGGGCCGATGCCGGGGAGCGGACCCGCCTGTCGCATAATCCCGACAGGAGGCCTGCAGTGCTCCAAGCTGGCGCCACCATCGGCCACTGGACCGTCGAGTCCGTGCTCCGCAAGTCGGGGACCGGCGTGGCCTACCTGTGCCGCAACTCCGGCGGTCGTGTCGCGGTCGTGAAGGTCTTCGACCACAAGAGCCTGCACCGCGGGGAGGAGCGCTACCGGCGCTTCACCAAGATGCTCGCCCGGCTGAACCACCCCGGGATCCCGCGCTACATCGCCTCGATCCAGGACCCCCCCGCCATCGCCTGCGAGTACGCCGAGGGCACCTTCCTCAACGAGCGGCTGGCCGAGGGGCCGCTGGAGCCGCGCGCCGTGCTCGCCCTCGCCCGCGAGCTCGCCGCGACCTTGCACTACCTGCACGGCGAGGACATCGTGCACCGCTCCGTGAAGCCGGAGGCGGTCTTCATGGCCAGCATGGGCCAGGCCCAGCTGATGGACTTCGGCGTGGCCTTGGAGTCCGAGGAGGAGCGGCTGACCCAGGCCGGAGCGGTGGTCGGCACCCTGCGCATCCTGCCGCCCGAGGCCTTCGAGACCGGAGAGGAGGGGCCGGCGTACGATCTCTACGCCCTCGGGGTGCTGCTCTACGAGGCGCTGTCCGGGGCCAAGGCCTTCGGAAACCCCGACGGCTCCAGGGTCCGCACCACCCAGGTGCTCCAGCGCAAGCTCTCCACGCCGCACCTCGATCCGGGCGAGGAGGCTCCGACCGAGCTCCGCGAGCTGGTCCAGGACCTGACGCGGCAGGACCCGTCGGAGCGGCCCGCGAGCGCGATCGACGTCGTGAACCGCCTGCGCGGCGTGCGGATCAAGAAGCGGGTGGAGGGCAGCGCGGGCGCGGATCTGCTGGCGAACCTGAAGGCCGCCCGGTCCAAGCCGGCCGAGCCTCCGCCGCCGCCGCCGACCCCCGCGCCGCAGCCGACCCCGGCGCCGCAGCCGACCCCCACGCCGCAGCCGACCCCCGCGCCGGTGGCCGCGCCCGTCCCAGCGGTTGCGCCCGAGCCCAGCCAAGGGCCACCCACCTCCCCGGCCCTGCAGGCGCCGGCTCCGGAGCCGCCGCCCAAGGCGCCGGTGGACCGCAGCCTGCTGATCGCCGTGATCGCGGGTGCGGCCCTGGCGGTGCTCGGG
>CAYFPX010000010.1:18330-42497 GCA_964344945.1 uncultured Enterobacterales bacterium
TGCTGGCCGGGTGACCCGCAACTCCTGCGCGGGCCCACCCTTGATCGCGGGGTGACCTCTCGCGCTGGAGTCTGCCTTGCCTCGCACCCCCTCCTGGTCCTACCGTCTTCCCATGATCGCCCTGCTGTCCCTGACCGCCTGCATCGACTATGCCCTCGACGGCACCGAGCCCCTGCCGCCCGGTGGCGGCGAGGTGCCCGGGGTGCCGGACCTGGCCATCACCCCTCAGGCCGTGGACTTCGGCCAGCTCGTCCCCGGTGACGCAGCCGAGGCGGTCGTCACCGTGGCCAACCTTGGCGACGAGGACCTGACCTTGACCGAGCTGTCCCTGGTCGATCCCGACGGCCCGTTCACCCTCAGTGCCTTCGGTGCCGAGCTCGTGGCTCCTGGGACCGAGACCGACTTCGCTGTGACCTGGACCGTCGCAGGCTTCGGCGCCGTGAGCGGCGAGGTCCTGGTCGGCTCCGACGATCCCGACGACCCGCTCGTCAGCGTCCCGCTGAGCGGCGACACCCTGCTGCCGGACCTGGTCCTCACCCCGGAGCACCACGACTTCGGCGCCCTCGACCTCGGGGACACGGACACGGTCGTCCTGACGGTCGAGAACGTCGGCGGAGCGGCTGCGGTGCTGAGCGACTGGGACTTCGTCTCCACCTCGGAGACCGAGCTCTCCCTGGCCGAGCCGCTGCCCGGCGAGTCCGTGCTCGAGCCCGGCGAGTCCCTGGCGCTGACCGCCACCTACCCCCCGGCCGACGAGGTCGCCGACGAAGCCACCCTGCTCGTCTCCAGCGACCACCCGGACCAGCCCCAGCTCAGCGCCTCGCTGGCGGGCACCGGCCTGGCGCCGCCGATCGTCGAGTACGACGTCGAGGTGCTGCTGACCGCCGACGACCAGTGGCTGGGGTGGATCGACGGCACGTCGATCACCGCCCCCAACCAGACCAGCTGGTCCTACACCGACACCTTGACCTGGACCCTGGAGAGCGGCACCCACGTGCTGGCGATCCACGCCGAGGACACCGCCAGCGTGATCAGCGGCTTCAACAGCGTGATCTGGATCGACGGTGTGCGGGAGTACCGCACCGGCGACGGCGTGTGGAAGATGACCAACACCATGCCGGCCAGCGACTTCATCGACGCGACCTACGACGACTCGGCGTGGTCCCCGGCGATCGTCTGCGCCGACCAGTCCACCTGGGGTACCTACTGGCCTGCGGACTTCATCGCCGAGGGGGCCCAGTGGGTGTGGTGGACCTCGGACTGCGGGGACCTGAAGGAGGCGTGGTTCCGGCTGGTGATCGAGCTGCCGTAGTTCTTCCGGGTGTCTTGTGGCCAACCTCACCGCAGGAACAGCGGCGCCCCGCCATCGGAAGCATCACCTCTCGTAGACGCTCCCGCTAGAACGTGTTCTACTTCACTAGAACGTGTTCTACTCGGAGGTCCCGGTGGCCGGGAAGTCCCCCTTCGCCCGTGGCTGGTTCGTGCTCGCCTGGGCCCACGAGCTCACCCCTGGCAGTGCCACGCCGCTGAAGGTCTGGGGGCGCGAGCTCGTGCTCTTCCGGGGCGAGGATGGCGGCCTGGGCCTCCTCGATGCCCACTGCCCGCACCTGGGCGCCCACCTGGGCCATGGCGGCACGGTGTGCGGATCCAGCGTGGTCTGTCCGTTCCATGCCTGGGCCTTTGATGCGACAGGACGGTGCTCCGACATTCCCTACGGTTCGAAGATCCCCAAGCGGGCGACGACCCGTGCCTGGCCGGTGCTGGAGCGCAACGGCGCCATCTTCGGCTGGCACTGCCCGGACGGTGGCGGACCGACCTGGGACGTGCCCACCATCGACGAGGTGGGTGCAGAGGGTTGGACGGAGTGGGCGTTCAGCGCCCTGACGGTGAAGACCAGCCCCCGGGAGATCGTGGAGAACGTGGCCGACAAGGCCCACTTCCCGATCGTGCACGGCACCCACGTCGACCGCTTCGACAACGTCTACGCCGACCACACCGCGACCCAGCTCACCGAGGGCATCGCCTACCCCCGCGGCGGCGGCCGGGACCGCTTCAAGCTCGAGGCGACCTACCACGGCCCGGCCTTCCAGATCACGCGCATGCAGGGCTTCCTCGACAGCCGCCTGCTGCTCTGCCACACGCCCATCGACGAGGAGCAGCTGGTGCTGCGCTTCGCGGTGATGCTCCGGGCCTCGGACAGCACCGAGCGCGATGCCGCCTTCCAGGCGGGGTACGTCGACAACCTGACCGCGGGGTTCCACGAGGACATCCGGATCTGGGAGAACAAGACCTGGCGCGACCGCCCGGCGATCTGTGACGGCGACGGCCCCATCGGGCGCCTGCGCACCTGGTACCGACAGTTCTTCGAGGAGCGCGCCTGATGTGGCACCACACCGTCGATGTGATCTGCGTGGGCTCGGGCCTGGGCGGGCTGACCGGTGCGCTCGTGGCCCACGAAGCGGGCCTGGAGGTCCTGGTCCTGGAGAAGAGCGACAAGCTCGGGGGCGTCTGCGCCTACTCCGGGGGGGAGGTCTTCGTCTGCAACAACCACCTCATGGCCGCCGAGGGCAGGCCCGACGACCCGGTCCGGGGCCGGGCCTACATGGACTTCCTGGCCGGCGGCTACAGCGTGCGCGAGCTCGCCGACGTGCTCTACGACCGGGCCCCCGAGGCCGCGCAGTGGCTCCAGGAGACCTGCGACATCCGCTGGAAGATCATCCAGGACTTCCCGGACTACCACTACCCCCATGCCCCCGGGACCGTGCGACACGGCCGCTACCTGGAGTGTGAGCTCTTCGACGCCCACCAGCTCGGAGACTGGCGCAAGAAGGCCTGGTCCACCCCGCACATGCCGCCGGGCATCACCCACGACGAGCTGTTCGAGTGGGGCGGCCTGAGCTGCATCCTGCAGTGGGACTTCGTGAAGATGGGCGAGCGCATGTCCAGGGACATCCGCGGCATGGGCCCGGCGATGATGGGCTGGTTCATCAAGGCTGCCCAGGTCGAGCGTCGCATCCCCACCTGGACCGAAGCCCCGCTCACGAGGCTCGTGGTCGAGGACGGTCGGGTGGTCGGGGTCGAGTGCACCCGCGGCGGCAGCACGGTCCGGGTCCGGGCCCGCAAGGGCGTGCTGCTGGCCATCGGTGGCTACGACTGGCACCCGGAGTTCGCCAGGTACTACGAGGGCTTGCCCGAGTGGAACTCGATGTGCCAGCCCACGGTCGAGGGTGACAACCTGGTCCTCGGCGGCGAGGTCGGCGCGTCCCTGGCCGGGGTGCCCTCGTACAACCTGGGCATGTTCTTCGGCTACCAGATCCCCGGCGAACAGCACTGCGGTCGGCCGATGTACCGGGCGTCCTGGGAGGGCGGCTACCCCCACGCCCTGTGGGTGAACCGGGCCGGCGAGCGCTTCGCCGACGAGAGCTTCTACCGGGAGTACCTGCCCCGTTGCCACGACTGGGACGGCGTCGCCCAGGCCCACCCCAACTACCCGCCGTTCCTCATCTTCGACGCGACCTACCGGGAGAAGTACAACTTCGCGACCTGGATGCCCGGCATGGACATCCCCGAGGACGTCTGCGCCCGCGCCGACACCCCCGAGGAGCTCGCCCAGAGGCTCGGCATCGACCCCGTGGCGTTTGGGAAGACTCTCGACCGCTTCAACAGCTTCGCCGACGGCGAGGTCGACCCGGACTTCGGCCGCGGGCGGTACCCCTGGGCGGCGATGATGACTGGCGACGACTCCCGCCCGAACCCGAACCTGGGCCCGGTGAACAAGCCGCCCTACTACGGCATCGCGCTGACCGCGGTGGGGGTCGGCGTGAACGCGGTGGGGCTGAAGATCAACACCCGCGGCCAGGTGATGCACGTGCGCGGGCACGCCATCGAGGGGCTGTATGCGGCGGGCAACACCGCCGCGCTGCTGGACACCGGCGCCGGCTACCAGTCCGGGGTGAGCAACGCCCGGGGCATGACCTGGGGGTATGTGGCGGCGCGGGTGATGGCGGGGCTGGAGTAGGCTCCCGCCCCATGCCCCTCGAAGTCCACAAGTTCGGCGGCACCTCCGTCGGAGACGCCAGCCGCATCCGCCACGCAGCCACCCTCGTCGCCGCCGCCAGAGCCCGGGGAGCCGACGTGGTCGTCGCCTGCTCGGCGATGGCCGGGGTGACCAACACCCTCATCGCCGTCGCCGAGAGCGCCCGCGAGGGCCAGGCGGCCACCGCGCGAGACGGCCTCCAGGGACTGGGAACGCGCCACCACCAGGCGGTGAACGGCCTCGGAGTCCCGGACGAGGTGGCCGGGGCGCTGCGGCGCCACGTCGATCGTCTGCTCAACGAGCTCTACGATCTCGTCGCCGCCAGCTCGGTCCTGGGAGAGCTCACCCCCCGGACCTGGGACCGGATCGTCGCCAGCGGGGAGAAGCTCGTCGTGCCCCTGCTCGCAGCGGCGCTCGAGGCCCAGGGTGTCGCGGCCCGGGCGGTCGAAGCGGACACCTTCCTCGACACCGACGGTCGGCACGGCTCGGCGAGCCCGCTCCCCGGGGCGGCGTCTGGAATTGATGCGACACTGCGGCCTCTGATCGATCAAGACCTGGTACCGATCGTGACCGGGTTCTGTGGTCGCTCGCCCGCCGGCGCCACCACCACCCTCGGCCGCGGGGCCACCGACTTCACGGCCACGATCCTGGCCGGTGCCCTGGACGCCGCTGCGGTCACGATCTGGACCGACGTGGCGGGTGTCTACAGCACCGACCCCCGGGTGGTTCCCGAAGCCCGACCCCTGCGCCAGCTCCACTACCGCGAGGCCGGCGAGCTCTCGTTCTACGGCGCCAAGGTGCTCCACCAGCGCACGATGATCCCGGTGAGTGCCCAGGGCATTCCCGTGACGATCAGGTCGACCTTCGAGCCCGACGCCCCCGGCACGGTGGTCGACCACCGCAGCACCGGCGGCAGCCACCCGGTCAAGGCCCTGAGCGCTGTCCGGGACCACGCGCTGCTCAGCGTCGAGGGCAAGGGCATGGCCGGTGTGCCCGGCGTCGCGGCCCGGGTCTTCGGCGCCCTGGCGGCCCGCGGCATCAGCGTGACGATGATCAGCCAGTCGTCGGCGGAGTCGAGCATCTGCCTGGCGGTGCCCTCCGGACAGGCCGAGGAGGGGCGAGGCGCGGTGGACGAAGCCCTGGCGGTGGAGCGCCAGCGGGGCGAGGTGGACGCGGTCCAGCTGGAGGACGGCGTGGGCCTGGTCGCCGCGGTGGGCCTGGGCATGGCCCACACCCCGGGCATCTCCGGGCGGCTCTTCGGCGCCCTGGGCGCGGCGGGCGTGAACGTCCGGGCCATCGCCCAGGGCAGCTCCGAGCTCAACGTCACGGTCGCGGTGGAGAGCGCCGACGTCGACGAGGCCCTGCGAGCTGTCCACGGCGAATTCGGCCTGGATCGCATCGACTCTGGCATCGAGACCGAGCGACACCTGGACCTGCTGCTCCTGGGCTGCGGCAGCATCGGCCGGGAGCTCGTCGCCCAGGTGCTGGAGCGCCGCAGCCACGTCTTCGACCGCTTCGGTCTGCACCCCCGGGTGGTCGCGATCGCGGACCGGAGCGGCTTCGTGTTCGAGCCCACCGGGCTCGGCCTGGACCGCCTCCGCACGATCCTGGACCACAAGGCCGGGGGCGCGAAGCTCGCCGACGCCCGAGAGGGACGGGCCGGCACACCGGTGGAGATGGTCGAAGCGGTGCTCCAGTACCGCCTCGCTCGGCCTGTGCTCGTGGACGTGTCGGACAGCGGCGAGGCCCACGCCGCCTGGCTCCGGGCCATGGCCTTGCGCTGCGATGTCGCCACCGCCAACAAGAAGCCGCTGGCCGACGACCCCGACGTGTTCGAGGCACTCCGGGCCGCGGCGGAGACCCACCACCGGCTGCTGCGCTGCGAGGCGACCGTCGGTGCGGGCCTCCCGGTGGTCGACACCCTGGAGATGCTGCTGCACACCGGCGATGGGCTGACCTCGGCCGCCGGGTCGCTGAGCGGCACCCTCGGCTACCTGATGACCCGGCTCGAGGAGGGCATGGCCTTCTCCGAGGCCGTCGAGCAGGCGGTCGCGGCCGGCTACACCGAGCCGGATCCGGTGGACGATCTGGCCGGCGAGGAGGTCGCGAGAAAGGCCGTGATCCTCGGGCGATTGAGCGGCCTCGCCGGGCCCGACACGCCGGTCCGGCTCGAGGGGCTCGTGCCGGCGGACTGGGCCGGGATGCCGGTTCCGGCCCTGCTGGAGCGCCTCCGGAGCGAGCTCGATGGGCCGATGGCGGCGCGGGTCGCACAGGCCCGGGACCAGGGCCAGGCCCTGCGCTTCGTGGCCAGCGTCACCACCGAAGGCATCACCGTCGGCCCGACCGCTGTGCCCGCGGACAGCGCCCTGGGTGGTCTCAAGGGCACCGACAACCAGGTGGTCTTCCACTCCGAGCGCTACGCCGACCGGCCGCTGGTCGTCACCGGCCCCGGTGCGGGCATCGAGGTCACGGCCATGGGGGTGTTGGGCGACGTGCTGCGCATCGCGGCCGAGCGGGGGCGCCGATGAGCGCGTCCTGGACCCTGGACTGCGTCGCCTGTGGCGCCGGGTACGAGGGCCTCGATCCGCGCATGACCTGCGACTGCGGGGGCACCCTCGACGTCACCCACGACCTGGACGCGCTGCGGGGCCGGGTCAGCCGGGAGACCTTCGACGCCCGGCGGGGCAGCCTGGACCGACTCGATCGCTCGGGGGTCTGGCGCTTCCGGGAGCTGATCATGCCCGGCGTGGACCCGGCTCTGGTCGCCACCAAGCCCGAGGGCGGGACCCGTCTCTACGACGCGCCGCGGGCCCTGGCCGCCTGGGCTGGACTCGACGCGGTCCAGCTGAAGCACGAGGGCGAGAACCCCACCGGATCCTTCAAGGACCGGGGCATGACCACCGGGATCACGGCGGCCCGGCTGCACGGCGCGACCAAGGTCGCCTGCGCCTCCACCGGCAACACCTCCGCGTCCATGGCGGCCTACGCGGCCCTGTGCGGGCTCGAGGCCTACGTCTTCGTGCCCGCGGGCAAGATCGCCTACGGCAAGCTCAGCCAGGCCCTGGCCTTCGGCGCACGGACGCTCCAGCTCGACGGGGACTTCGACGCCGCCCTCGCCCTGGTCCGCGAGCTGTGCCGGGACCACGGGGTGTACCTGCTGAATTCGGTGAACCCCTTCCGCCTGGAGGGCCAGAAGGCCATCGGCTTCGAGCTGCTGAGCGACCGGGGCTGGCAGGTGCCGGACTGGATCGTCCTGCCCGGCGGCAACCTGGGCAACAGCTCGGCCCTGGGCAAGGGGCTGCTGGAGCTTCGGGAGCTGGGGCTGATCGACCGGCTGCCGCGCCTCGCCGTGATCCAGGCGGCTGGCGCGGCGCCGCTGGTGCGGGCGTGGCAGACCGGCGAGGCGCCGGTCCCGGTCCAGGCGGAGACCCTGGCCAGCGCCATCCGCATCGGGGACCCGGTCAGCTGGCGCAAGAGCCTGCGGGCGGTCCGGGAGACCGACGGCGTCGTGGTGTCGGTCACCGACGACGAGATCCTCGCGGCCAAGGCCCGGGTCGACGCTGCGGGCATCGGCGCCGAGCCCGCGAGCTGCGCCACGGTGGCGGGCATTCGCAAGCTGCGCGACGGGGGCACGATCGCCCAGGGCTCAGACGTGGTGGGTATCTTGACGGGGCACCTGCTCAAGGACCCGGACATCGTCGTGCAGTACCACCAGTCGGACGCCGAGGGCGCGAACCCGCCTGCACCGGTGTCCGGCACGGTCGCTGCCGTGCTGGAGGCCCTGGGCCTGGACGGTTGAGGTGGTCTCGGGATCGGGCAGTACACTGGGCCACTGGAGGGCGTGATGTCGAACAAGCTGGTCCGGGTGAAGAACGACGCCATGATCGCTGGCGTCTGCGCCGGGCTCGCCCGGCGCTTCGGTGTCGACCCCTGGCTGGTCCGGCTGGGGTTCTTCCTGGTCGCCTGGCTCGGCGGCTCGGCGCTGCTGGCCTACCTCATCCTCTGGGTGATCATTCCGCAGGAGTAGGGGGCTCGGGGTCCGCGGGCGGAGCCGGCTTCGCCCAGGCGTAGAGCGTCACCTGCCGACCGCCGAGCACCGCCTCCTGGGACACCACGTCCCAGGTCAGCTCGCTGCGCTCCGCCAGCGCTTCGAGCACCGCCGCCTCCTGGGCCGCCGTCGTGGCGACCATCAGCAGGGCCTTGGGCCGGCGGGTCTTGGGCTCCCACATCATCCGGCCGGTCTTCGGATCGATGCGGGCGAGGCGGTCCACCATGCACTCGCCATGGCCGTGCAGCGCGGCCAGGCCGTACAGGGTCCGGTCCTCGATCGGCACTCCGGTGACGTAGGCGATGCCCCCGCACTCGGTGCTGCCCCCCAGGGTGCGGGGCACGGCGCGGACCTTGCGGGCCGCGATCAGCGCCCGCTCGGTGGCGCCCGCAGGGGCATCCCGGACCGGGGCGGCGCCGTAGTGCAGGAGCCAGCGACCGTCGGACGGGGTGAGGGCTTCGTAGCGGCCCGAGGTGTAGGCGCTGTGCACGCCCATGGACACGAAGCGCCCGCTCAGCTCGGGCCTCGACTGGCCCAGGGAGGGGTCCAGCTGGAGCAGACAGACGGCCGCCAGGACCGGCGCCAGCAGCCAGCGGGTGGGGCGCAGCCGGCACAGGGGCAGGGCGACGAGGAAGCCCAGGAGCACGAACAGAGGCAGGTAGTAGCGGGGGTCCGCGAGCACCTGGGTCACGGTGACGATGACCCCTGCGGTCCCGGAGAGCGCGAGCACCCCGAGCACCACCCCGTGGGGCAGGCGGGTCTCGTCGCCGTAGAGCCAGCGGGACGGTGGCGTGCGCTTCAGCGGGGTCCAGCGCAGCAGGAGCTCCAGCAGGGCCAGCCCGATCCCCAGCTTCAGCCAGACCCGCGCCAGGGGCCAGAAGCCGTCGATCTGTCCCCAGAGCATTGCCTCGTGGATCGGCCAGGGCGCCCGCTCCATGTCCTGGGTGACGTACTGGACGTGGGTGTAGAGCTCGTCGGCGACCACCATGCCCCAGGGCACCACGAGCGCCAGGGTGAGCAGGGCCGCCAGGGCCAGCGCGACCCCTGGCTGGAGCCGGTCCCGCCAGCGCTCCGGCGCCTTCCAGCGCACCAGCAGCCAGAGCCCCAGGAGCACGGCCGCGGTCTCGCCGATGATCAGGCCCTGCCAGCGGATGGTCGCCCCGAGCAGCTCCCCGCTGGCGGGCGGATCCACCAGGGCCTGGTCCGCGAGGCGCTCCAGCACCAGGCCGAAGGTCGGCACCACGCCGAGCAGTGGGACCAGGGCCGCCGGCGAGCGCGCGACCATCACCAGCCCAGGCGCGACCAGGATGGGCAGGAGCCAGTAGGCGATCTGGTACTTGGCGAGAATGGCCAGGCCCAGGGTCAGCCCCACCCCCAGGGTAGGCAGCCAGCGGCGGTAGCCCTCGCTGGTCCAGCAGCACAGCAGCACCCAGGGCAACAGGGCGGCGGCCGGCAGGCCGAGCAGGTAGAGCCGGGTGTAGTTGGCGATGGTGGCGGTGCTGAGCACGGCCAGCGGCAGCACCACCGCCGCGGTCAGGCCTTGGAGGCGGTAGCCGACCCGGCTCAGCCCGGCGGCCAGCACCCCGGCGAACACCACCACCCCGAACAACGCCGTGTCCAGCCCGGCGCCGACCCGGCGTACGAAGAAGTCGCTGGCCAGGTAGAGCGCGGGTGGGAAGGGGTCGACCGGCACGTCCCAGCCGGCGCCGACCCACTTGTCCCAGCGGACCAGGATGCGCAGGTGGCCGGGCGCGTCGCCCCAGGGCAGCTGCTCGTCGGCGGCGAGCCAGGCGCTGTTCACCTGCACCACCAGGGCCGTCACGGCGATGGTCAGCGCCCAGGAGAGGGCGAGGCGCACATGCTCCCGGCGCTCGGCCACGGCTCCTCCGAGGGCGAGTCTACGCCCCGCCGCCCGTAGTCGCGGGCCACAGGCCGCCTCGATCGGGTAACCCGCATCCATCCTGGGGATGGATGCACGCCGAACCCCCGGATACCCTCCGCCGATGCTCCTGCTCCTCGCCCTGGCCTGCGACGACCCGGCCCCGCCCGAGTGCGACGCCGCCGACGATGAGTACGCCTGCTTCCGTGGCAACTTCATCACCCTGCTGCAGCAGGGCATCGAGGGGGTCGAGGTCTGCGTGCTCGACGTGGACGTGGACTGCGTGCTCACGGGCGACGAAGGCGACTTCGTCATCGCGGGCCTGCCCCTGGACACCGACCTGGTCGTCACCGCCACGCTCGACGACATGGTGCCCACCGCCCTGCTCCAGAACAGCGCCGACGAGGCCCGGAATTTCGTCTCCACCCTGTACGACGTGAGCTTCGCCGAGCTCAACGCCGAGCGCATGGGCACGGTCTACGACCCCGACGCCGCCCACCTGGCCTTCACAGTCTTCCACGAAGCCCGCGCTCCTGGCGGCGAGGAGCTGCCGGAGCACACCGAGGGGGTGTCCTTCTTGGTCGAGCCCGCGGTCGGCACGCCCTACTACATGAACGGCCTCTTCCTGGCCGACGACGACCTCGCCAGCACCTCGTCCAGTGGGTTCGCCGGCGTCGCGAACCTGGAGCCCGGGGACTACGAGCTGGTGCTCGACGCGCCGGGCGGGCCCTGCGGCGAGGAGCACTACTTCTCCTTCGCCTTCGAGCCCGGCGGCCCCGTGCCCTTCACCGCCATCGCCGGCTTCACCTCCTACCTGGACCTGGTCTGCCCGCCGGCCGAGGACACGGAATGACCCGCACCCTGCCGCCCCTGCTCCTGCTCGCCACCGCCTGCGGCCCCAAGGAACCCCCCGCGCCGCCGGCCCCCGAGTGGGGCTGGATCGAGGGTGCCGAGGGGGCTTGCTGGGTGCCCCAGCCCTTCGACAACCCGACCCCCGAGGACCTGGCCGCCGGGCGCCGGGAGACGGTGGACAACCTGGCGCTGCAGTGGCGCGGGGGCCGGAACGACGGCGTGGACTTCGGCGATGGGCTGGCCAAGGAGGTCCGCGACCTGCTCCGACAGAAGCCCGATCGGGTCGACGCCGTGGCGGCCACCAACCTGGAGTACTGCCTGGAGTGGGCGGCCGGGGGCGTGGCGACCATGGCCTGGGGAGGCTGGCTCGAGAGCCTGCCGGCCGAGCTCACCGCCGGGGACTGCATCGCTCTGCTCGAGGAGCCCTGGTTCGACACCCTGAGCGTCGACCGTGGTTGGCAGCACGAGCTCGCCCTGTGCCCCGGCGAGGAGGTCGAGCTCTCCGCCACGGCCCGGGCCGGCTTCAGCCTGGGCCCCGACGGCCCCAGCTCCACGGTCGCGGGTCTCGCGGACACCCCTCCGCCCGAGGGCAGCCTGTGCACCGACGACGGCTGCCTGTGGGGCATGCTGCTCGGCCGCTTCGAGACTCTGGACGGCCAGGTGAGTGTCTTTCCGATCGGCACCGGCACGGTCTTCACCGCGCCCGACGAGGGTCAGCTGTCCTTCGCCGTCAACGACTCGGACCACCGGGACAACGCCTACACGATCGTCGACGGTGTGCAGGACGGCGCCAACCTCGGGGTGCGTCCGACCCGTTAGCAGGGCCTCCAACCGGAGGAGCCCATGTCCACCCTGCAGATCGAAGAGCTCGAAGTCGGCACCGGCGCCGAAGCCACTCCCCGCCAGCCCGTGTCGGTGCACTACCACGGCTGGCTCAGCACCAAGAGCGCCGACGACCCCTTCGACAGCAGCGTGCTCCGGGGCCAGCCCTTCGAGTTCACCCTGGGCGTGGGCCAGGTCATCCAGGGCTGGGACGACGGCGTGAAGGGCATGAAGGTCGGCGGCAAGCGCCGGCTGACGATTCCGCCGCACATGGCCTATGGGGAGCGCGGGTACCCGCCGGTGATTCCGGCGCATGCGACCTTGGTGTTCGACGTGGAGCTGCTCGGGGTCGGGTGAGTGCTGGGGTCGGGGACCGCCAAGGCGGTGAGTGGCGCGAATCGGTGCCACTCGGCCCACTGGCACCCCGCCAACGCCTCCAGTGGCGCGAGTCCGCGCCACTCGAGCCCCTGGCGGCCCGCCGACTCCGCGACCAACGCCACCCGCCTCAGAACATGTGATCCACATCCAGGTACGCCGCCGTCCCCTCCGCCGACCTCCCAACATCGAACCGCAGCAGGAAGCTGTCTCCCCAGTGCAGCCAGATCCCGCCGCCACCGGCGGTGTAGAACCCGGTCTCGCCGTCGAGCACCGGGTCGGCCGGCAGGGTCGCCCAGACACGGCCGGTGTCGACGAAGAACGTCAGCCCCGCCCGACTCCCCTGGCCCGCCAGGGCGAACTCCCGCAGCTCCGGCCGCAGCTCCAGGTTCAACAGCGCCTTGTGCCGGCCGTGCAGACGCATCAGGCTCAGGCCCCGCAGGGAGCGGCCACCACCCGGGCTGTTCTCCTGGACCAGGCCGCCGTGCCGCGCCATCTCGTAGAACGGCACGTCGCCGCCCAGAGTGTCGAGCAGCAATCGGGCGGCGAGGACCGTGTGGCGGGTGACGGGCAGGAAGGCCCGGGCGGTCAGGTTCGCCCCGTAGAACGCCCCCGGACGCCCCACCCCGACCCCACCGCGCACGGAGCCCTCCACCAGTCCGCCGCGCGTGGGCGCGGTCTCGTGGTCCCGCTTGTCCCAGAACAGGCCCGCGGACCCCTCGAGCAGGCTGTGGGGCACCGCCCAGCTCGCCCGCGCCTGGGCATCGCCACCACTCCCCGCCCAGATCCCCCTCGAGCACGCTGCCGGCGTACACCTGGAAGCGGTTCAGGGTCCAGGCACCGCCGAAGAAGGCGTCCAGATCGGCGACCAGGTCCATGCGGCCGGCGGCCTTCAACCCGATGCGGCTGCGCTCGTACTCGTTGTGGTGCCGGGCGAGGGCGTAGCCGTCGGGGTCCAGCTCGGGATCGATGAGCAGCCAGGGCTGCCCGTGAGGCGCCGCGTTGCCCAGCCCGTACCAGCCCGCGTTGGACTGGCGCCGCAGGTAGCCCTCGAAGCGCCACCGCGGCGCCCGCCCCGTGCTGGGCACGTCGGCGATCAACGACAGGTTCTGGAAGGTGCCCGTCGGACGCACGCCGTTGCTCTTGGCGAAGAGCAACAAGGCCAGCTGGATCCGCCACCGGTAGGGTTCGAATCCGGACTTGAAGCGCGCGAGATTCATGACCCCGCCGCCGCCGAAGCCCAGGTCCCCGTTGTACGCGGCGAGCACCACGCCACCGGGCTCGAGGCGGTCGGTATCGACCCGGTCTGAGGCGACCTCCTCGGCCTGGTCCTGGGCCCAGGCCGTGGCACCCAGCGCCAGCAATCCCAGCCACATGCCGCGCCCCTATCGCGCAGGGGGCGGCGGCAGGTCGGGAGGCCCGGTCAGCGACGCCAGGCCCTCGGCGATCGTCACCCGGCCCTCGTACCCCAGCTCCCGGCGGGCCCGCTTGTCCACGACGGTGATCTCGTGGCCGCTCAGCAACACTGCCATCGGGGTCAGCGGCGGGCTGCCCCGTAGCGGGAGGACCCGCCAGAGCACCGCACAGAGCCGGGCGATCCAGGTCGCCAGCCACAGCGGGATCTCGCCCGACGGCGGCTCCCGCCCCACCGCCCGCAGCAGCTCCCCCATGAACCAGCGGACCTCGACCGGGTCGCCGTCGCTGAGGAAGAACACCCGCCCCGGCTCTCCGCGCTCGGCCGCCAGCAGCATGCCCTCGATGCAGTTGTCCACGTGACAGGTCGAGGTGAGGAAGCGCCCGCCGTCGATGAGGCGGAGCCAGCCCGCGTCGCTGGCCGCCACCACCCGGGGCAGGATCTTGGGATCGTCCCGGCCCCAGATCAGCCGCGGACGCACGATGACCGTCGCCAGCGACCGGCTGTTCGCCTGGAGCACCAGCCGCTCGGCGGCGCCCTTGGACGCCGGGTAGCCAGGCAGGGGCCGCTCGGGCAGGGCCCGGCTCTCGGTCACCCCGACGATCGGCGAGCCGTCCAGGTAGACCGCCTCGGTCGAGACATGCACGACCTTGCGAACCCCGGCGGCCCGGGCGGCCTCGAGCACCGCGCGGGTGCCGTCCACGTTCACCCGCTCGAAGGTCGCCAGATCCTCCCAGTCCTCGGCACACGCCGCACAGTGGTGCGCCCGGGCGCAGCCCCTCATGCCCGCCGCCAGGGCCTCGGTGTCGAGCAGGTCCCCCCGCACGGCCTTCGCGCCGCAGGCCTCGACCGCCGCCGCCGCGGTGTCCGACCGGGCCAAGGCTCGCACGCTGTCTCCGCGGGCCACCAGGGCCCGGATCAGGTGCCCGCCCAGGAAACCGGAGCCACCGGTGACGAAGACCCGCACCTCAGCACTCGACCCAGGGCCCGCGGACCCCGGTCCCCGGCACCAGTCGGGCGCCGCTGACCAGGTCGAAGGCGTCGCCTCGTGTCGCCACCTCCTGGGTCGGCAGGTGGACGTTGCCCCACTGCTCGATGCCGAACAGCCGGCGGTCGGCCTCGTCCCACATCCGGTGGGGATGGTGCCGGGCGGGCAGCAGCCGAGCCAGGTGCCGCAGGGCGTGGAAGGCCAGGCGGGGGTTGCAGCGCCGGTCCAGCAGGCCGTGGCGGGGGAAGTAGCCGCGATCGTGGTCGACCAGCGTGTCCACCAGCACCGTGAGGTCCGGGTGCGCCCAGGCCCCCAGGGCGGCCTCGACCACGCGGGCGGCCACGGCGAGGTCGTCGGTGAACGCCACCCCCTCGCCCCCACGCGGCAGCTGGACCCGCACCACGGTCGGCACGCCGGTGCCGGCCGCGGCGACGAGGCCGTCCCAGGGCTGGGTGTCGGGCCCCAGCCGGACCACCGCGCCCGCCGGGGCCCACCGCGACAGCTCAGGCTCCCCCGGGGCGAAGCCGTGCTCCGGGAAGTGGCTGAAGTACTCGCCGTCCCGGGCCGCGTTCCCGCCGACCGGCGACAGGTAGGTGGGCGTGGCCAGACCGAAGCCCGCCAGCGCGTCCCGGGCCGCGCCCAGCTGCACCCTGGGCACCAGGACCTCCCAGCCGACCACCAGCCCCGGCGCACCCGCGACCCGGGCCGCGGTGGCGGCCTCGGGCACCCCGGTGCTGAACACCAGCAGGCGCGTGCCTCGCGCCGCGAGCTGCTCCCAGCGCCGCCGCCGTCGGGGCTCCGCCAGGTCATCGACCGGCACCCGGAGCACCTGGAGGCCCGCGTCCCACAGGGCCTGGACCACACCGTCCTGGCGGGCGAGCTTGCGGTGGAATTCGTCCAGGTTCCCGAAGGGGACCTCCCGGGGCAGGGACCAGTCGTGCCGCACCTCGGCACCCAGCAGGCCGGCCGGGGTCGGCCCGGAGCCCCCCCGCAAGGACGGGTGCTGATCCGCGAGGGCACACAGGTGTGGGTCCTCGGTGCGGACGAATTCCAGGCCGTACCCGCCTTCGTGCACGTGCACGAGGCAGAAGCCGAGCTTGGCCGGGTCGTCCCGCCCGTACTCGCCGCCCGGGCCGACGTCCGCCAGCTCCGCGTACTCCGGCCGGACGAAGGCGGTGCTGGGCAGCACGTGCAGGTCCATCGCCCCCAGGCGGTCGAAGAAGACGTTGTGGACGTGGCCGGCGAAGAGCGCTTCGACCCCGTGGGACTCGAGCAGGGCCAGCAACCGCCCCCGGCCCGGCTCCGCCAGGTTGTCGTAGTGCTCGGGCTCGTCGGGCTCGGTCAGGTACGGCGGGTAGTGCACGAAGGCGAAGATCCGCTTGCCCCGAGCCGCTGCCAGGTCCTGCTGGAGCCAGGCCCACTGCGCGGCCTCCAGGTCCGAGCCGGTGTTCAGGATCGGGGTGTCGAGCCAGACGAAGTGCACCCCGGCGTGCTCGAAGGACCCCCAGGGCGCCCCCCACTGCGCGGTGAACACGCTGTGCTTGTCCAGCCCCACCCCGGGCGCGTTGGGCCAGGGCCGGGGCTTCCCGTAGACGTCGTGGTTGCCCGGGACCACCGTGAGGCGCTTGTCGCCCAGGACCGCGTAGGTCTCCTGGGCCAGGTCCAGGGCCACCTGGTGGGCCGAGAGCCCGGGCACCGGGTGCGGGACGTCGCCCAGGTGCACCACGTGCTCGGGATCGGCGCGGAGCAGGCGCAGCACCGCCCGACGGTTGCGATCGTTGTGCCCGGCGTCGCTCGGGTGGCTGGACTGGGGGTCGTCGCCGATGACCCGGAAGTGGCTGTCGGCGATGACGGCGAAGCAGAAGGGACGGTCCACGGGGGACTGCTAATCCGTGCCTCCCTCGCTCTCCTCGTAGCAGCCGGGGCAGTAGTAGTCGTAGGGGTCCATCACGGGCTGGATGCGACCCATGAAGCTGGACTGCGACATGAAGCCGTCCCAGACCACGGTGCCGTCGAGCTTCACCTCACGGATCTGGGGCATGGAGCCCCAGTTCATGAGGGTGTTGTCGTTCTCCAGGCGGGTGGCTTCGCCGATGGTCTCGGCCTCCAGGCCCTCGCCCTCGCCGTAGGTCCAGATCTGGGTGATGGACTCGCTGGCCTCGTCGACCTCGAATTCCCGTGCCCAGGTCTCGTTCCGCGGATCCGAGGTGGTGACCATCAGCCCACCCCGGGAGGTCCAGGTCGGGTGGTGCTGGAAGTCGAAGGAGACGTCGGCGTCGGTGAACTCGTAGCTGGTCTTCACGTCGCCGAAGGACCGCACGGTCGTGCCGGTGGTGAAGTCCACCTCGGCGACGGTGTTGATGTTGTAGAAGCTGATCAGGAAGGTCCCGCGGTCCTCGTACCAGTTCAGCCCGTTGTGGAAGCACGGCTGATTCACGCTGCCCGTCTCCGCCCACCAGCCCGAGCAGGACCAGATCTCCTCGGTGGTGCCGTCGGGGTAGACCCGCGTGACCTCTTCGTCCGTGCCGACCTCCTTCGGGTACACGAGCGAGCCATCTTCGAGCTCGGCGAAGGCGTGGGTCATGCCGTCGAGGCGCCACTCCTGGTGGGTGATGCCGTCGATGCCGATGCGGTAGATGCGGCGGTCGTCCTCGGGGGAGTTCCGCGCATTGAACAGGATGCTTCGGTTGTCCAGGCTGAGCTTCACGTAGGGGGCCCAGAAGCCGTGGTCCAGGTACCAGTACCAGACCACCTGGCCGTCCCGGTTCAGCATGAACAGGACCCACTGGTTGATGGCCGAGGTGCCCACCGTGCCCAGGATGTAGGGGTACTCCCACCCGGTCGGGTCGTTCTCGGCCAGGAGGAACTCGGGGAAGTCGCTCGGCAGGGCCCAGGTCGGGGTCATCTGCTCGTCGCTCTCGACGGTCTGGCTGCCCGCTTCGGCGACCAGCTTCCACGTGACCTCGGTCTCCGGGGGGACACCGACGATCACGGTGCTGTTCTCCCCAGCCTCGCTCTCCGCCGTGGGGCTGACCCGCCAGTCGTCGTCCCCGGTGTGGAAGGCGACGTGGGTGGTGGCCGCCGCGGACAGGGTGAAGTCGACGTGGATGACCGTGACGATCTGCTCGTTCACCTCGCCGCTCACCTCGGTGATCGTGAGGGTGTCGACGCCGGTGGTGCCGGAGTCGGACGGCGTGTCGGTGCCGGTGTCGGTGGTCCCGGTGGTGCCATCGGTGCAGGCGACCAGGGCGCTGAAGCCCATGATCAGGGTGAGGCGAATCAGGCCTGTCATCTCATCCTCGGTGCGCGGACGAGGGATGTATAGACGAGGCAGGGCCGCTCCGCAGCCCCCAGAGGCTGGATCCGGGTCAGACCTGCGCAAAGAGTGGATGCGGATCGACCCGTCAGCCCTCGGGCGGATTCTGCAGGATCGCCAGTCGCGCGATGCGGCTCGCGGCGCCTTCGTCCCCTGCGGCCAGCGCGGCGCGGGCCGCGCGCTCGAGCAGGGCCGCCACGTCGGGGTCGGTGAAGCCGCAGTCCAGGAGCTCGGCCTCGGCCAGGCGCAGCTGGTCGGCCAGGGCGTCGGCGTTGCGGAGCGCTGCGTGGCACAGCAGCAGCCCGGCCCGGGCCGTGGCGCCCCACCGGGGCAGGTCCAGGGCTCGATACTCCTCGACCTGGGCGGCGAGCTCGGGGGTCGCGGCCTCCCAGTCCTGGCGCTCCAGGGTGATCAGCGCCAGGTTCAGCCGGACCACGTGCAGGCTGCCGGTGGCGGTGGCCTCGTAGAGCTCGCCCGCCTCTCGGGTGAGGGCTTCGGCGCGGTCGAGGTCGCCCTGGAGCCGCGCCAGGTCCCCCAGGTTCACGCACACGTCGGCGACCCCCCAGCGACAGCCGGTCTCCCGGTACTCTCGGCGGGCCTGGAGCAGGCCCGCGATGGCCTCCCGGTGACGTTCCAGGCGGACGTAGCCGAGGGACTTCACGAGCTGACAGATCGCGGCGCCCACCGGGTCGTCCACGGCGAACAGGTCCTCCCTCGCGGCGTCGGCCATGGCCACGCAGTCCCGGGTGCGGCCCCGCTCGAGCAGCACCGTGGCCAGGCGCTGGCGGGCCCGGCCCAGGGCCTTCCGGTCGTCGAGCTCGAGGGCCCGGGCGATGGCCTCGTCGAGCAGGGTCTGGGCCTCGTCGAGGCGGTTGCGGTGCCGGGCGACGTCGCCGGCCTCGGCCAGGATCTGGCCGATGTTCGACCAGCCGTGCGCCCGGGCCGCGGCGAGGGTCTCCGCGCAGATCGCCGACGACCGGGCCAGGTCGCCCATCAGCCGCCCCAGGCTCGACGCCTGCAGGCCCTGCTCGGCCCAGGCCAGGTCCGACGGCGGCACGGCCGCGTCGGCCAGGCAGCGGGCCCGCTCCTCGAGCAGGTCCCGGGCCAGGCGGGTGTCGCCGGCCACGAACTGCGCGGTGATCGCCCGCTTGAGCGGATCGATGGCCTTGCCCACGTCGCCGGCCGCCAGCCAGTGGCGGGCCTCCCGGTGGGCCGTGGGCAGGGCGTCCGGGTCGGCCAGGTGCTCCGCGCAGGCCCGGTGCAGGCCCGCCGCGCGCCCGGCGTCCCAGGCCCTTCGCTCCAGGGCCTCGCGGAGCATGCCGTGCACGAAGGACCAGGCGACCCCTGGCCCCTCGGGACCGACCGCTGCCAGGCGGCGCTCCAGCAGGACCTCCACCAGTCCGCTGCTCGCGTCCGCGTCGACCCGCTCGCAGACCGTGCGCCACTCCTGGCCGTCCACCTCCTGTCCCAGCACCGCCGCCACCTCGAGGCCGAGGCGCGCCCGCTCGGGCCAGTCCGCCAGCACCTCGTCCACCCGCGTGGCCCAGACCTCGTACAGGTCGTCGGGCAGCTCGGTGTCGGCCCCGTCCCGCACCCGCAGGCCGTTGGGCCCGGGGCTGAGCACGCCGCGCTGGATCCAGTCTCCGATCAGCTGCACCGCGAACAGGGGGTTGCCGGCGGTGCGGGCCTCGACCCGCGCGGCCAGCACCGGCTCCAGTCCGAGCAGCTCGCGCACCAGAGCCCGCCGTCCGTCCCGGTCCAGGGGGCCCACCGCCAGCGACGTGGTGGCCTCGTGGCCGGCGAGCTCGCCGAGCAGCTCCCGCTCCACCGGGCGCTCGGCGACCTCGCCGTCGCGGACGGTGAGCAACAACAGGACCGGGCCCAGGTCCTCTCGCCCGGCCAGTGCACTGGTGGCGAAGATCAGGCTGTCCGGGCCCCACTGGGCATCGTCGAGCCACAGGATCACCGGCCGCTCCGCCGCCAGGCGGGCCAGGACCCGGCGCAGGGTGTGGTGTCGCTCCCGGGCGCTGCTGAACCGGGCCTGGTCCGTGCCGCCTTCGCCGGTCGCGACCAGGGCCGCGAGGCCCGCCCGGTCGCCGGGTCCCCCCAAGGCCTCAGGGCTCAGACGCCGGGCCAGGTGGTCGTGCACGGTGCGGTCGTCCAGGTCCACGCAGCCCAGGTGGCGCCGGAGCATCGGTGCGAGGCCGTCGCGGGCGCCGGGCAGAGGGCTGTGGCGGGCGCTCAGGACCTGGACCGCGCCGGACTCCGCCGCCCGCTCGCAGAGCCAGCGTGCCAGGTGAGTCTTGCCGGTGCCCGCGGGCCCGTGGAGCAGCAGGGCACCGGCCTGGCCCTCCTCGAGGACCCGGCGCAGCGCGAACCAGGTGTGGTTCTGTTCCGGCTCCCGGGCCACCAGCGGCAGCGCCCGCAGCGCGAACAACGACTCCCCGGGGGGCGGTCTGGGGGCGTCGGGGGCCTGCCAGTGACGCGGCAGAGCGGGGGCGGGGCGTGTGCTCGGGGGGCGGTGGAGGGCCGCCAGGGCCTCGGCGGCGTCCCGGGCGTGGCCCGGGCGCTCCGCGGGGTTCTTGGCCAGCAACCAGCGCAGCCAGCGCTCGAAGCCGGCGGGGACCTCGATCCGCGGCGCGAAGGCCGGCGGGTCGTCTCGGACCTGGGCGCGGCAGATGGCGCTCAGATCCCCCAGCCCGGCAAAGGGGCCCCGACCGCAGAGCAACGCCCAGATCGTGCAGCCCAGCCCGTACAGGTCGGTGGCCGGGCCGAACAGGCGCCAGTCGCCGATCACCTGCTCCGGAGCCATGTAGGACGGCGTGCCTGTCGTGCTGTCGTGGGGCTCGGCCCGCCGGCCGGCGTCGAGGGTGTGGGCCAGGCCGAAGTCCGTCAGCCGGGCACCGCCCAGGCCCTGGTCCTGGGGCAGCAGCACGTTGGCCGGCTTCAGGTCCCGGTGTACCAGCCCCCGGGCGTGGGCGTGAGCCAGGGCGCCCAGCAGGCGCACCAGGAGGCGGCGGACCTCTCCCCAGGGCTCCTGGCCGAGTCGGGCCTTCAGGCTCGGTCCCGGCACCCGGTCCATCACCAGGCACGGCAGGCCGGCGATCGCCTCGGGCGCTCCCGCGCCCCGGGGCACGATGCCGTGGTCCAGGATGCGCACGATCGCCGGGTGGGCGAGCCGGGCCATCGCCCGGATCTCGGTGCGCAGCGCGGCCTGGACCCAGTGCTCCCGGGCTCGCCGGGCCGTGATCACCTTGATCGCGCCGGTCGCGCCGGTCGACTCCTGGCGCGCCGACCAGACCTCGCCCATGCCGCCACGGCCGATCACGGCTTCGAACGTCCACGGCACCGGCCTCTGGATCAGCACCGCCCGAGGCTAACGCCCGCACACGCCCAGCCAGAGCCCGATCACACCTCGAGCCCCACCTGGGCGGCCGTGACCTGCCAGAGCTGCTCCTGGACCTCCTCGTCCCGGGCGAGCCCGGTCGACGCGCGCCGCTTGTAGTCCATCCAGTAGGCGCCGCTGACCCCGGCCATCTCCGGGGACAGTGCGCAGTGGATGAGGCCCCGGGCGCCCTTCTCGTTGGATCGGGCAAACAGCGAGCCGCTCACGTTGAGCAGGGACCGGAAGAAGCCGGTGTTGTTCAGGCCGAAGCCGCTGTTCACGTAGCCGGGGTGCACGGCCACGGCGGTCACGCCGGTGCCCTCCAGGCGGCGAGCCAGGGCGTAGGTGAACTGGATGTTCGCCAGCTTGGAGCGGCAGTAGGCGGCGAAGCCCAGCTGGGGGTAGCTGTCGCTGAACTCCAGGTCGTCGAAGTCCATGGAGCCGCCCTTGTGAGCGTCGCTGGCGGTGCTGACGATCCGGGCCGGGGCCGAGGCCTTGAGCCGGTCCAGCAGCAGGTTCGTGAGCAGGAAGTAGGCGAGGTGGTTCAGGGCCCAGGTGCGCTCGATGCCGTCGACGGTCTCGCTGCGCTCGGCGAACACGGCGCCGGCGTTGTTGATCAGCACGTCGAGGCGGTCGTGGGCGGCCAGGAAGCGCTCGGCGACGTTCCGGACCTCGGCCAGGCTGCTCAGGTCGGCGACCAGGTAGCTGCAGCGGTCGTTGCCGGCGGCCTCGAGCTCGGCGAGCAGGGCCTTGCACTTGTCTTCGTTGCGCCCGACGAAGACGACCGTCGCGCCACTCGCGGCACACGCCAGGGTCGCGACCCGGCCGATGCCGTTGGTGGCGCCGGTGACGAGGTGGACAGGGGTGGACATGGCGGCTCCGGGGCGATGGTCGCCCTAACCCGCATCGGTCACGAGAGTCCTACTGCGGCCGCGGATCCAGGGCGCTGGCGGCCCGTTCTCGCTCACCTCGCTCGGTGTGCACCCGGCACACCTTCACTCGGCTCGCCTGCGAGCGGACCACCAAGGTCAGAAGGTCAGGGGTCAGGGGGGTCAGGGGTCAGAGCTTAATGATAAGGATGCTCGAGATAATCATTATCATGCATCTCTGACCCCTGTCTCACTGGAGCAGGCTAGGGCTCATTCCCTTCGCATCTCCTCGAGCCTCAGTCGGGCAGGACCAGCTCGAAGTCCCTCGTGGCCAGGGCCTGGCCGTTGATCTGCAGGGTCACGGCGTGGGTCCCCGGGTAGTACCGGCGGGTGCTCACGGGCCTCAGCGGCAGGCCCTTCACGAGCGCTAGGGTCCCGCCCGCCGCCAGGGTGCGGATCGTCCACTTGAAGACCTTGGGCGAGCGCTTGCCACTGGCCTTCACGAAGTCGATGACCACGTCCACCACCAGGTCCTGGGGCCTGTCGGCGGTCGAGGTCAGGGTCGCGGCCAGGGCCAGCTTGCCGCCGACCCGGAAGTGCGGCTGGACCTCGAAGGCGTCGCAGCTCAGCTGGGGGGGGCCGTGGCCCAGCACCGCCAGGGCGCCGGGGTGGCCGGCCTTCACCAGACCGCGCAGAGCGTGCCGGACGATCCACGTCCGACCCGGGGTCGGTTCCTCCAGCCAGCGCCCGGCCACGGCGACGGCGCGGTCCGGGTGGTCCTTGGAGATGTCGTTGAGGTGGTTGGCGACCGAGCGCTGCACGTAGCGCTCGGGATCGTCGACCAGGCGCTCCAGCAGGGACAGGGTCTCGCTCGGGTCCGACATGAAGCGACGAAGTTGCAGGCCCCAGGGCAGCCGCGGGCGGGTGCCTTCGCTGACCAGGCGTCGGACGTGCTGGTCGGGATCGGCGGTCCAGGCGGTGAGGGTCGCCAGAGTCTCCTCCGGATCCTGGACCAGGTAGGGCCGCACGGCGAATTCGCAGGAGAACCAGGCCGTGAGCACCTTCATCGTGGCCAGGGCCTCGGCCGGATGCGCCAGCCCCGCCTCCTCGACCCACCGACAGGCCGGCCAGTAGGTGAACCCGTGGGGGAAGAGCCCATCCGGGTCGCTGCGCTCGGGCAGCGCAGCCACCAGGCGCGCGGCGGCGGTGGGGAAGTCCGGGTCCACGTGGCGACCCAGGGCGGCCGCCACGTGTGCCACCCGGGCCTTGAGCGCCAGGCGATCGAGGCCGTCGGTGGCCGCGGCGGTGAAGGCCGCCAGGTCGAAGCGGGGGTCGGCACTCTGCAGCGCCTCGCCCAGGGCTCTCACGGTCCCTGGGTTGACGCCTTCCTTGAACGGGGTCTGCCTGGCCATGATCCAGGCCTATCTCCGCGGCGGCGCACCCCCGTCCTGCCGCGATAGGCTGCCCCGCCCGGAGTCCCGCCGATGGCCGCCTGGATCGCCTTGTTCGCGCTGCTCATCGCGCCCGTGGCCGGTGCGCCCGCCACCGGTGATCCCACGGCGGAGTGCGGCTTCGAGCAGGGGCCGGTCCCCGACTTCACCCTCGACGACGTCAACACCAACTCCAAGACCTACGGCCAGGAGCGCAGCCGCAGCGACAGCCTGGGTCGGGTGCTGGTCGTCTACTTCTCCACCGCCACGTGAAGCCACTGTGTCTCGCAGGCTGCGGACCTCCAGCGGATCTGGGACACCCACAGCGCCTCCTGGGGCGGTGAGGTCGATCTGATCCTCGTGAACAGCGTGGGCTCCGACGAGGGCCTGCCCGACCTGACCGACGGCGTGAGCCTGCCGGTGCTCCAGGACACCAGCGAGGCGGCGGTGTTCAGCCGCATGAACGCCAGCAAGTGGTACCTCTACGTGCTCGACCGCAACGGCGAGCTCGTCACACTCCACTACGACGTGGACTACGACGCCGAGGAAGCCCGCATCCTGGCGGAGATCGAGCAGGCGAGGGCCCGATGACCGCCTGGCTCCTGCTGCTCGCCTGTCCGCAGCCCACCGGGGACTCGGGCACCACCCCGCCTGGCGACTCCGCGACCGAGACCGGCACGACCGACACCGACACCGGCTCCACGACCACCGTGCCGGCGACCGGCTGCCTGCTGCCCCGCACCGCCTGGGAGG
>CAYFPX010000010.1:42528-54211 GCA_964344945.1 uncultured Enterobacterales bacterium
CGGCACCGACCTCGATGCGCGGGGCGACGGCAACGGCGACGGCCTGGGCGACCTGCTCGTCGGCGCTCCCGGCCGCGACAGCGCCGACGGCACCCGCGACGCCGGCCGCGCCCGGATCTGGAGCGGCGCTGGCCTCGCCGAGACCGGGGAAGAGGCGGTGCTGGGCCACCTCTACGGAACCTGGGAGTACGAGAACCTGGGCCACGCCGTGTCCTGGGTGGGCGACATGACCGGCGACGGCGTCGACGACTTCGTCGCCACCTCCCGGTCCTACGACACCCACCTCGAGGCGGTCGGGCGCGTGGCCCTGGTCGCGGGCGAGGCCGGGGGCTGGCTGGGCTGGGATCTCACCCCGACCGCCACCTGGGTCGGCGCCACCGAGTACGCCCGGGCCGGACACCAGGTCCAGCCCGTCGGCGACACCGACGGCGACGGCCTCGCGGACCTCGCGATCACCACGGACCTGCGCACCCACAACGGCAGCAGCGAGGCCTACAGCGGTGGCGGCGTGGCGCTGATCCTCGGCGCGGCCGAGCTGTCCGCCTGGGACGCCCCGCTGTCCGACGCCGCGGGCCACCTGACCCCGGAGGACACCTCGGGGGCTGCGGGTCTGGCCCTCACGGCGGGGGACTTCGACGGCGACGGCGCCGCCGATGTCGCCCTGAGCGCCCCATACTCCTCGTCCTACGGCAAGGTCTACGCCGTGCCAGGCGCGGGCCTGGCGGGCACCACGGCGCTGGCCGACGCCCCGGTGCGCTGGTCCGGCGACGAGTCCTACGCCGTCTTCGGCTGGAAGCTCGCCGCCGGCGACCTCGACGGCGACGGCTTCGACGAGCTGATCGTCGCCGCGCCCCTGAGCGACCAGCCCTTGGAGGAGGCCGGCCGGGTCCTCGTCTACGCCGGTGGTGCGGCCTTCTTCGACGGCGAGGCGACCCTGCTCGCGAACCTCGAGGGCGACTGGGACCACCAGGAGCTCGGCACCGGCCTGGCCACCGGCGACGTCGACGCCGACGGCGTGGACGACCTGGTCCTGGGGGCGGTGACCGCTTGGAAGGGCCTGGTGACCAAGGGCGGGCGGGTGGAGGTGTTCCTGGGACAGGCCGGCGGCTGGGCCCCGGGCGAGGCCGCGGTGACGCTGTACGGCGCGGGCTCCAAGGACTACCTGGGAGGGGTGCTCGAAGTCGCGGATCTCGACGGCGACGGTGCCGCGGAGCTGCTCCTGGGCACCGCCTACGCCAACCCCACCGGCACCGACGCCGGTGCGGTCTACCTGCTCGGCGGAATGTTGTGATCGGCCTGTGGCTCCTCGCCTGTGGGGCCAGCAGCACCGTTGACTCGGTGAGCTGGGACAGTGTGGACGACACCGGGCGCTGCGAGGTGGAGGTCACCGGGCGACTGCTCGGCGACGACCGGTCGTCCCCGACACCGGAGGCCGGAGGTCGTGTCTGGGCTCGGAGCGCAGACGGTGACGTCATCGAGACCCGCTCCTCGGACGACGGGCAATTCAAGATCCCGCTGTGGGAGGGGGACTGGCGTCTCTCTGCGGAGAACGCTGCGGGCGACTGCGTCACCGAGGAGGACGCCGAGGTGACGCTGGTGGCGTGTGAGAGCGAGCACGTGGAGCTCTTCACCGAGCTCTGCGTCGGATAGACGGAGGCGTCATGCGCATCCTGCCTGCCTTGCTCCTGGTCGCCTGTGGGGGCGACGACACCACCGCGGACTCGGGGACGGACTCCGCGGCCACCTCCGACTCCGGCGGCCCGCTCGACTCGGGGTCCCAGGACCTGCGCCTGCTGACGGCCTGGGTCGACCACTCGGTCAACGACGCGACCGCCGGCTGGTCCGACGCCGCCCAGGTCCTGTTGCTGGAGACGAACGAGGGCACCCACCCGCCGGGCAGCTTCAACGGCGTGGGCACCGGAAGCAAGGCCATCGCGGGCCTGCCGGGCCAGGGCGGTACCTGGCTCAACGCCCTCGAGGGCATCACGGTGGACGCCAAGCTGGCGTCCGGCGAGGCGCACTTCTACCTGAACGTGCTGGTCGACCTGGCCTGTGACGGTGTGGACGTGCGGATCCTGGTGGTCGACGAGACCACCTTCGGCGACCCGGTGGCGGGGGAGGGCGACTGGGACCGCTACACGGCGTCGGCGGACCAGCCCCAGTGGAAGGCGGTGGGCGGGCTCGATGACCTGCTGCCCACCCACACCGGCGGCGACGGCCGGCCCCTGGGGCCGGTGGTCGAGGCGTACCCGGGGGCTTGCCTGGCCGACGCGGACACCGGCGACGGCGGCATGCCCAAGGGCGTGGTCACCTCGTCGGTGATGGTGATCCTCGGGGACTCGGCCAACACCGAGGCGAACCGCTGGGGGGTGAACCGGGTGGGGCTCAACGACATCGCCTGGGTGACGGCGACGAACTGAGCGCTCAGCGCGACCGTGCCGCCAGGAACGCCTCCAGCGCCGCCGCGAACGCCTCCGGCTCCTCGGCGAAGGGCACGTTCCCGCTGCGCTGGAACACCGCCAGCTCGGCCCAGGGCATCGCGTCCGCCAGGTAGCGCCCGCTCTCCAGCAGCACGGCGTCGTCCTGCTCCCCGTGCACCACGAGCACGGCTTCGTCCAGCCCCGCCAGCCGGTCCAGCAGCTCGGGCTCGCTCGCCTCGGCGCCGCCCACCTGGTGCGCTGCCAGCCAGGCGAGCAGGCCTTCGCTCCCGCCGCCCGCCAGCCGGTCCGCCAGCGCCAGCTCGCTCTGCCCCAGGGCCAGGTGCCGGCCGTGCCGCAGGGTCAGGCCGCCGTTGTAGTCCGGCACCTCGGCCCAGCTCACGGTCGTGCTCGGCGCGGTCCCGGCCACCACCACGCCGCCCAGGGCCCGCTCCACGGCCAGGGCCAGGGCCGCCTGGCCGCCCGCGCCCCAGCCGACCACCACCGGCGACTCGAGGCCCAGGGCGTCGATCACCGCGCCGACCTCGTCCGCACCGGAGGCGTGCACGAACACCACCGACCTCTCCGCCAGCAGGCCGTCCACCTGGGCCCCGAAGACCCCCGGGTCGAAGCCCGCCTCGGGCACGAAGACCACGGGCGCACCGCCACCACCGGCGAAGACCTCGGCCACGACCTCTCCCCCGTCGGCGTCCACCAGCCACGTCTCGCTCACGGCCACGGTCTCCGCCGGTGCCTCGGCCAGCGGCTCCGCCTCGGCCGCGATCGCCCCCGCCGGGTCCGCCCACCACCCCGCGAGGTAGTCCGCCACCGGCGCCTCCAGGTCCACCGACGCCCCCTCGTCGCATGCCAGGTACCGGTTCAGGGTCGCCGTCGTGAGCTGCTGGATGGTCGCGTGGTACGCGGTCGGGTCCACGCCACAGGCGTCGCTCAGCTCCTCCACGAAGCTGGTGATGCCCAGCCGGAACAGGTCGTTGGCGCACAGGTCCGTGAAGTCGAAGTGCCGGGCGCCGTCGAGCTGGCCCAGGAAGCGCGGGGCGGCGGTGTGGTCGTAGGCGGCCTGTTGGTGGGACCACTCGCAGGTCGTGTCCTCGGTGCCCCCGAGCACGGTCAGCGCGCCCCGGACCTCGTAGCTGTCCGGCACGGTCACGCCGGCCATGCGGTCGTCGAAGAGCGGCGCCAGGCTCACGCCGACCTGCTCCTGGTTGTCCATGGCGCCGGCCATCAGCACCGTGCTGGCGCCGAAGCTGTGACCCACCCAGCCGACCCGCGACGGGTCCCAGGCCTCGTGGAAGGGGTGGGAGGTGTCGGCCACCCACTCGCCCAGGACCTCGCTCAGGACCGCCATGTCCTGGACCCGGTGCTGCACGGCGTCGTCGTCGCTCATGGAGCCGTCGAACATCGTGTTGCCCACGTGATCGGGCGCCGCGACCACGTAGCCGTGGCTCGCCAGGTACGTGGTCAGGAAGGTCGACTGGTACCGCACCCCTCGGTAGCCGTGGCTGAACAGGACCAGGCCCCGGGTGGGGTCGGTCTCGGCCAGCGCGGCGTCGCGCACGGCGTTGGTCTCGACCAGGGTGAGCAGGTCCTCGTCGCCGAAGACCAGGGCGAGCAGCGCCACATAGAGGCTGTAGTCCTCGCCGGCCATGGCGGCGAGGTCCTCGAGCCCCAGGCCGTAGCTCTCCCCGTGCAGGCCCCGGGCGCTCTCGTCGGCCGGGTACCAGACCTCGGTGGTGAGCAGGCGATCGGGCCGCAGTGGATCCTCCACGGTCAGGGTGCGCACGCCCACCGGGTGGGGCCCCCAGCCCTCCGGCGCCCAGGTCGTGCCGGGCTCGACGCCGTCGCAGCGGCGCTCGCCCAGGGGCGGCAGGGCCGGCAGAGGCTCCCAGGTGTCCTGGGGCTCCTCTGTCCCCTCGGGCTCTTCGGTGTCGCCCGGGTCCTCGGTCCCACCGGGATCCTCGGTGCTCCCCGGCGCCCCGCCGCCGGCCTCCGTGTCCAGGGTGGGTTCCGTCGCATCCGGCTCCCATGCGGGGTCGGAGCAGGCGAACAGGGACAGGGTGGCGAGCAGCACAGGGCACCTCCGGGCGGGGTCGTGCAGAATAGTCAATCATTGACTAAAGGATCAAGTCGAACTCGACAACCCCGACCGGACAGGTCACAGACCCCCATGCCCCGCTCCGACACCACGGCCTCGCGCCTGGAGATCCTGGTGCTCTCCAGCCTCGCTCGCTGCCCCATGCACGGGTACGAGATCAAGCTCGAATTCCGCTACAAGCACGTCCGGTGGTGGGCCAAGGCCGAGCACGGCCACATCTACGCCACCCTGAACCGCCTGGAGAGGGGCGGGTTCATCCAGGCCGTGCCCGGCGAGTCCGGCGGTGGCCGCAAGAAGAAGACCTTCGCGATCACCGACACCGGGCGCGAGCGCCTGCTCGAGGGCCTGCGCCGAACCGGCGCCGCCCGCGACGCGACCATGTTCGACGTGGATCTCTTCGTGTCAGGGAGCTTCCTGCTGCCGCTGGACGAGGTCCTCGCCGTGCTCGACGGCCGGGCCTCGACCCTCGCGGCGCAGCTCGCCGAGGCCCGGGAGCTCAAGGCCCGCATGAGCCCCTACATCCCCGCCTCGGGCCACCTCATCATCGAGCACCGGATCGACCACCTGGCCCTGGAGCACGCCTACGCGGTCAGGGTCGCCGCCGCCTTCCGGGATCAGGCCAGCTGGGGCTCCTTCATCGGGGACCGCAGCATCGAGCAGTTCCTGGAGGAGTCCGGGGCCGACCTCGAGGCCGACCGTCGGACACAGACTCCTTGACCGGATCACCTGGGTTGACCCTTGGCCTCCGCCCACCGGTGCCGCGCCCTCGGCCACGACTTCGGCTCGGTCACGACAGTGGCGCGGCGGATGCCTGTACGATCATCGGATCAACCCAGGTGACCCGGTCAGCGCAGCTCGTCGAACATCAGCAGAGCCCCAGCCGCCGCCGCCAGCAGCGGCTGGCTCCCCAGGTCCGCGGTCCGGTCGAACCAGACCCTGTCCCGGCCCCGCAGGCCCACGCCGGCCAGCTTCTCCCCGCGGTCGACCACGGTCCAGCCGGCCCGGTCGGTCCGCACGCTGGCCGTGACCCCGGGCCCCTGCAGGGTGCCGCTGGCCAGGCCGTCGCCGCGGGCGTCCACGGCCAGCCAGGCGTGCTCGTCGCCGGTCAGGCTGTAGAAGCTGCACAAGAGCCGGGTGGTGTCGCCGAGGGCGCAGGCGGCGACCCAGGCGTCGTGCTCTGCCTCCTGCAGCACGAAGTGGAAGCTGTCGTGGCCCACCGCGTCGACCTCGACGTCGTAGGGACCGAAGTTGGTGTGCACGACCTCGCCGTCCTCGCGCTGGTCCAGCACCGTCATCGAGACCGTGTCCTCGCCCTCGGCGAGCAGGGGCATGGTGCGGGCCGAAGCCATCGCCGAGGCGGCGAGGGCCGGGATCAGGATCAGTGCGCCGATGCGCTTGCGCTGGGTCATGGTCGCTCCCGTCGTCACGAGCTGAGTGACGGGAACCGGCCTCCAGCCTTCAGGGAGCGGACATTCCGTGACGTCTGGGGATGCTCCGAGCGATCAGCCCTCGGGGGCGATCACCGGCGCGGGCGCGTGCATCGCGGTCACCGCGGGCGCGGCCAGGGGCGGGTCGAAGGTGTCCCAGACCACCATGGCGAACAGGAAGCCGGAGACCAGGCCGCCGCAGCTGGCGAACACCTTGATGAAGTCGTCGCGGGTCATGGTCATGGCTTCTCCGGATGCTTCCCCCCCGGAGATCGGTCGCTCGCCGGACCGTGTTGAGTCTACACAGAGAATTTGTATTACCAGGGTCAATTTGGACTTCCGGAGTGATATCGCCAGCGGCCCTCAGCCCGGGTGAAGCGGCTGCGCTCGGTGAACGACGCGTCCTCGCCGGCCTGGGACAGGCCCGCGTGGAAGGTGACCCAGGCCTCGTCGCCCTGCTCGACGTGGTCTCTCACCGAGAGGCCGGTGAACCGGGTGCCCCGGGAGAAGGCCGCGATGCCCTCCGCCCAGGCGTCGGTGTCCGCCTGCCACTGGGGCCCCCCGGGATCCGTCGTCGCCTGGATGTACGCCACCAGCCCCAGGGCATAGGCCGCGTAGCGGCTGCGCATCAGCAGCTCCGCGGTCGCCGCGGCCCGCCCTTCGTGCAGCGGCCGGCAGCAGCGCTTGTACTTGCGCCCGCTGTGACACGGACACTTGCGGTTTCTCAGTCCGTCAGCACCCACGCCGGGATCGCCTCGTACATCAGCGTCACGCTCAGGCTCTGGCAGATCCCGAGGTTGTCCGGGTCCAGGTCCGCCGACAGCTCCACGATGCCCTCGATCACCTCGGCCAGGGAGTCGACGTCCTCCTCGTAGGCGATGTCGGTGATCTGGTAGGTCGGCACCGCGCCACCCAGGTACCCCCAGGCCGTGCCGTCCTCGAACAGATCCGCCCGGATAGAGGCGTCGTGCATGGTGAGCTTCAGGGTCGCGTCGAGGATCTGGAGCGGCAGCTCGAAGGACAGGCCGTGGAGCTCGATGGTGCCGTCGACGATGGCCCCCCGGGCCGACGCCGGCTCGCTCACGTCGCTCACCGCGAAGGTCTGACCGTCGAGGATGTTGCCGTCGGTGCCGATCAGCGGCGTGCCGTCGCCTCGATACAGGGTGCCGTCGACGCAGCTGTCGTTCTCCAGGTCGTCGACGCCGGAGAGCTCCAACAGCAGCAGCAGCTCGCCGTTGACGATGCTGTCGGCGATGAGCCCTTCCACCGCGGCGCCCTCGGTGGCCTCCAGCGCCGGGACCAGCGCCGTGAGGGCGGAGTCCACGCCTTCGGTGCCTTCGGGGGTCACGCCGTCCGGGCGGTAGCAGCCCTCCCAGTCGGAGCTGTCCGAGACCCGCCCGTCCAGGTCGAAGCCCCAGGTGGTGCCGTCGTCGTCGGTGCGGCCGAAGGTGATGGCGCTGACCACGATGGTGTGGGTGTCGTCGGGGCTGCCGCAGCTCTCGGGCTCGGGCTCTTCGCCCGTGCAGCCGGCCAGCAGGAGCACCAGCGGGCTCATCCCTCGAGCTCCGAGACGCCGGTGTCGGTCCAGGTGTCGCCGCTTCCCAGCTCGGACAGGGTCAGGTCCATGCCGCGCATGGCCGACAGCAGGGCCTTGTTCACGTTCTCCTGGGTCCAGGAGCGAACGTGCAGGCCCATCTGCACCCCACCGGAGGCGCCGCCGGCGAAGATCAGCGGGATCTCCTCCAGCGCGTGGGTCTGGCCTTCGCTGGTCTCGCTGCAGGCCATCACCAGGGTGTGGTCCAGCAGGGTGCCGTCGCCTTCGTCGATGCGGTCGAGGGCGGCCAGGAAGTCGGCGAGAGAGGTCATGCACTGGGTCGCGATGCTCTCGACCTGGGGCTGATCGCCGGGCTCGTCGTGGGTCAGGTTGTGGTGGCCGTCCTCCACGTCCTGGAAGAGCTCGTTGTAGAGCGGCTTGGTGAAGGTGTAGGACATCACCCGGGTCTGGTCGCAGGCCAGGGCCATCGCGGCCAGCTCGGCCATCGCCTGGTTGCGGGCCACCAGCTGGGGCCGGCCGTCGATGTCCGGGTACGCGGTCTCCGGCTGGGTGGGGGTCGTGCAGGCCTCGAAGCTCGGGGGGTCCTCCTCCAGCCGGGCCAGGCGGAGCTCGAGCTCGCGGACCGCGTCGGCGTGGGCCTCGAGGCGGATCTTGTCGTCGGCCGAGACCCGGGTCTCCAGGCTGTTCAGGTCCTGGAGCACCGCGTCGAGCACGCTGCGCCGGTACCCCAGCGACGGGTCCACCAGGCCCTCCTCCCCGGGCTCCCGGAAGGTCTCGCCGAAGAGCATCTCGTAGACCGTGAACGGGTCGGAGTCGGCGGGGTTGTGGGCGTTGGCGCCGGAGTAGCTGACCGAGTCGTCGCCGCCGACCCCCAGGTTCAGGGAGCGGTAGACCGTGGTGTCGCCGAGCTCCTGGGCCAGCAGCTGGTCGAAGGTCGGCCCGGCCACGGTCCAGTCCTCGTCGGTGCCGTCGGCCTGCAGGCCCGTGAGCAGGCCGGCCATGCCCGAGCCGTGGGGGATGACGTTGTCGACCTTCACCGCGAAGCCGGTGACCACGCTGAGCTTGTGCTGGAGGTCGGCCAGGGGCGCGAGCTGGCTGGTGAGCTCCCAGTCCGCGCCCTCTGCGGTGGGGGTCCAGACCTCGGGCCGGTTGCCGTTGCCCCAGAACCACAGCACGAAGCGCTTGGGGAACCCGCTGTCCGCGGCGTGGGCCGCGCCTCCGCCGAAGCTCTCCAGCCAGGGCAGGGTGAGGGCCACCGGGGCGCCCATCAGCAAGCCGCGCAGGACGCCGCGTCGGGAGACGCCGGGCTTGGGGGCCTGGCGCACCCCAGGGGGTGTCCACAGTCGGTCCCTGCGACGGCTCATTCCACCGCCCCCACCTGCCGGAAGCCTTCGCTGACCACCGTCGCCAGCAGCAGGCGCTTCACGCTGTGGTCGTAGAGCCGGAGCTCCTCGGCGAGCCACTCGGACAGCGCGAGCTCCTCGTAGATCGGCGTGTGGCCGGTGCCCACGCCCCACACGTGCTGGGCCAGGCAGGGCCCCAGGTCGGGGTGGTCGGAGAGTGCCCGGGCGAAGTCCCAGGCGTCGTCGAAGGGCTCGCCCTCCAGGTCGCCGGAGGGGTCGATGGTGGCGCCGTTCTCGGTGTCCCGCCAGCGGCCGACGCCGTCGAAGTTCTCGAAGCCCAGCCCGATGAGATCGGTCAGCTCGTGGCAGCCGGCGCAGGTCGGGTCCTCCAGGTGGGACTGGATGCGCTCCCGCAGGGTGGGGGAGTCGGCGTCGGGCTCCGGGATCGAGGTGTCCACCCCGCTCGGCGGCGGCGGGATGATGTGGCAGAGCAGCACCTCCTGGATGAACTTGCCCCGCAGGGTCGCCGAGGTGCTGGTGAGGTGGGCGTTCAGCGCCAGGAAGCTGGCTTGACCCAGCAGGCCCCTGCGGCCGCCGTCCTTGTCCAGGGTCACGGCGCCATAGCCGTCCATCACCGGGGCTTCGACGTTGTAGAGGGCGGCCAGGGAGCGATCGACGAAGGTGGTCCGGGTCGTGTAGAGGCTGCGGTAGTCGCCGTCCCGGGTGAGCACCAGGTCGACCACGCCGAGCAGGGTCTCTTCCCGGGCGTTGGGGCCGAGCTCGGCGCTGGCGTGGGTGAAGGTGGTCGGGTCCTTGCTCAGCTCGTCGAGCTCGTCCAGGTAGAGGATCTCGGTGAACAGGTTGCGCACGCCCTGCTCGGCCCGGGGGTCGTCCAACAGGCGTGTTGCTTCGGCGAGCAGGCCGTCGTCGGTGCCCAGGGTCCCTCCTGCGGCCGCGGCGAGCAGGGTGTCGTCGGGGGTGGTGTTCCAGAGCAGGTAGCTCAGCCGGGTCGCGAGCTCGTAGTCGTCTAGCCAGCCGCTCTGCCCGAGCTCCACCCGGTAGAGGAAGTGTGGGCTCTGGAGCATCGCCGCCAGGGCGTAGGTCGCGCCCACCCGGAAGTCGCTCTCCGCGGTGCCGATGCTGGTGACCAGGGCCACCAGCCGGTCGGTCTCGTCGGCCGTCAGCGGGCGCCGGTAGAAGCGCACGCCCCAGGTGTCGACGAACTCGGTGGCGCAGTCCGCGTCGTCCACCGCCGTGGCTTCGCACGGCAGCATGCGGTCGTCCTCCAGGGCCTGCTCGGCGAGCAGGAAGGCGGCGTCTTCGTACCGCTCCACGCCCCACTGGCTCACGCTCATCACGGTGGCGCCCACGCTCGGCAGGCCGTCGACCCGGGCGTCGGGCTCCAGCCGGGTCGGCAGGGCGATGTCCTCCCCCAGCAGATCGGCCACGGTCTGCTCGTACTGGGACCAGGTCAGCCGCCGCAGGGTCGGGGCCGGCGGCTCGGCGGCAGGCGCCGGTCCGTGGTCCCGGTCGACGGCGGTCGAGTCGGTCGTGGCGTCGCCGTTGCAGGCGAGCAGCCCGAGCAGCGGGAGGAGGGAGGTCATCGGGCGCACATCTTCGCGCAGGAGAGGGGGGAGAGGTGTGGTGGTCTGGCTAACAGGTGTCAGTCAGTTGCGGGGGCGGGCTGCTGGGACCTCGCGAGCCAGTCCCAAGGTCAGGATCCCCAGGCGAACCAGCATCTCCGCGTCGTACACCAGGCGGTCATCGGCTGGCCAACTCACCGGTGCTACGCTCTTGTCGATGCTGCTACCCCTCACCCTCGCCGCGGCCTCGGCCTTCGCCTCGCCCTGCTCTTCGCCCACCACCACAGCCGACGTCGCCCTGTCCCTCGAGGCCGCCGAAGCTGCCTTCGGCCAGCTCGACGGCATGGGTTTCCTGACCGAGATCGAGCGGGCCGTGGACGCGCTGCCCTGCGTGACCGACCCGGTCAGTCGGTCCCTGGCCGCCCGCCTGCACCGCACTGTGGGCTTCAAGGCCTTCCTCCAGGAAGACGAGGCCGGCGCTGCCCTGGCCTTCGCCGCAGCCCGGGCCATCCAGCCCGCCTACCAGCTGCCGACCACCCTCGTCCCGCCCGATCACCCGGTCCGGCTCCTCTACGAAGCCCAGGACACCGCCATCGGAGCGACCACCGCCCTGCCGCCGCCGGCCGGCGGCTCGCTCCTGGTCGACGGCCGGGAGGTCGACCTGCTGCCCAGCGAGACCGACGCCATCCTGCAGGTGGTCTCCGATGCCGGCGCCGTGCAGCTGACCGCCCTGGTCGAAGCTGGCGCCAGCCCGCCCCAGTACCCGATCGAGGTCCCGGAGCCCGCCCAGGTGGCCGCGGCCAGCGAGCCCGAGCCGGTCCCGGTCGCCGAGCCCGCCGCCCCCGCCGAGGAGCCCGCCGAGGCGCCGTCGATGGGCAAGGGCCCACTGCTGGGCGCGGTCGGTGTCGGGGTGCTCGCCGGCGCCGCCTACGGCACCGCCTACTTCCTGAAGCAGACCTGGTACCTGGCCGCCGAGGACGCCGACACCGCCGACTCCCGGCGCACGGTCGTCAACGGCACGGTCATCGGCAGCGGCGTGCTGGGCGCCGCGGCCATCGCGCTGGGCGCCACCGTGGTGGTCAAGCGCTTCTGAGGAGAGGGCGGTGCGGCTCGAACCCGGAGTCCAGATCGATCGCTACGTGATCGAGCGCGAGCTCGGTCAAGGCGCGATGGCGATGGTCTACCAGGTGCGCCACGCCACCCTGGACACGGTGCACGCGCTCAAGGTGCTCACCCAGACCCAGC
>CAYFPX010000010.1:54221-70507 GCA_964344945.1 uncultured Enterobacterales bacterium
GGCTGGTCCAGGAGGGCAAGGTCCAGGCCAGCCTGCGCCACCCCAACGTGGTCGCCGTGACCGACGTGCTCGAGGTCAACGGCATGCCGGGCCTGCTGATGGAGTACATCGACGGCCCGTCGCTCAAGGAGTGGTTGCACCGTATGCGGCCGGCGTTGCCCGAGGCCCTGCGCGTCTTCCGAGGCATCGTGAAGGGGGTCGGGCGAGCCCACGACCTGGAGATCATCCACCGGGACCTCAAGCCCGGCAACGTGATGCTCCAGGACGTCGACGGGGTGCTGGAGCCCAAGGTCGCGGACTTCGGCCTGGCCAAGGCCCTGGACAACCTCTCCGGCAGCCAGGGCATGCAGCAGACCCGCACCGGCGTGGCGATGGGCACCCCGGCCTACATGGCGCCCGAGCAGATCCGCGACGCCAAGAACGTCGACCGGCGGGCGGACCTGTTCTCCCTGGGAGCGATCCTCTACGAGCTGGTCACCGGCCAGCTGGCCTTTCCCGGCGACGACCTGTTCGAGGTGTTCAGCAAGGTGGTCGCGGGGCGCTACGTGCCGCCGGAGACCCTGGTGGCGGAGCTGCCGGCGCCGGTGCTGCGGGCGATCCACGGCTGCCTGCGGTCCAACCGCGACGAGCGCCTGGACAGCTGCGCGGAGATCCTGTCCGTGCTCGATGGCGAGGTCATCGAGCGCCACGTCTCCGTCCAGCCGATGGCGCCCGCGCAGTCCCAGCGCCCTGCGGCGCCAGCCTGGGCCGAGGCCGGCGGCGTGCAGCAGGTGCCGGCCAGCAGCGGCACCTGGAACCCCGAGGCGGACCCGGCCCCGCTGATGTCGCAGCCGACCCTCGAACCCGCCGGGCTGGGGTCCCTGCCGGCGGCGCCCGCGAAGAGCCAGGAGACCTTCGACCCCGGCAGCCTGGGCGCAGAGGACCTGCCGGCCGAGCCGCCGGCGCCACCACCGGTCGCGGCGCCCACGGGCTCCAAGGTCCCGCTGGTCCTGGGGGCCCTGGTCCTGGCAGGGCTCGGCGCCGGCGCGGCCACGCTGCTCGGCGGCGACGACCCCGGCCCAGCGCCGCCGGCCGCCGAAGCCGACCTCACCCCGGCCCCCGCCGAGCCGCTGGTCCCCGAGCCCGTTCCCGAGCCCGAACCGGTTGCCGAGCCGGCCCCGGTGCCCACGCCCGAGCCGGTCACCAAGCCCGCCGCCAGAGCCCAGGCCGCGCCCAAGCCACCCGCCCCTGCGGAGTCCGAGCCCGAGCCCACCTCCGAGCCCGCCGGCCCGGCCCCGGCCATCGTGCGCCAGAGTGGCGCCGACGTCCTGGCCCTGGTCAGCGCCTCCGGTCGCTTCCCTCCGGGCGAGGTGCCGCCCGGGCGCTACACGGTCGAGGCCACCTTCGGCGACGCGACCGTCACGGCCCTGCAGATCCACCTCTCGGCCGGGGAGCAGGTCACCATCACCTGCGACGCCTCCTTCAAGATGTGCCGGCGGTGAACCCCGGAGACCGGGTCGGAGCCTGGCGGATCGAGCGGGAGCTCGGCCGCGGCGCCATGGCCATCGTCTACCTGGTGCGGCACGAGAGCGCTGGGGTCGCACGGGCCCTGAAGGTGCTCGAGACCCTCGACGCCGAGGTGGTCGCTCGCACCCGCCGCGAGGCCCGAGTCCAGGCCCGGCTGCGCCACCCCAACGTCGTCCGGGTCCACGAGATCCTCGACGTAGACGGGCGACCGGGGCTGCTCATGGACTACGTGGCCGGTCCCAACCTGCACCAGTGGCGGGTCGGCCGGGCCTTCTCCCACGGCGAGACCCTGGACCTGTTCCGGGACGTGGTCGGCGGGGTCGCCGCCGCACACCGGGCCGGGCTCGTGCACCGGGATCTGAAGCCCGACAACGTGCTCGTCGACCCCGACGGCCGGGGGCTGGTGACCGACTTCGGCCTGGTCAAGGTCCTGGAGGGCGACACCCCGGGTCAGACCCGCACCGGCGCCACCATGGGCACCCCGGGCTTCATGGCCCCGGAGCAGATCCGCCGGGCCCGCCACGCCGACCAGCGGGCCGACGTGTTCGCCCTCGGCTGCGTGCTGTACTGGCTCTACGCTCAGCAGCCGCCCTTTGTCGGCGAGTCCAGCATGGCGGTCATGCAGGCGACCATCGCCGGTCGCTACCTGCCGCTGGGCATGCTCGTCGACGGCGCCCCGCCCGGGATCTCCGACGCCATCACCGGCGCCCTGCAGCACGATCCCGAGCAGCGCATCCCCGACTGCAGCACGCTGCTCGCCGTGATCGAAGGCCGCGCCCGCTGGGAGCCCCGTCCCGCCACGAGCTCGTCGGCGGACACCCTCTCGTCGATGCTGGTGGACGACTCGGGGCCGCTGACGATCTCGTTCGGGCCCGACGGGCTGCCGGTGCGACCAGACGAGGGGGAGGAGTAGAGGCCCTCGCCCACGAGCGCGGGGTCTCCCACAGGGGGTGATTCCCGTCAGCCCTCCAGGGCCGAGAGCGCCTCGGCGATGCGCTCGGCGGCGTCCCCGTCCAGCTCGGGGTCGACGTCGGCCAGGCAGGCCTCGAGCCTGGCTCGGGCTTCGGCGTGATCCCCCCGCTCCTGGGCTCGCAGGCCGAGGATCCACCCCGCGTGGACCCGGGACTGGCGCGGCGCCTCCTCGAAGCCCACCACCTGGCGCAGCAGCTCCTCCGCGCCCGCCTCTTCTCGCTCCAGCCGGCGCATGGCCACCAGCAGCCGGACCTGAGCCGCGTTCTCCAGGGACTCGAAGGGCGCCGCCAGGGCGGCCTCGAACAAGGGCTCCGCCCGATCCTCCCAGCCCACGTGTTCCGCCCGCTCAGCCATCGCCCAGAGCACCTCGCCGGGGCCCTTCGGGAGGTCCGGTGTGCTCTCGAAGCCCCGGGTGGCCAGCGCCACCGCCCGCTGGAGCGGGTCGGCCTCGAAGCCGGGGACGCGCTCGGCGAGCTCGATCACGCTGAGCCCCAGCCAGGCCGGGTCCCGGGTCATCGCCAGCACGTCGGCGTTGTGGGCGGCGAACAGGGCCTGGCCGGCGCCACGCAGCACGGCGATCCGGCGCTCGTCGCCGATCGGCAGGTCCGGCAGCAGACGCAGGATGCCCGCCCGGATCGCGTCGAGGGTCTCGATGGCCTGGACCGCCTCCAGCAGGAGCTCGACCCGTTCCGACGCCCAGGCGACCAGGGCCCCGTGGTCCTGGTCCGGGGCCAGCTGTCGGAGCTGCTGCATCAGGGCGAGCACGTCGTCATGGGAGAGCGGCATTGGCGGCGTGTATCCGGTGCCTGGCGGCCACACCCCTGGCGACCCCGGGGCCGTCGGACCAGCGAAGGGGCGTGATTCGGGGCACACTCGCTCCGTGATCCCGCTGCTCCCGTCTCTCTGGCTTGGCTCCCTCGCTTGCGATGGGGGCGTCCTGGGCCGGGATCCGGACCCCCCCGAGGGCTTCGCCTGGGGCGAAGCCGTGGTCTGCGACGATCCGGTGGGCGGCATCGACCGCTTCACCGAGGAGTCCGCCAGTCGGGGTCTCACCGAGGTCCTGCCGTCGACCGAGGACATCTACCAGGTCGTGCTCACCGGCCGGGGTGGGTCCCTCGCCGTCGAGGACATGGACGGCGACGGCGACATGGACATCCTGGCCGGCGGGTTCGACGGCACGGTCGACGTCTACGAGAACAACGGCACGGGCCAGTTCAGCCACAGCCTGCTCTCCTTCCGCCTCTTCGGCGCCGACTCGCTGGAGGCCATCGCCCTCGGCGACCTGACCGGCGACGGCCTGCCCGAGGTCGTCCTGCCCAGCAGCGGCCGCTTCATCTGGTTCGAGAACCTGGGGGACCTGCTCTTCGACGAGGGCACCTCGGTGACGGTGGCCCCCGAGGGCGAGCGCCGCTCCTTCCTCACGGCTGCCCTGGGAGACATCGACGGCGACGGCGACCTGGACCTGTCCCTGCCCACCATCGGCGTGCCCAGCGAAGCCCTGGACGACGACGCCGGCGAGGGCGACCCGGACCCGCTGCTGTTGTGGGAGGGCGGCACCTTCACGGTCCTGTCGGAGCTCGACCCCGACGGCGACGGCAGTCGCTGCCGTGCGGCGACCTTCACCGATCGCGACCGGGACGGCGACCAGGACCTGTTCGTCATCTCGGACTCCGGCCCGCCGAGCCACTTCTGGCGCAACGACGGCAACGACGCCGACGGCGACCCGATCCTGGTCGACGACGCCCCCGCCCTGAACGCCGACCTGGTGATGGCCGCGATGGGCGTGGACTCCTGGGACTTCAACCAGGACGGCCGCCAGGACTACTGCATCACCGACCTGGGCCCGCCCCGGTGCATCCAGTCCGAGGCCGACGGCGGCTACACCCAGATCACGGCCCTGCTGAACCTGGATCCCGACGAGCCCGTCACCGATCGCTTCCCCACGGTGGGCTGGGCGATGGACATGGTCGACTTCGACAACGACGGCCTGATCGACATGGCACAGGCCAGCGGGCCGGAGCACGCCAGCTACGGCGCCGGGGTCACGGCCTTCCCCGACCTGATGTGGCAGGGCCAGGCCGACGGCACCTTCGTCGACGTGACCGCGGAGACCGGCTTCGGGGACTCCTCGAACCACGCGGGCCTCGCGGCCGCGGACTTCGACGGCGACGGCTACCAGGACGTGGTGGTCGTGGGCCCCGGGTACGCGCCGACCCTGTGGATGAACCGGTGCGGGGAGGACCACTGGCTCCAGCTGGAGCTCGAGGGCCCGATCCCGAACACGATGGCCATCGGCGCGATCGTCGAGGCCGAGGTCGGCGGCATCGTCCAGCTGCGCGAGGTGATGAGCCTGCGCGGACCGGGGCAGCGGCCGAGCCGTCTGCACTTCGGCCTGGGCGATGCCGAGTCCGTGGACCGGCTGACGATCTGGTGGCCGGACGGCCGGGTGAGCGAGGCGACGGACGTGCCGGTGGACCGGGTGGTGACGGCCAGCTGGTAGTCAATACCCCCGCAGCGTCGCCCAGCGGCGGCGGTGCCAGCCCGCGTCCCCGAACAGCGCCTCGCAGACCTTGGCCCGCTTCAGGAACAGGCCGATGTCGTGTTCCTCGGTCATGCCGATGCCCCCGTGGAGCTGGAGGGCCTCGGCGGCGACCAGGCGGAAGGCCTCGGAGCACAGGGCCTGGGCCAGGCACGCCAGCTGGGGCAGGTCCTCCTCGCTCCCGGCGGTCGCGGCGACCACTGCGCTTCGGGCGAGCTCGATGGCCATGAAGCAGTCCGCGGCGCGGTGCTGCAGGGCCTGGAAGGAGCCGATGGGCACGCCGAATTGATGTCTCTCGTGGAGCCACGCCACCGTGCGCGCCAGGGCGGCCTCCATGCCGCCGATCATCTCGGCCGCCAGGGCCACGCGGGCCTGGTCCAGCAGGTGCATCAGCAGGGCCTCGCCGCCGTCCAGGGGCGTGCAGGGGGCCCCCTCGAAGGCGACGGTCGCGACGGTCCGGTGGTCGATGCCGACCTGAGGAGAGACCGTGGCGTCGGCGGCCTCGACCAGGGCCAGGACCTTGCAGCCCCCGTCGCTGGCGCAGACCACGAAGGCGTCGGCGTGGGCGCCGTCCAGGACCCAGGTCTTCGTGCCGCTGATCCGGCCGTCGGCCAGGCTCGTCGCCCAGCCCGGCTGTCCCCGGGTGCCGGCCTCGCCGTGGGCCAGGGCGAGGATCGCGGTGCCTTCGAGCAGGCCGGCGAGGTGGGCGGTGCCGTAGGCCGCGGGGCCGGCGAGGATCGCCGTGCTCAACAGCGCGGTGGGCACCAGGTGGCGGCCCAGCTCCTCGAAGAGACAGGCGGCCTCGACGAGACCGAGACCCAGGCCCCCGAGCGCCTCGGGCACGGCGAGCGCGGTCCAGCCCAGCTCGCCCATGAGAGCCTGGCGGCCCCGGACGTCGTCCCAGCCCTCGGCGCGGAGCTGGTCCAGCCGCCAGTGGGCCTCGACCACCTCGCGGGCGCTCTCGGCCAGGGCGAGCTGTTCCTCGGTCCGGTTCAGGCCGCTCACCGCTTGCCTCGGGGCAGGCCCAGGACCCGGGTCGCCAGGATGTTGCGCTGGATCTCGCTGGTGCCGCCTTCGATGGAATTTCCGCGACTGCGCAGGTACTGCCGGGCCAGGGCGAGCTGCCCGTCGTCGAAGGCGTCGCCCTCCCACCCCAGCCCGCCGAGTCCGGCGATGGTCAGGGCCAGCTCCCAGCGGCGCATGTTCAGCTCGGTGCCCGCCAGCTTGATGATGCTGGACTCGGGCCCCGGCGTGCCGGCCTCGCGCACCCGGCGCAGGGTCCAGCGCAGGGCGGCCTCGTCCATCTCGCTGCGGGCGACCTGGTCGCGGATCAGCGGGTCGCTCAGCTCCCCGGCGTCGTCGCGTCCCAGGACCCGCAGCGCGTGGTCGGCCACCCGGTAGTCGGTCAGGATCGGCGGTCGGGAGCCGCCGCTGGCCACGGCTTCGCCGACCATGTCGCGCTCGTGGCCGAGCAGGCTCATCGCGACCTTCCAGCCGCCGTTGACCTCGCCGATCACGCCGTCTGCGGGCACGTAGACGTCTTCGAAGAACGTCTCGCAGAAGGGGCTCGAGCCGCTGATGAGCGGGATGGGCCGGACCGTGATGCCCGGGGTCGCCATGTCGAAGACCACGAAGGTGATGCCCGCGTGCTTGCGGCCCTCGGTGCTGGTCCGGACCAGGCAGAAGATCCAGTCGGCCTGGTCGGCCTTGCTGGTCCAGATCTTCTGGCCATCGAGGCGCCAGCCGTCGCCGTCCGGGGTGGCCTTGCAGGAGAGGCTGGCCAGGTCCGAGCCCGACTGGGGCTCGGAGTAGCCCTGGCACCAGCGGATCTCCCCCCGCAGGATGCCACCGAGGTGCTGCTGCTTCTGGGCCTCGGTGCCGTACTTCAGCACGATGGGGCCGATCATGGTCAGGCCGAAGCCGACCAGGGGCAGGGGGACGCGGTGCTCGCTCAGCAGCTCGAACCACCGGCGCCCCTGGTCGTGGTCCAGGCCGCCGCCGCCATAGGCACTGGGCCAGGTCGGGGCGGTCATGCCGTGGGCCAGGGCGGCCTCGAACCAGGCCTCGTGGGCGGGGCTCTCGAAGGTGCAGCTGCGGCCGCCCCAGTGGCCCTGGAACGGGCTCACGGCCGTGCCCCAGAGCTCTCGGGGGGCGTGGGCCTCGATGAAGCCGAGCAGGTCCGACGGCGCGGCCATCAGGCGAGCATGCCCCCGTCGAGCCGCAGGCCGGCGCCGTTCATGTAGCGGCCGTCGTCGCTGGCCACGAAGGCCACGGCGGCGGCGGCGGCGCTGGGGCCCTCGAAGGGCGCGAGGGGCGTCATGCGGGTCAGCAGGCTGGTGTCGGCGCCGTCGGGAATGCGGAAGGACCTGTGCATGTCCGTGGCGATGCCGCCGGGCAGGATCGCGTTCACCCGCACGCCGTCCTTGACGTACTCCAGCGACATCGACCGGGTCATCGACAGGATGGCGCCCTTGCTCGCCGCGTAGGCGCTCATCCACGGGTGGCCGCCGATGGCCGCGGTGGACGACATGTTCACGATGTTGCCCCGGGTGGCCTTCAGGTGGGGGATGGCCGAGCGGCACATCAGGAAGGTGCCTGTCAGGTTCACGGCCATGACCTGGTTCCACTGCGCCAGGGTCATCTCGTGGCTGTGGTGGCAGCGCAGGATGCCGGCGATGTTGCACAGCACGTCGAGCTGACCGAAGTCGGAGACCACCTGCTCGACCAGGGCGGCGATGGCGTCGGACTGGCCCAGGTCCAGCTCGTAGGCCTGGTGGCCGCCGTCGCCGAGCCGCTCCAGGGTCTCGGCCAGGCCCGCCCCGTTGACGTCGACGATGGCGCAGCGGGCGCCCTCATCCGCCAGGCGGAAGGCGGTGGCGCGGCCGATGCCGCCGGCGGCTCCGGTGATCAGGGCGACCTTGTCTGCGAAGCGATTCACTCGGGGACTCGCATGCCGCCCAGCCTGGCGGTGGTGGCGTTGAAGTCGGACTTGAGCCGGGCCATCAAATCCGCGACAGGTGGTTGGTCATTCATGTGACCGACGATCTGGCCGACAGGGGACCACAGGAGGTGCTGGGCGCCCGGGGTGTCGTGGAAGCGGTGGAGCCGATCCACCGCGTCCGCGGTCAGCATGTACTGCAGGGGCATGGGCAGCGGGTCGGGGTTGTTGTCGTCCTCCCAGGCATCGATCCAGCCGGTCTTCAGGAGTCGCGCAGGCTTGCCCGTGAGGGCGCGGGTGCGGACGGTGTCCCGGCTGCCCGCGGCCACCAGCTTGTCCTTGAGCAGGGGGATGACCACGGCCTCCTGGGTCGTGAGCCACATCGAGCCGGTCCAGGCGCCCGCGGCGCCCAGGGCCATCGCCGCGGCGATCTGCCTTCCGGAGCCGATGCCCCCCGCGGCCAGGACCGGTGCGGGGGCGACCGCCGCGGCGATCTCCGGCGTGAGCACCATGGTGGCGACATCGCCGGTGTGGCCGCCGGCCTCGGTGCCCTGGGCGATGATGAAGTCCACCCCGGCCGCGACCTGCTTCTGGGCGTGGCGGGCCGAGCCGCACAGGGCGGCGATCTTGACGCCCTGGGCGTGGGCCTGGGCGATGACCTCGGCGGGGGGCGGGCCGAGGGCGTTGGCGATGAGCCGAGTGGGGTGGCTCAGCGCGATGTCGACCTGGGGGCGCATCTTCTCCGCGGTCCAGGCCAGCAGGCTCTCGGAGCCCTCGCCTTCGGGGAGCTCGGGGATGCCGTGCCTGGCGAGCACGTCGTCGACGAAGGCCCGGTGGGCGGCGGGGATCATCGCCTCCAGGTCCCGCTTGCTGTGACCGGTCGCCAGGGTCTTGGCGGGCATGACGGTGTCCACGCCGTAGGGCCTGCCGTCGATGTGGTCGTCGATCCAGCACAGGTGGGCCTCGAGCTCGTCGTCGCTGTAGGCCAGGGCACCGAGCACGCCCAGGCCCCCGGCCTTCGACACCTCGACCACCACCTGGGGGGAGCGGGTGAAGGCGAACAGCGGGAAGTCGATCCCGAACATCTCGCAGAGGGGGCTGATCATCGTCCCTTGAACTCCGGCTTGCGGCGCTCGGCGAAGGCCCTGGGGCCTTCTCTCGCGTCCTCGGTCTGGAGGATGGGCCAGCCGGTCGCGAGCTCGTTGGCCAGGCCGTCGGCCTCGGGGATGCCCTGGGCGGCGAGCACCGATCGCTTGATCGCCTGCACGGCCAGCGGGCCGTTGCCGGCGATGACCTCCGCGAGCGCCCTCGCGTGGCTCAGGGCTTCGCCGTCGGGCACGATCCGGCCGATCAGCCCGACCTCCTTGGCCTCCTGGGCGGTGATCGGCGTGGCCAGCAGGAGCATCTCCATCGCCTTGGTGTACGGGATCTGCCGCTGGAGGCGCACGGTGCTGCCACCGAGGGGGAACAGCCCCCACTTGGCCTCGGTCAGCCCGAACCTGGCACTCTCGCCAGCGACGCGGATGTCCGTGCCCTGGAGGATCTCGGTGCCGCCGCCGTAGGCGTAGCCCTCGACCGCGGCGATGAGCGGCTTGGTCGGCCGCCAGTTCCGCAGCATCGCCGTCCACTGCAGCTCCGGCTCGTCCCGGAAGCGCTCGTGCCAGGGGTTGTCCGACTGGTCCCCGTGCATGAGCTTCAGGTCCGCGCCGGCGCTGAACGTTCCACCGGCCCCGGTCAGGATGCCCACCCGCAGCGCGGGATCCTCCTCGAGCTCGCGCCAGGCGTCGGCCATGCGGGCCATGAGCTCCAGGGACCAGGCGTTGCGGGCCTCGGGGCGGTTCATCGTGACGGTGAGCACGTGGCCGTCGCGCTCGGTGAGGAGGTGGGGCTCGCTCAAGGGTGGGGCTCCGGGGAACTAGAACGTGTTCTACATGGGGGGTATACCCCATCCGGGTCATGTCAGGTAGAACATGTTCTAGTTGAGGCCTCGACGGTCGGACTGAAACGTGTTTCACTCCCCTCCATGGAGACCGATCCGAGAACCGAGCGCATCCTGAGAGTGGCCATCGAGCTCGCGGAGCAGGAGGGCTACGACGCCGTCCGTCTGCGGGATCTGGCCGCCAAGGCCGACGTGGCCCTGGGGACCGTCTACCGCCGCTTCTCCAGCAAGGAGGACATCCTGGCCGCCGTGCTGGAGCGCGAGGTCGCCCAGCTGTCGGCTGGTCTGAGCGAGGGAGGCGTGCCCGGTGAGGCCGTCGAGGAGCGCCTCAACGGCTTCTTCTCGATGGCCACCCGCTTCCTCGTCGCCCGGCCCAACCTGGCCCGGGCGCTGCTGCGGGCCGTCGCCAGCGGCGTGCCGGACATCGCGGAGAAGGTCACCCGCTACCACGGCACGATGGCCGGCATCATCGTCGCGGTGGTGCGGGGCGAGCCCGTTCGGGAAGACGCCGCCTGGCCCACCCCCACCGAACGCACCCTGGCCTTCCTGCTGCAGCAGGCCTGGTTCGCCGTGCTGGTCGGCTGGTCCGGCGGCCTGCACGACGTCGACGAAGCCCTCGCCGAGATGGAGGTCGCCGTGAAGGTGCTGCTCCACGGCGTGACGATCCTGGAGACCGAGTCGTGAGCAATCGCTTCCCCTTCCCCCTGCCCACCGGTTGGTTCCAGGTCGCCTACAGCGACGAGCTGAAGCCCGGCGACGTGGTGCCGCTGCGGTACTTCGAGAAGGACCTGGTGCTCTTCCGCACCGAGTCCGGCGCCCCCGGCCTGCTCGACGCCCACTGCCCGCACCTCGGGGCACACCTGGGCCACGGCGGCAAGGTGGAGGGCGAGTCCATCGCCTGCCCCTTCCACGACTGGCGCTTCGGCCCCACCGGCGAGTGCACGGACATCCCGTACGCCAACAAGCAGCCGCGCAACTCCTCGGTCCCCTGCTGGCCTCTGCGCGAGGTGAACGGTCTGCTGATGACCTGGCACGACACCGCCGGGCGCCAGCCGATGTGGGAGGTCCCGGAGCTGCCGGAGTACGGCCACGAGGAGTGGACGGACTACGTCACCCGGCGCTGGACCATCAAGACCTGCAACCAGGAGATGGCCGAGAACGCCGTCGACAAGGCGCACTTCCACTACCTGCACGGCACCCGCGAGATGCCCGAGACGAAGTACGCCGAGACCGACGGCATCCTGCTGAAGACCCAGTCGACCACCCCCATGCAGACCCCGATGGGCCCGGTGGACGGCCTGGTCACCGTCGACGCCTACGGCTTCGGCTTCACCACCACCCGCTTCACGGGCCTGGCCGAGACCCTGCTGGTGAACTCGGTGACCCCCATCGAGAACGGGCTGGTGGACTGCCGCTTCGCCTTCTCCGTGCGCAAGACCTACGGCGCCACGGTCGCCAGGGGCATCGGCAAGGCCTTCGTGGCCGAGGTCTCCCGGCAGCTGGAGCAGGACATCCCGATCTGGGAGAACAAGGTCTTCCTGCCCCGGCCGGTGATCTGCGACGGGGATGGCCCCATCGGGCTCTTCCGGACCTGGGCCCGGCAGTTCTACCCGACTCCTGAGCAGCTCTCCGCGAAGTAGCCGACCCCCGAGGCGGCAGGCACCTCGAGGGTCGGTGAGGAGCGGCGACAGCTGCTCAGCGCCGCTGCAGGCGATCTCCCTCGATCGCAGCGTGGAAGTGTCCGTAGAGCTCGACGACGTGGGGCCGCTCGGCGTCCGGGTCCTCCAAGGTGCAGACCGCAGCGGGCTCGGCGCTCAGTCCTGCGTTGAGGCTGCGGCCCTCGGCGGAGAGGTGCCCGGTGACGCCGGCCGTGGTCAGGAACGTGTCGCAGTCGAAGCCGGCGGCTTCGAGCATGGTGACGTCCAGGGCGGGCATGCCCAGGCCGCTTGCGCGGATCTCGCCGGTCTGGCCGTTCAGCTCGTACTCCCAGGCCCGCTTGACACCGCTCGGCCACACGTGGCGGGCCCGCAGGATCTCCGGTCCGTCCTGGGTGTCGATGACCCGAGTGTTCATCCCGAGCGGCATGCGGTCTTCGAGCACGGCGTTGAAGTCGGCCACGGCGGCGCTGATGTCGCGGACCAGGTCCTGGCAGACGGTGGCATCCCCCAGCTCCTCGGTGCAGCCGAGCACGCTCTCGCGGGTGAAGGCCAGGAGCTCGTCTTCGCTGATGCCGTCACAGGAGACGGGCAGCTGCAGGAGGAAGGCGGAGTCGGCGGCCAGGCCGAGGGTGCCAGCGCTGGCGAACACATCGATGGCGAAGTCCGCCTCGACGCACTGGAGGCTGTAGGCACCTGCATAGGCCTGGAGGGGCACGCCGTCCTGGGCGAAGGCGACGGCGGGCATGGTGAGGGCGGCGGACAGAGCGATGGCGCGGATCATGGTGTACTCCGGGCGGGGAGAGTCGGTGACTTCCCAGGTTCTTGCGGGGATGCGGGATGCTCCCCGTCGATGGAGGAACCCTACGACGGGGTCCCCGTCTCGGCGGGTGCCGCAGTGTCGCGAATCGTCTGGAACCCATCGCGAGTTGTCGGCTGCCTGTCACGCGGTCTCTCGATACGCTCGGTGCAGCGTGTGGAGGATCGGTCGTGAGTGCGCTGCTGGAGCGGATCCTGAGCTGGGCTGCGGGGCACGGGGTGTCGGAGTTCGCCGCCGCCGTCCTGCTCACGGTGGCGATGGTCGTCGTGGTGCACGTCGCCTTCGCCTGGGTGCTGCCGGCCCTGGCCCGTCGGAGCGCCACCGATCTCGACGACAGGGTGCTCGCCATCCTGGAGCGGCCGGCCGTCGTGACCGCCGTGCTGATCGGGGGCATGGCGGTGCTCCAGGCCAACCTCGACAGCGGTGGCGAGCCCCACCAGTCGGTCCGGGCGCTGTTCACCACCGTGGGCATCGTCTACTGGAGCATCGGACTCGGCAAGGCCATCGACACGGTGCTCGACAGCCTCAGTCGGCAGGGCTCCCAGGCCCTGGTCCAGGCTCGGACCCTGCCTCTGCTGGCCATCGTCAACAAGATCGTGGTCGGCGGGGGCGCCATCTATGGCATCTGCCTGGCCTGGGGGCTGGACCTCACCGCCTGGGTGGCGTCGGCGGGCATCGTGGGCATCGCGGTGGGCTTCGCCGCCAAGGACACCCTGTCGAACCTGTTCGCGGGGCTCTTCATCCTGGTCGACGCCCCCTACAAGCTCGGCGACTACCTGGTCCTGGAGTCCGGCGAGCGGGGGTACGTGACCGACATCGGCATGCGCACCACCCGCATGATGACCCGCGACGACATCCAGATCATCGTGCCCAACGCGGTCATGGCGAACTCCAAGATCGTCAACGAGACAGGCGGAAACTCGCCCATGGAGCGGGTTCGCTGCGGGGTGGGCGTGGCCTACGGCAGTGACATCGACCAGGTGCGGGGCCTGCTCCTCGAGATCGCCCAGGCCTGTCACCACTTCGCCGACGACCCGGCGCCACGGGTGCGCTTCCGGGCGCTGGGGGACTCGAGTCTGGACTTCGAGCTGCTGGGCTGGATCCCCGAGCCGGCGCTGCGCGGCCGTGTGATCGACGAGCTCTACACGGCCATCTACAAGCGCTTCGGCGCCGAGGGTGTGGAGATTCCCTACCCCAAGCGGGACCTCTACCTGCACCGGGTGGACCCCACCGAGGGCGGGTAGACTCTCGCCGTGTCCGCCGACGCGCCCTTCGCCGGTCGCTACCGCCTGCTCGACGAGCTCGGGGTGGGTGGGGCCGGCACGGTCTGGCGGGCCGAGGACCTGCAGGGCGGCGGTTGTTGCGCGGTCAAGGTGGTCGCGGGGGCCGGCAGCGAGAGCGCGACCCACCGGCGCATGGTGCGCGAGGCCAGCGTGCTGGCGGACATCGAGCACCCCCACCTGGTGCGGGTCCTGGACTGGGGCACAGCCGGAGACGACGGCTACCTGGCGATGGAGCTGGTCGACGGCCCCAACCTGCACGAGCTGGTCGAGTCCGACGGACCGGTGGCGCCCGAGCGGGCCGTGTCCCTCGTGCTCGACCTGCTGTCCGGGCTCGAGGCCGCCCACCAGGCCGGCGTGGTCCACCGGGACGTGAAGCCGTCGAACGTGCTGGTCGGGGCCGACGGCCGGGCCCGGCTGTCGGACTTCGGCATCGCCCGGGCCGACGACGGCAAGACCGCGCTCACCAAGACCGGCACCCTGCTCGGGACCTATGCCTTCGCGGCGCCGGAGCAGCTCGAGGACCCCCGGGCCGCCGGGCCCCAGGCCGACGTGTACGCGGCGGGGGCGACCCTGGCCTTCCTGGTCACGGGCCGCATGCCCTTCGGCCTGCACGACACCGCGCGCCAGGAGGAGCTGCTGGCGGACCTGCCCGAGGCGCTGGGGTCGGCGATCCGGCGAGCGGTCTCCTCGCTGCCGGGGGAGCGGCCGGACGGCGCAGCCGGGCTCGCGCGGGCACTGCGGGGGGAGTCCGAGGTCGCGGTCGGCGGCCGGCGGGGCCGGTGGGTCGCGGCGCTGGCGGTGCTCGGTCTGGGGCTGATCGGGAGCCAGCTGGCGGCGCCGGACCCGGTCGTGGTGCCGGATCGCTCCGAAGCCGTGGCCGTGGCGCGGGCCGCCGAGGCGGCGGCGGTCACCGCGCTCGAAGGGGTCATCGAGGCGCCGGCCACCATGGAGGCCCCGGTCGCCGAGGCGTCAACGCCTCCGCTCGACGCGGCGAAGCGGCCCGTGGCCACGGTCGAGCGGCCACCTGAACGGACCCGGGAGCCGGAGGTCGCCGAGGCGGAGGTCGCGGAGGGGCCGGATTCGAGTGAGGATGCGGGTGCTCCTCCCCCGCTGACACCGGTGCGTGTCGTGATCCAGTCCATGCCCTACAGCGAGGTCTTCATCGACGGGCGTCCCTTCGAGCGGACGCCGGTGTCGGTGACCGTCGAGCCCGGGCCCCACAACGTGCTGCTGGAGACCAGCGACGGTCGTCGCAAGGAGCAGGAGGTGGCGTTCCGCGAAGGCATGCCCAGCCCCTGGTGTTGGGACTTCGACCGGAACGCGAAATGCTCGCGCTGAGCCTGTCCCTGGGGGCGGCCTTGGCGGACGAGGTCCGGGTCACGGTCGATCTGGCCGACCTGCTCGCCGACCGCACGCCCGCCGTCGTCGGAGCGGGGGCGCTCCAGCCCTGTCTGGGGGACTCTGCGAGCCAGCAGGACCTCCAGGGGCACCTGGAGCGGGCCGAGAGCGCGCTGCCCCTGCTGGACCTGGAGGCTGCGACGACCGCGCTGGCCCTCGCCGCCGGGGCCCTCGGGTGTCTCGACGAGGCGGTCGCCGGCTCCACGGCCGCCCGGGTCGCCTACCTGCAGGGGCTGGTCGCGGTGCTCGACCAGCAGCCCGAGGCCGCTCAGGCCGCCTTCGAGGCGGCGCTGACCCTGAGGCCCGGCCTGCCCTGGGACGACGCCTGGGCGCCCGACCTGCGGCCGCCCTACGACGCCGCCAAGGCGGCCCTCCAGGCCCGCGCTCCGGCCCAGGTGACCCTGTTCGGCACGCCGGGGGCGGGCAACCTCTGGCTGGACGGCCGGCCCTGGGAGCTCCGGCCCGGGGTCCACGCCATCAGCGGCGGGCAGCACTACCTGCAGCTGGCGGGCTCGCCCTGGCAGACCTGGACCCTGACCCTGGAGCCCGGTGCCGACACCCTCCTGGTCCTGCCCGGTGCCCTGGGGGAAGAGGCTTCGGCCTGGGCGGCGGATCCCGCCCAGCAACACCGCCTGGAGCCGCTCCTGGGCCTGGTGGTCGCGCCGGGCTCCGAGCTGGTGGTCCACGCCGAGGCCCAGACCTTCGAGGTCGCGCCGGGTGACGGCGGCTGGGGCGCGGTCCGCGAGCCGCGGCACCCCGGCCGGTGGGTGGCCATGGCCGGTGGTGCGCTGGCCGCGGGCGCCGGGGTGCTGGCGACCCTGTCCTATGTCGAGGCCCGAGGTGCCGTGAGTGGTGCCGAGGAGGCCCCCACCTGGTCGGACTACCTGGCGGCCCAGCTGACCTACGACTCGGCCGCGGACCGCTATCGGGGGGCTCTGGTCGCCGAGGGCCTGGGCATCGCGGTGCTTGGGGTCGGGCTGGCGGTGGAGTGGCGCTTCGGGCGGGGGAGCCCGTGATCGCGCTGTGGCTCCTGGGCTGCCTGCCGGACTTTCCGGACAGCGAGCTCGCCGAGAACCCGACCCACGACTTCGACGGCGATGGCTTCGTGGAGCGGCCGGGCGACGGCACGGTGGGGGACTGCGACGACTGGGACCCGGCGGTGAACCCGGGTGCCGTCGAGGTCTGCGACGACATCGACAACGACTGCGACGGTCGGGTCGACGACGACGACGGCAA
>CAYFPX010000010.1:70680-73926 GCA_964344945.1 uncultured Enterobacterales bacterium
GGGCGTCGGCACCTGGGTGATCGAGGGCGAGGACTGCGACGACACCGACGCCGGCGTGTACCCGGGCGCCCCGGAGTCCTGCGAGGACGACGTCGACTCGGACTGTGACGGCCTGAAATTGTGCGACATCGCGCCGGTCGCGACCCTGGTCGGCGAGCGGGCTTCGGATCGGCTGGGCAAGGCCCTGGCGCTGCCCGGAGACGTCGACGGCGACGGCGAGCCGGACCTGGCCCTCGCGGCCGAGGGCTACGACGCCGAGAGTGGGGACTCCCTGGCCAACGCCGGGGCGGTCTACCTGGTCCCGGGTCCGGTGGAGACCGGCACCCACGACGTGGTCGACCTGGGTCTGCGGCTGACCGGCGCCCAGGGCACCTTCGCCGGACTGTCGGTCGGCGCGGCGGGCGACATGGACGGCGACGGCCGCGCGGACCTGATCGTGGGCGCTCCGGCGACCGAGGCGAACCGGGGGGTGGCCCCGCGGGTGCACTTCGTGCTGGGCGCTGCGGGCAGCGGCGAGATCCTGCTGGAGACCATGCCGACCTGGTTCGGCGACCACGCGGTGGAGGCCTTGGCGGGCTGGTCTGTCGACGGTGCCGGGGACCTGGACGGTGACGGCCGAATGGACGCGATCATCGGCGCCCCGGGAGACTCATCCCAGACCGGTGAGGTGGTGATCATCACCGGGGCCGAGGTCAGCGCGGGCGAGGAGTCCGTGGCCTGGTACGCGGTCTTGAACGGCTCCCAAGCCGACGACGGCGTCGGGGACACGGTGCACGCCGCGGGCGACGTCGACGGTGACGGCCTGGGGGACTTCCTGGTCGGCGCCCTGCGCGAGGGCTCCGACGACCGGGGCACGGCCTGGTTGGTGAGCGGCCTCGACCTGGTCGAGGGCGCGGCGGCGCTGGACGACGTGGGCCGAAGCTTCCAGGGGCAGACCCCGGGCCTGCGGGTCGGCTCGGGGCTCGGGTCCGGGGACTTCGACGGCGACGGCCGCACGGATCTGATCATCGGCGCGTCGGGCATGGAGGACGGCGCGGGCAGCTCGACCGGCGGGTTCTACGTGGTGACCGGTGGCAGCAACGCCTACATCACGGGCGATCTGTCCGGGGTGAGCACCAAGGTCACGGGTGACGAGCCGGCCCAGGGACTGGGCATCCGCCTGGCCGTGGGAGACACCAACCGGGACGGCCAGGACGATCTGCTGGTCCGGGTGCGCGAGTCCGAGCTGGTCGGCGACGCCGACACGGTGGTGGTGATGCTCGGGCCCCTGGACGGGGTGGTTCCGGTGGGCAACGGGCACTGGCTGCTGACCGAGGTACAAGGCGACGGTAGCGCCGGCAGCAGCCTGGCCGTCGGGGAGGATCTCCTGGTAGATCGAGGCATGGTGCTGGTGATCGGGAGCTCGTCGTGGACGGACTCCGAGCAGGATCAGGGAGCGGTGCTCCTGGCGCCCTATCCGGAGGACCAGTGACCCAGGAGCTCATCGCCCTCGCAGCCGGACTTCGGGGGGCTGCGACCTTCGAGGCCGGCGCCGAGGCCCTGCTCTCGTCCCTGCTCGATCGTTCCCACACGGCCCTGCAGGAGACCCCTCGCGGCCGCCGGGCGACCCTGCTGCGGGGTTGGGTCCATCGCCGCGGCGAGCGGAGCTACCAGGCCATCCACGGCGTCGAGCGCGGAGATGGTCCCAAGGGTTCGCCGGCGGCGTCGGCCAGCGCCTGGCGGGTGATCCAGGAGACCGGCGCCCCGGTCGTGGTGGACATCGAGGCCCAGCAGCTGATGGACGTCTCCGGACGCCCCCTGGCGATCGAGGAGGAGCACCGCCGCTGGGGCGAGGCGACCCGGGCTCAGATGCAGGCGCGGTCGACCACGCACCTGTTTGCGCTGCCCCTTCGTGGTGCCCAGGACAAGGTCATCGGCCTGGCCGCCATCGAGGTCGCCTGCCCGTCGCTGGTGGGCACCCGGTTCCCGGTCTGGTCCGAGGCCGCCCCGGAGCTTCAGCTCCTGTGCGACCTGGCCTGCCCGGTGTTGGCCAGCCTGGCCCCTGCGCCGGTCGAGGACGAGCTGACCGACAAGCGCCTGCCGGTGGTGGGCCCGACCATGGCCCCGGTGGCTCGGATGCTCGCGGTGTTCGCGACCTACGACGCGCCGCTGTTGATCCGGGGGGCCACCGGCACCGGCAAGACCCACCTGGCCGAGTGGGCCCACGCCCGCTCCGCCCGGGCCTCGGCGCCCTTCGAGTCCGTGGCTCTGCACGCGGTGGCCGAGACCTTGCGTGTGGGCGAGCTGTTCGGCTGGAAGCGCGGCGCCTTCACAGGGGCCGAGCGGGACTACGAGGGCAGCGTGACCCGCGCCAGGGGCGGGACCGTCTTCCTGGACGAGATCGACAAGCTGGACCTGGACACCCAGGCCAAGCTGCTGGGCTTGCTCGAAGACGGCACCTACCGCTCTCTGGGGGACAGCCGGACGCGCAAGGCCGACGTGCGGTTCATCGTCGGCACCAACGCCGATCTCGAGCAGGCGGTCCGGGACGGCACGTTCCTGCGGGACCTGTACTACCGGATCCATGTCCTGCCGGTGGAGCTGCCCGATCTGCGCGACCGCGCCGACGAGGTCGGCGACTGGGCTCGCTACATGCTCGCCCGCGTGCCCGGTCCCACCCGCGGCCGGGTGGAGCTGGCCGACGACGCGGCGTCGGTGCTCCGCCGGTACGACTGGCCGGGCAACCTGCGCCAGCTGCACAGTGTCATCGTGCGGGCCACGGCCCTGGAGTCCCTGCGCGCGGGTCACCCCTCCGAGCTCTCGGCCGAAGCGGTTCGCCGCTCCCTCGCGCTGGAAGGCGTCGGTGGTGAAGACGGCGTGGTGGACACCATGAGCCGCGCCGCCGAGGCCTACGTGCGCGCGGCCCAGCGCTTGGGGAACCTGGACCTGGACCAGTCCGAGGCCATCCGTGGCCTGGTGCTCGAGGCCGCCGTGCGCCTGACCGGCTCCGAGCGCGATGCGTTCGCGCTCTTCGGCCTGCACGCCCAGCTCAAGCACGGGAACCACAAGAAGACCCTGCGCCGCGAGCTGGCACGGGTCGACGCTCTGCGGGAGCTGCTCGGCGAGTCTTGAGGAACACCACCGTTCGCCGGCCGGGCATCTCCCAGACCAGTCGGTCGGAGTCTCGCGTCACCCGCAGCGTGCCGGTGTGCACCCCCCGCAGGTGGCACGCTCGGCACAGCGTGACCAGGTTCTCCGGCTCGTCGC
>CAYFPX010000011.1:0-20021 GCA_964344945.1 uncultured Enterobacterales bacterium
CCCGGACGCCGTCCTGACCATCCAGCGCCAGGGCAAGCCCGACAAGGTCCTGGAGATCGGCGGCGAGGCCTACGGCGTCAAGGATCGCTACGTCCGCGACACCGACAGCGGCAAGGTCTACCTGGTCGACGATCAGACCTTCAAGCCGCTCCAGTACGCCAAGAGTCGGCTGCCCGAGCGCAACCTGATCCCCACCGACAAGGACGACGTGGTCACGGTCGAGGTGTCCGGCACCGGCCAGACCGCGAAGCTCGGCGGGCTACACCGAGTTCTGGGCCACCGCCGGATCCGACGAAGCGAACGACGTCGCCGAGGCCTGGCTGGACAAGGTCTTCCGCCTGCGCTCCGCCGGGTACGTGCAGACCGCCGACACCCCGACCGGCCTGGAGCCCGCGTTCACCTTGACCGCGACCGGCGCCGACGGCACAGCCACCACCGTGACCGTCTCCCAGGGCCAGGACCCGGACGGCAAGGAGACCTGGTACCCGAAGGGCTGCCACACCCGCGAGCTGGTAAGACTGCACAAGGTCCTCGCCAGCGAGGCCGCCGAGGACCTGGCGACGGTGTTCAACGCCGACGCAGAGGCAGAAGCAGAGACCGAGGGCTGAGGCTACCTTCCGGGCATGGTCCTGGCCCTGCTCGTCGCCTGCATCTCCGTCACCTCGGAGTCCGAGTCCGAGTCCACCACCACTTCGGTCACCGTGACCGTGCCCGGCACCGGGAGCGACGACCACCCCGCCGTCGGCACCCTCAGCATCACCCAGCTGCACCTGGCCGGCTGGAGCACCGGCGAGAGCACGCTCATCGTCGGTCCAGGTGGCGACAAGGTGCTGATCGACCTGGGCAACGACAGCCACGACGACGAGCTGCTCGAAGCCCTGGACGCCACCGGCGGGCGCACCGTCGACCACGTGATCCTGACCCACTTCCACGAGGACCACGTCGGCGGCTTCGACAAGCTCTTCGAAGACGCAGGCGTGCACATCGACGGCCGCGTGATCACCCGGGGTCCCTACGACCTGGACGACGCCGACGCCAACCCCGACTCCTGGGAGGAGGTCTGCCAGCTGACCGAGGCGCTCGAGGTGCCGGTGGTCGAGCTCTGCGAGGGCGACGCTCGGGCCCCCTGCGACATCACCGGCGGCGGCTCCTGGCCCGCCTCCCGCTGTGGGGAGACCGAGCTCGAGCTCGGCGGCGGCGCGAGCCTGCGCATCGTGGCGGTGAACGGCTGGGCCGGCGGCCGGCAGCTCACGCTACCCAGCGACGACGAGAACAGCCGCAGCGTGGTCGCGCACCTGACCTTCGGGGACTTCGACGCGGTCTTCGGCGGAGACCTCACCGGCGGTGGCAAGGACACCCCGGACGTGGAGAGCCACGTGGTGGCCGAGGCGCTGCTGCCCACCGAAGGCGTCGACCTGTTGCAGCTCAACCACCACGGCATCGACAGCAGCACCAACACCGCCTGGCTCGACGCCCTGCTGCCCGACGACGGCCACGACCGCCAGGTCCTGGTCGGCGCGGGACCGATCTACCTCTCGGCCCCAGACCAGGACGTGCTCGACCGGATCGGCACCCGGGTCGGGGACGGCGCGATCTGGACCCCCGAGCCCGGCAGCCTGGCGGGGGCGCACGAGCGCCTGTGCATCGGCGACGCGCCGATCACCATCACCGTCACCGACGGCGCCAGCTACACCGTCGCGGGCGGGGACCGCTCGGGGGAGTGCCCGGCGGGGGTGTTCACCCCGGTGCCGTGACCGGCGGTCTTTGCAGGCCGCGCCCACCGAGGCTACGCTGCCGACGCCATCCAGCGGACCAGGTCCCTTGTCCTGAAGCCACGCGAACGCTGACCCACCCCCCGCGGCGCCCGATGCCGTCGCGGTCCCCCTTCGCGTGCGGCTTCCACCATGTCACTCCACCCCCTCCCCGGGGCGGAGGTCGCGGTCCGCTGGGCGGTCGTCCTGGAGACGGCCCCCGCGGTCCTGCGCCCCTGCCCCCGCTGCGACCGACCTCGCCCCCACGCGCCCACCGGCGCCTTCCGCACCAACGGCCACCACCGTCGCCTCGACGTCTGGCTGCTCTACGGCTGCACCCACTGCCAGCGCACCTGGAAGCTCCCGCTCCACGAGCGGGTCGCGCCCGAAGCGCTGGGAGAGCGGCTCCTCCGCTACGAGCAGAACGACTCGGAGCTGGTGCGGGAGCTGGCTTGTCAGCTCCCTCTCCTACGTCGACACGGGGCCGAGCTGCTGGCGCCGGACTGGTCCGTCTCCTCGCCGGATCTGACCGGCCTGGACCGGGTCAGCGTTCGGGTCGAGGGCCTGTGGCAGCCCCGGCTCGACCGGCTGCTGGCCAGGGCTCTGGGCCTGTCGCGCTCCCGGCTGGACCGGGCCGTCCGCGCGGGCTCGCTCGCCGTGCAGGGCGGCGGCCGCAAGGCCTTCCGCCGCCCCCTGGGCGACGCGGTCCTGCGTCTCCAGCTCTCCACCCTCCGCCGCCACCCCGCCGAGGCGCCTGCCATCCCCTGGCGACGCCCGGCGTGAGTGTCCGGAGTCAGGTCACTCCGCGCCCAGCAGCTCCGCGACCTCCGGCCGCTCCAGGAAGAGCGGCCGGTGCTCGCTCTCCAGGTCCTCGTGCAGGCTCCGGGCGCGCTCCACCGCCTCCTCGCGCCAGGCGGCCGCCACGCCGGGGTCGGCGCTCAGCTGGGAGAGCAGCCAGCGGGCCTGGAGGTCCCACAGCCGGAAGCCCCGCGACGCCGCCAGCCCGGCGGCCTCGGAGGCCAGCCGCTGGGCGTCTTCGGCGGCTCCGAGGGTCGCGTGGGCCTGGGCCGCCGACAGCATCACCTGGCAGCGCCGCGGTACCTGGAGCTTCTCCAGGGTGCGCTCGACCTGGTTGAGCATGCGGGCTGCGTCGTCGTCGTCGCCGGTGAAGGCACAGGCCCAGGCCTTGAGCGCCACCAGCGCCGGGGCGTAGCGCTCCGGGTCCTGGCGCTGGGCCAGGGCCCGGGCGACCGACACGTGGGCCTCGGTGTCGCCGGCGTCTTCCCGGGCCGCCGCCAGCCGGGCCAGACCGTGCCGGGCGGCGATCATCTCCGGGGTGAGGTCGATCTCCGCGGCCTCGGCCAGGGCCTGCGCCATCTCGGCTCGCGCGGGCCTGCGCTGCCCGAGCTCCAGCCAGGCCTCGGCGCGGATGCGCCGCGCGACCACCTGGCCGACCCGGTAGTCGACGTCCTTGGCGATCTCCAAGGCCTCCTGGGCCCGGTGCAGGGCGCCGGAGAGCTGGCCCTGCCAGATCAGCATCTCCGCCAGGTTGCACAGCGCCAGGGTCCGGATGCTCTTGCGCCCGAGCAGCTGGAACAGCCCCTCGGCTTCGATGAGGCCCCGGGCGGCCAGGGTCAGGCTGCCGCGGGCGGCCTGGACCGCGGTGAGCGCCAGCAGCAGCTCCCCCCGGATCTGGGCCATCTCGTCGCCCACCGCCAGCACCAGGCCCTCCTGGGCGAGCCGCTCGGTCTTGTCCAGGTCGCCCTGGTCCCAGGCGAAGCTGGCCAGCTCGTGCAGGGCCATCGCCACGCCCTCGCGATCGTGGTGCTTGCGGGCGACCTGGAGGGCCCCCTCGGACAAGCTGATCGCCCGGTCGAGCTCCTTGCTGCGGTGCAGGGCCCGCGACAGCCGGATCGCGGCTCGGACCGACTCCCGGTCGTCCTTGCGCTTGTCCGTGACCTCGAGCAGCCGCTCGAAGGTGCGCTGGGCCAGGGCCCACTCGCCACGCCCGTACAGGAGCTCGCCCTGTACCCCGAGCAGCCTCAGCAGCGAGGCGCCCATCTCCGCCGAGGTCAGGTCCACCCGGGCCAGGTCCTCGAGGGCTGCAGCCCGGGTCGCCAGGTCCCAGGCCGCACCGGTCAACCAGCGGCTGTGCATGCGGGCGGCGGCATCGACCAGCAGGGTGAAGGCCTTGCCGGCCTCGCCGGCCAGCCGGTAGTGCTCGCCGATCAGCGCGGTGCGCCGAGCGCTCCGGGCCTTGCGGGACTCCAGGGTCCGCGCCAGCCGCTTGTGCTGGGACCGGCGCATCTCTGGCGACAGGTCCCGGTAGACCAGGTCTCGGACCAGCTGGTGGGCCACTTCGTGCTGCATGCGGCCGTGCTGCCGCCGCTCGACGATGATGCCGCGCCCCAGCAGGTGATCCAGGGCGTCGAGCACCGGCTCCTCGTCCTCGCAGAGCACGTCCAGCAGCAGGTCCAGCTCGAGCTCCCGGCCTGCCACCACCAGGGTCCGCAGCACCCGGAGCTCCCGCGCGGTGAGGTCCGTGATGCGCGCGGCCACGACCTCGCGGACGCCTCGGGGGATCTCCAGGTGACCCGAGGCGATCTCCTCGGAGTCCACCCCCAGCTCGAACCGGCGCCCGCGACGGGTGAGCACGCCCGAGTGCATCAGCGAGGCCAGGTACTGGTGCAGGAAGAGCGGGTTGCCCTCGGTGGTCTCGAACAGCCGGTGACCGAGCACCGTGGCTTTCTCGCCTTCGCCGAGCAGGCTCGCGGCCAGGCCCACCACCGCTTCCTCGCCCAGGGGAGAGACCGGCACCCGCACGCCGGGCACCGCCGTGCGTTGCCCCGCCACGAGCCGATCCAGCGCGGGCACCTCGACCTCGCTGCGCCGTGCGAACACCAGCAGGAGCGGCCGCACCGCCGACAGGCGCACCAGGGTGGTGAGCAGCTCGAGCTCGCGCTCGCCGGCCCAGTGCACGTCGTCGTAGATCAGCACCTGGGGGCCGTCCCGCAGCATCTGGCGCAGGCTGTCGGCCACCCCGTCGACCAGGCGCAGGGCCTCGTCGGCCCCCCGAACGCCGTCCTGGGCCCACTTGCCCAGGGACTGGCTCAGCTGGCGCGAGCCTTCGGGCAGCTCTCGCTGGATGGCCCGAGCCAGGTCCAGCAGTCCCTGCAGGCCGCGCCCGCCGTCACGGGCCCGCACGGCGTGCCAGGGCACGCCCAGCAGGGCGGCCCGGTCCTGGAGCTCCTGGATCAGCCGGCTCTTGCCTGCCCCGGCCAGGCCCTCGAGGCAGACCAGGCCTCCCTGCCCACGGGTCGCGGCCTCCAGCGCCCCGTGCAGGACCTGGACTTCGGCGTCCCGCCCGACCAGGGGCGGCACCCAGCCCTCGGCCTCGCTGCGCAGGCTCACCTCGGGCTCGGTCTGCTCCAGCCGGAACAGGATCTCCCGGGCGGACTGGAAGCGGTCCCGGGGCGACTTGCGCAGCAGCCGGAGGCAGATCTCCTCCAGGTGCAGCGGCATGTCGGGCATCAGGTCCCGAGGCCGCGCGGGGGGGAGCTCCAGGTGGGCCTTGCGGTAGCCCTTGATGTCCTCGGCGGCGAAGGGCCGCCGGCCGGTGAGCATGGCGAACAGGATCACGCCCAGGCTGTAGAGATCCGCCCGGTGGTCCAGGGCCCGCCCGGTGATCTGCTCGGGCGAGGCATAGGCCCAGGTGCCGACCAGGTTGCTGCTGGTGTCCGGGTCGGCGGTCGGCAGCAGGTCCTTCACGATGCCGAAGTCCGTGAGCTTCGCCCGGCCCCCGGCCGCCAGCAGGATGTTCGAGGGCTTCAGGTCCCGGTGGACCAGGCCGCGGGCGTGCACGTGGGCCAGGGCCCGACAGATGTCCACCAGGATCGCCTCGCAGCGGCGCCAACGCTCGCTGTCCGCGCCGGTGCCGAGCGACTTGAAGCCGCGGATCTCCTGGTGCAGGTCCATGCCCTCCACCAGCTCCATGGCGATGTAGGGGTGACCGTAGATGTCCCCGTAGGCCTCGACCCGGATGACGTTGGGGTGGTGGATGCGGGCCATGGCCCGGAACTCCCGCCGAAAGCGGGCGAGGCCGGTCTTGAAGCGATTGGGCTTCAGGATCTTGAGGGCGACCTCACGGCCGTCCGGGTCCTCGGCGCGCACCACGTGGGCCATGCCCCCGCGGCCGATCTGGCCCTTGTAGACATAGGGACCGATCCGACCGCCCACCTCGACCTCGGTCCCGCCCATCTCGAGGACGGGCTCGGCCGACTCGGCCGGGGGCGGCGGTGGGGGCGGGCTGAAGGGCGACTTCACGGCCACAGGCTATGCCGTCCCAGGGTCCGCCACCGTGGCAGAGGTGTGACTCAGGCCAGCAGATCCTGGACGTCGCTGCGGGCGCGGAAGCTCGCCGCGAGCTCCGGAGGCAGCTCCTCGACGATGGCCCGGGCGACCGTTGCCGCCCGCCCGAGTCTGTGGGTGTCCGGGTCCAGCCGGCACAAGGCCAGCGCCACCCGGTGGCCCAGGCCTCCGGCGCCGTGCTCGGGCAGCAGCCGCCAGGCCTCCTCGGCCTGCCCCAGCGCCGGGAAGTGGGCGCCCTGGGACTCCAGGTCCAGGGCCTCGGTGAGCCGGTCGGTGGCCGCGAGGCTGACCCGGGGCAGGACCACGCTCGGTGGCACCGCGGCCCGGACGGTGGAGACCTCGCTGCGCAGGCGCTCGGCGTCCCGAGCCCGGCCCGCCAGATCGAGCACGTCCGCCGTGACGGCCAGGGCCCCGCTCCAGGTCTCGAGGTCCTCCAGCCCCTGGGCCAGCTCGGCGGCTTCGTCGGCCAGGGTGAGGGCGGGGCGGTAGCGGCCGTCCAGGGCCTCGAGCTCCGCCAGGTTGCGCAGACAGCGGGCCAGGGCAGGGCTGCGGGTGCTCCGCAGCGCCCCCAGGGCGCGCTCCAGCAGCTCGCGGGCCTCGACGATGGCCGCCCGCTGCAACAACACGCCCGCCAGCCCGACCTGAGCGACGGCCTCGCCGTCCTTGCTGCCCAGCTCCTGGGCCAGGGCCAGGGCCTCCCGCCACCGCTCCTCGCTGCTCCCCACCAGCCCGAGCTGCCGCAGAGCCTCGGCCAGGGCTCGCAGGGTGGCGGACCGGGACGGGTGACCCTGGGGCAGCTGGACCAGCAGCGGTGTGAGCAGCTGTGCCGCAGCGTCGGCCTCGCCCAGCGCCACCAGGGCCGCGCCCAGCGCCGACTTCGCCGTGAGCGCCGTCGCGTCCTCGTCTCCCCCGAGGGCCAGGGCCGCCGACAGGGCCTCCCGGGCCTCTGAGGGCTTGCGACAGGCCAGCAGGGCCTCGCCACGCAGGGCCAGGGTCTCCCGCGCCAGGGCGCGTTCCCGCTCCTCGGGCAGCCGGCCGCGAGCGGCGTTGCCCGCCTCCCGGGCCCGGGTCGCCAGGCCCAGGGTCGTGGCTGGGTCCCGCCGCCGTGCCGCCCGACGTGCCGCCCGCACCAACAGGGGCCAGGCCTCCTCGGGCCGGTCGGCGGCGACCAGGTGCCGGGCCATGACCGGGGCCATGGCGCCCGGCCGGCGGGCGTGGCGAGCGAGCAGGGCGTCTGCGATGCGGCCGTGCAGCTCGGCCCGAGCGTCGGGGCTCAGCCCACCGGCGATCACCTGGGCCAGGCGCGGGGGCCCCAGCACCACCAACTGCTCCAAGCCCTCCTCCTGGATCCGCACCAGGCCCGCCTTCATCAGGCCCATGCCCAGGGCCTCGCCGATGGAGGCCAGGTGCCTCATCAGGTCGGCGCTCCCGGAGCCACCGAGCACCGCGAGTACCTCCAGGTAGCGCTGGGCCGGGCCCGGCTGCTTGGCCACCCGGTCTTCGAGCTCCGTCTTCAGCCGGGCCGGGACCGGCAGCTGCGCCCGCTTCAGCTGGTCGATCGGCACGCCGGCCACCAGGCGTCCACCCTCGCGGCGGAGCCAGCCCTGACGCTCCAGGGCGGCGAGCTGATCCACGACGGCACCGGGCCGACCGCCGAGCTCCTCGTGCAGCCGCCGGCCCACCAGGGGCCCCAACCGGCCCACCAGGCCAGCACGGCGCAGCAGGGCCACCGTGTCCGGCCTGGCCAGGGGCTCCAGGGGCACCACGGGCCCGCCCAGCCGCGCCAGCTGGGGCACCAGGCTCGGGCTCGAAGGCTGCCGACTGCCCTGGGCGGCGACCGCCGACCAGATCAACAGGGAGCCGTTGGACTGGACCTGGCTGATCAGGTCTCCCAGGTGCAGTCCCTCGCGAAGGTGCAGGTCGTCGGCCAGGATCACGGCCCGCTGGCCGCTGACCGCGCTGCCCGGTTCCACGGGCAGGTCCCGGGCTGCGGCCTCCTCGGCGACCACCTCGAGCACCGCCGAGCGGCCCGCGCCCCGGGGGCCGACCACCCCGAGAGCGCCACCGATGCCGTGGGCCAGGTCGTCCAGGGCCTCCCGAACCAGTGCCAGCACGCCGTCCCGGCCCTGGAGCTGCAGCCGCGGTTCCTCGGTGGGGGCCGAGAGCGCGTCGGCGACCTGCGACGCCGACTGGAAGCGGGCGGCCGGGTCCTTGCGCAGCAGCCTCAGGCAGATCCGGCACAGGGTCTCCGGCGCGTCCGGGCGGAGCTCTCGCGGCGGCCGCGGCTCGCTGGCCAGGTGCCGGGCCAGGTAGCTGGCGATGCTGTCCGCCACGACCGGCCGCTCGCCCGTGAGCAGCACGTAGAGCATGGCACCCAGGGCGTAGAGATCGCTGCGGGTGTCGAGCCCGTCGCCTGTGATCTGCTCCGGAGACATGAACGCCACCGTGCCCAGGAGCTGCCCGGCCACGGTCAGGTTCGTGGAGAAGAGGTCGTCGCCCTTCACCACCCCGAAGTCCGTGAGCTTGGGCACCCCGTCCCCACCCACCAGCACGTTGGTGGGCTTCAGGTCCCGGTGCACGATGCCCGAGGCGTGCACGGCCTCCAGGGCGGCGCAGAGGCCGCGGAGGATGCGCTCCACCCGGGCCCAGCGATCGTCGGGCTCCTGGGCGCTCCAGCCGTCGACCAGGGCGCCGAGGTCGCAGCCGTCGACGTACTCCATCGCCAGCCAGGCGTGCCCGTCGGTCTCCCCGGCTTGGTAGACCTGGATCACGTTGGGGTGGTCCAGGCGCTCCAGGCTCTTGAATTCCCGCTCGAAGCGCTTCAGGTCCTCCGCCGTGGCCCGCCCCGGGTGCAGCAGCTTGAGCGCCACCACCCGGCCGTCGTCCTGGGTGGCTCGGAAGACCCTCGCGTTGCCGCCGCTGCCCAGGTGCGCCTGGAGCAGAAACGGCCCGACGCGGGTGCCCTCGGCGAGCACTCTCGCGCGGCGTGGGGAGTCGGACATCGTCTCGTGGGTGTGCGGTCTCGGCGGATCATAGCCCTGGGCGAGAATGCCCGTTGACGCTCCCCGATTGTGGTCCTACCCTCAAGGCGCGTCCAAGCCCGCAGCGGACAGCCCAGCGCATCCGAGCGTCGTGGACGTGCCACCCGTGCATGGACATCGCGATGAAGCAGCATCGGCCTGCCCAGGACTCCGGTCCTGGCCCTTCCGCAACGCCTCCCCTCAACAGCTCCTCCGGGGGCCGCGGCAACGCCTTCGCTGCCGGCATGGTCTCCCGCAAGGCCAACGGCGGACCCGCCAACGGCGACGCCGGCGCCAGCTTCGCCGCCGCCACCGAGGGCGCGGGCGCGGCCCTGCCCTACCAGGCCGAGATGGAGGCCGCCTTCGGCGAGGACTTCTCCAACGTCGAGGTCCACCTGGGCGCTTCCGGCCCGCTCGCCGACATCGGCGCCAGTGCCGCCGCCCAGGGCGAGGTCGTCACCTTCGCCGACGCCAACCCGGACAAGGCGACCGTCGCCCACGAGCTGACCCACGTGGTCCAGCAGCGCGGTGGGAGCGCCAAGGACGTCCAGTTCAAGGGCGGCCTCTCGAACCCCGCCAGCGGCGCCGAGCGCGAGGCCGACGCCGTCGGCGCCCGGGTCGCCGGCGGCCAGGCGGCCGGTCCCGTCACCGGCCAGGCCGGCGGCGCCGTGCACCGCAAGAACGACTCCGTCGAGGTCGATCTGGTCGAGGTCGACACCAACCGCAAGCCCGAGGACATCGCCGAGGACAACCTCAACACCATTCACGGGATCCTGGTGAACTACGCCGGCGCCCTGCAGAACTTCGAGACCGTGGTGAACAACAGCTCCGCGTCCGAGGCCGCCCCCAAGGACGCCGGCATGATCGCCCTCGAAGAGGTCGGCAAGGTCGTGTTCGACAAGCTGCTCGGCGCGATCGCCAGCGTCGTGCCCGGCGGTGCCGCGGCCAAGGCCATCACGGACACCAGCAAGGGCGTGCTCGAGGCCATCGCCAAGGAGAAGGCCCGGGCCCAGGCGGCCAACGAGTCCAACGCCCTGAAGAACTTCGTGGTCTCCCAGCGCACCCAGGTCACCACCGCCACCTCCAGCCTGCTGGCGGCCAAGACCGACACCCGGGAGGCGGTCGCCAAGAAGGCCAAGGGGCTCGAGGGCGCGGCGCTGAAGTCCTACAAGCTCGGCCTGGGGCTCACGAACAACAACCTGAACACCGCGCTCAAGGGCTCCCACAGCGTGGCCGGGCTCTCGACCACCATCGCCTGCCAGTTCATCGAGAACTCCAAGAAGCCCGGCAGCAACCAGAACGCCCACATCTTCATCCGGCTCGACAAGGAGTGGAAGGTGTCCAGCGCCTACATCCAAGCCCCCCGCGGCGACCGGATCGGCGAGTGGCTGACCCAGGTGACCGGGCAGCAGGTCAAGCTGGGCGACCTGCCCTGTGATCGCATCCTGGCGTGGTCGCCCTACGGGCCGGAGTCCGTCCTGCCCGAGATCCTGGCCGACTACGACGAGAACGGCAGCGGCAAGAACCTCCGCTCGACGATGGGTGGCCAGCAGCACATCCGCACCTTCGCGGACAACATCAAGAAGAAGGGCATCCCCGACGCGGTCAAGGTCACCGGGGTCCAGACCAAGTGACCTCGGTGGTGATCCTCGCCCTGGCGCTCGGCTGCGCCGGGTCCCCCGAGACCGCTCCCGAGCCGGCGCCCACCGCAGAGCCCACCCCCCTGGCGGCCTGCGTGGCCTTCCTGGGGGCGCTCGAGCCGGCGTCCGGCGGCTGGGCGCCGGACCTGCACGCCGCCTGCGGCGGGCTCTATGCCGACCCGGCCTGCAGCGACCCCTGGCTCACCGCCACCGGCGCCGAGACCCCGATGGACCTCGCCGTCACCCAGCCCTGCGTCGCGGCCCGCTGCGGCGGCCTGGGTGATGCCCCGCCGGCCCTGTGCAGCCAGGAGCTGACCTCTCCCCTGGACGTGGCGACCTGGTCGGACTTCCAGCGCGCGGTGCTCAGCGCGGACCTGGCGTTGGCGGCCGGCGATCCCGCCGGGGTGGAGCTGGAGCGGGCGATCGAGGGGCTGGCCGCGCTCTTCCTGAGCGGGGTTCAGGAGCCGATCGAGGTCGACCTGTCCCAGTGAGCCCCGGACTCACTGGGTGTTTTCAAGTCCTCCCGTCGCTGGGCTTGCTCTCGCAATCCCAGGCGTCTCCCCTCCTCAGTCGATCACGCGGGTGATCGGCGCTGTCAGCTCCCCCCGAGCCCCAGCCCGAACATCGCCATGAACCCGGCCCGGTCGTCCCGGGAGATGCTGCCCGCCAAGCTCCTGGCCAGGCCGTCGGCCACCCGCCGGTGGTGTGCGACCCGCTCGGGCTCGACCGACAGCTCGGCGATGAAGCAGTGGGCCTTCAGGGAGTAGAGCCTGTAGCCACAGCTCTCCGCCCGCCGCAGGGCGGACTCGGCCCGGGCCGCGGCCTCCTGGTGGTCGTCGGCGGCCGCGAAGGTCCGGGCGCAGATCAGGTCCAGTCGACACAGGTTGTGGGGCCAGGCACCCCGGGCCGCGGCATCGGCGTCGGCCAGCAGGGCGCGCCAGTCTCCGTCGACCCCCAGGTTGACCATGCAGCGGGCCCGCCAGGCGGTCACCAGCGGCGCGAAGCCCTCGGCGTCGTAGTCCGCGAGCAAGGGCTCGACCGAGTCGAGGCACTGCTGCGCGGCCACGTAGTCGCCACGGGAGAACGGCACCCGGACCAGGGCCACCCAGCCGCCGACCTCGTCCTCCTTGTTGTCGATCTCCTGGACCCGTCGAAGGGCTTCCCGAACGTTGTCCTCGGCTTCCTGGAGCCGACCCAGATCAACCAGGACCAGGGCGCGGTAGCGCAGGCCCAGGGCGATGCCCAGGCTGTGGTGCACCTCCCGGGCCTGGGCGATGGTGCGGTCGGCGATCTGCAGCCCCTTGCGCAGGTTGCCCTGGAGGTGGCACAGCTCCACCAGGTTGATCCGGGCGATCGCCAGCTGGGCGAGCAGTCCCAGCTTCTCGAAGGTGCTGGCGGACTGCTCCAGGTACTTGCGGGCGTCCGAGCTCTGGCCCCGGCACATCGCGGCGAGCCCCAGCCCGTTGTAGCAGTGGCCCAGGGCCTTGTCGTCGTGTACGGCGCCGGCCACGGACAGGCCCTCGAGGAAGTAGTGCCGAGCCTGGTCCAGGTCGCCATGGGCCCAGTTCACGGCACCCAGCCCGTGCAACGGGATCGGCCGGAGGCGGGGATCCCCCACCCGCTCCGCCAGGGTCAGGGCCTCCGTGAAGTGGGCCTTGGCGGCGTCCAGCTTGTGGAGGTAGCGGTAGAAGGTGCCCAGCTCGGCGGCCGTCTGGGCCTTGAGGTGGTCGTCGCCCACGAGCCTGGCCAGCTGGTCGGCGCGAGAGAGGGCCTCGCCCGCCTCGGGCCACCGGCCCATGTGGAAGAGGGCCCGGCCCCGGAGCAGGTGGAGGTCCGCCAGGCGGCGGTCGGCCTCTTCCAGGGTCAGGAACTCACGGGCTTCGGGCTCGATCATCTGGGCCCGGTCGTAGACGTCCATCGCCTCGGGCACGAACGACTGGGCGTAGAGGCGTCGGCCGGCCGCAGAGAGGTAGGGATAGGCCTTGGCCGGGAGCCCACCCTGCTCGAAGTGCCAGGCCAGGCTGTCCACGACGGCGCCGATCCGGTGTCGGTAGAGGCGCTCCATGGCCGTGCCCACCCGGCGATGGAGGTCCTGGCGCTGCTCCAGGACCAGGGACTCCAGCAAGAGGTCCCGGAGCCGCGGTCGGGCCAGGCCATAGAATTCGTCGGTGCCCACCTGGCGCTGACGGGCGACGCCGCCGTCCAGCAGCTCGTCGATCTGGTCCAGGAGCGACTCCTCGGTGTCGCCGAGGGCCTCGAGCAGGACGTCGAGGTTGACCTCCTGGCGGGCCACGGCGCGGGCCTCCAGGGACAGGGGCTGCAGGCGCTCCCGCAGCGCTTCCCGGATGCTGCTCGGCAGGGGGAGCTTGGTGCGGGTGACCTCGGAGAGCTCGAGCCCCAGGGTGTAGGACCCGTGGTCTCCCAGGCGGATCACGCCCTCGTCGACCAGGCCTCGGATCATCTCCACGATGAAGTGGGGATTGCCCTCGCCTTCGCGCCTCAGCCGATCCGCCAGGCGGCGGCTGCGCAGGTCGTCGGGGAGGAGCTGCAGCAGGAGCTCCTCGACCGCGGTGCTGTCCAGCGGCGCCAGGATGGTGTGGAGCAGCCCCAGATCTGGATCGTCGATCAGGTCCTGGAGCGGGTCGACACCCTCAGGCGGCCGGCGGGTCAACACGAAGAACACCGGATCCTCGGCCAGACCCAGGTGGTTGCGGAGGAGGTACGCCAGCAGGTCGGCGGTGCCCCGATCGGCGTGGTGCACGTCGTCGAGCAGGATCACGCGGGGCAGGCGCTCCCGGAGCAGATCCCGGAAGGCCTGGAGCACCAGGAAGCGCTCCACGGGACCCTCGCCGTCGCGGAAGGCGGCTTCGAGGGGCTCGGCCAGGGGGTCGTCGGCCCCGACCAGGTCGCTCAGGATCTCGGCGAAGCCCCCGAAGGGCGGATCGTCCGGATCGCACTGGCCCGACGCCACGGGGATGCCCATCTCGAAGGCCCAGGAGTGCACTTCGGCCACCAGCCGGCTCCTGCCGAAGCCCGCCGGGGACTCCAGCAGGACCACGCTCCCCCACCCACTCGGCAGGGCCGCCAGGCACTCCCGCAGCCGGGCCTGCTCCCGGGTCCGGCCCACCAGGGTCGGCGGCCAGTGCTTCAGATCCCCCGAGCGCTGGCGGGCGTCGCTCCGATCGAGCACCGCCAGCAGGTGCAGGGCGGAGCCGTAGCGGTCGCTGGGGTTCTTCTCCAGCAGGCGGAGGGTGATCTCGTTGAGGTGCGCCGGCACGAAGGGGTCGAGCTCCTGGGGCGGCCGGGGCGCCATGTTCAGGTGCTTCTCGAGGTAGCCGGGCAGGGTGCGGGCGTTGAAGGGCCGCTTGCCCGCGAGCATCAGGTAGAGCACCGCTCCGAGGGAGTACAGGTCGGCCCGGGCGTCGATGGGCTCGCCGCGGATCTGCTCGGGGGACATGTAGGCGACGGTCCCCACCATCTCGCCAGCGATGGTCAGGTCGTGGCCGGGGGCCTTGGCCACGCCGAAGTCCATCAGCTTGACCGCCCCGTCGTCGGTGACCTTCACGTTGCCGGGGGTGATGTCCCGATGCACCAGGCCCCGCTCGTGGATGTAGGCCAGAGCTGACGCGATCTGGACGAGGACCTTCTCCGCCGTCACGAAGCGCTGGGGCGGCGGCAGGTCCTTCCAGTCCGAGCCTCGCTGGCGCAGGTCCTCGCCCTCGGCCTCCTCCATGGCGAACCAGGCCCGCCCCTGCCACTCCCCCTGGTCGAAGGCCCGGGTGATGTTGGGGTGGTCCAGCTGGCGCAACAAGCGGAACTCCGCCGCGAAGCGCTGGGTGGCTTCGTCCCGATCCTCCAGCCCGGCGAGCAGCAGCTTGAGCGCCCGATGCTCCCCGCTCTCGCGGTGCTCCACCAGGAAGACCGTCGCCATGCCCCCCCGGCCGAGACGGGAGATCACCCGGTACGGTCCGATCTCCGCCCCTTGTTCGGGCTCTGCGGGGGGCAGCGAGGAGGTCACGTCAAGTCCACTCCCGGTGAGCGATATATAGTCCCTAGCCCTCTGAAGGTCTGGGAATGCAGCTCGAAGCCTACGCCGTCTCTGACACCGGCCCTGTTCGCGAGAACAACGAAGACTACTGGCTCGTCGATGTCGACGGTGGGCTGTTCATCGTCGCCGATGGCATGGGGGGGCACGCCGCCGGCGAAGTCGCCTCCCGCATCGCAGTCGAGACGGTGCAGGACGTCATCCTGGGCGCCGACGACCCGGAGGAGACCATCCTCCAGTCGATGGTCGAGGATCCCCACGACCTGCTGCGCGAGCGCCTGCGCTACGCCATGAATCAGTCCGGTCAGCAGATCCGCAAGGCGGTCGAGGAGAACCCGGCCCACGCGGACATGGGCACCACCCTGGTGGTGCTGCTGATCGAGGAAGGCCAGGCACACCTGGCGCACGTGGGCGACTCCCGCGCCTACCTGTGGCGCGACGGCCGCCTGCGGAGACTGACCCGAGATCACACCGTGGTGCAGCAAGAGGTCGACGCCGGCCGGCTGACCCCCGAGCTCGCGCGCATCGTGCCCCACAAGAACATCCTGACCCGGTCTGTCGGCTACCACGGGCCCGTGGACCCCGACACCTCGACCCGGAACACCGAGGCCGGGGACGTGTTCATCCTGTGCTCCGACGGGCTGACGGATCCCCTGGACGACAACGATCTGACCCGGCTGTGCCAGGAGGTGCACCCCGAGGACCTGGCGCAGACGCTGCTCGAAGCGGCGATGGGGGCAGGGGCGGATGACAACACGACGGTGGTGGTGGTGGTGGTCGGGGACTGATCGGCCCGGCGGCGGACCGCGGAGGCCGCAGGCCGGAGCGGCCTTGCCCCCGAAGAATCACGCCGTCGCGAGCTCCTGCTTGCGCAGGTACGGCAGCACCCGCTCCGCGCCCATGGCCTGCTCGTACCAGAACCCCTGCTGCCGCTGGCAGCGCAGCTTCATCAGCGCGTCGGCCTGGGCCTGGGTCTCGACGTGCTTGGCGCTGACCTCGATGCCCAGCCGGCCGCAGGTCTCCAGCAGGCCCTGGACCACGATGGCCCGGCGGGGATCGACCTCGATGCCACGAATGACCTCGGGCGCCAGCTTCACCTCGTCGAGGGCGAAGCGGGCGATCAGGTCCAGCCGCAAGCCGTCGGCGCCGTAGCCGTCCAGGCACAGGCGCACGCCCAAGGAACGGATCGCCTTGATCCGGTCGATGACGTTCTGCTCGGAGCCATCGGCCAGGGTGGCCTCGGTGATCTCCAGGCACAGCTGGTGGGGTCGCAGCCCGTGTCGATCCAGCTGCTCCTCCAGCGCATCGGGCAGGGTGGGATCGGCGAACTGGTCCGGGGTCAGGTTCAGCCGCAGGCCCGGCACCATCATGCCGCCGGTGCGCTGCCAGGCCGCCAGGTCCTTGCAGGACCGCGCCAGCACCCACTCACCCAGCAGGCGCATGAAGCCCAGCTGTTCCGCCACCCCCAGGAAGGCCCCCGGCAACAAGGTGCCCTGCTTGGGATGGTGCCAGCGCACCAGGGCCTCCATGCCCAGGACCCAGCCCGTGCCCGCGTCGACCACCGGCTGGTAGGCGAGCTCGAATTCCCCTCGTCTCAGGGCGGCGACCAGGGCCTCGGGCCCGTCCATCGGCGGTACCGAGGGCACCCGTTGCCGACGCAGATCCTTGTCCCGGAACATCTCAGCATCAGCCGCGGCGAGCAGGTCCTCGACCGACTCGTGGCCATCGGCGGAGACCGCCATGCCGACGCTCACCCCCAGCTGGACCTCCAGGCCGTCGATCACCATCGGCGTGTCCAGGGCCTCCTGCAGTCGCTGTCTGGCCGCCCGGGCCGCCGCCAGGATCCGAGGCCCCTGCAGCAACACGGCGAACTCGTCACCTCCCATCCGAGCCAGCAGGTCCCGCGGCCGCAAGGCCCTCTCCATCCGCCGCGCCACGGCCTGGAGCACCCGGTCGCCGGTCTGGTGTCCCAGGGTGTCGTTGACCTCCTTGAAGCGGTCCAGGTCCAGGTAGAGCACGGCCGCCTCCCAGACGCGGCCTCGGGAGACCTCGTCCAGGGCCCGGGACAGGCTGCGCACCAGGCGCTCCCGGCGGGCCAGACCGGTGAGCTCGTCGCGCTGGGCCCTGTCTCGGAGCGAGGACTCGGCCTGGCCCCGCACCAAGGCGTAGCAGATCGAGCGATCGAGCAGGGCCGGGCTGATCCGGGACTTCTCCAGGAAGTTGGCCGCACCCAGAGCCTGGGCCTGCTCGTCGACCTCGGGATCCAGGGCCTCCGTGAGCACGATGATCGGGGTGAGGAGCTCGTGCTGCTGCGCGGCCTCCAGGACCGCCGCGCCGGTGTCCGGCCCGAGGTGCCAGTCGCAGAGGCAGACGTCGTGGTCCTCGTCGCGGAGCCGGGCGATGCCCGCCTCGACGGAGCGGGCCCACTCCACCACGTAGCAGCGGTTGCGGATCCGCAGCAGGTACTCCTCGATCAGGCGCGCGTCGAGTGCGCGGTCCTCCACCAACAGCACGCGGAGGAGCGGGTGGTCCGAGCCGAAGGACGGGTCTGGCAAGGAAGGCCTTCTGCGCCGGACGGAGATCCGGCCCTCCCTCACTACGGAACGTGCCACCCGCGACTTGAGACCGAAGGGCGACTTTTTCTGGATCGGGCCGGGACCAGCGCCACCATCGCCACCAGGAGGCCCCAGCCGAGCCCGCGACCGGCCCGCACGGCGGTGCAGCTCACGCCCGCGTCGTCGGATGGGAGCTGGCCCGCGGCGCCGGTCGAAGGCTCGCCTGTCGCGCTCTCACCGCCCCCCCCTCCCTCACCGGTGCCGTCCTCCTCTCCCAGAGCCGCGGTCTCCTCGATCCAGTCCAGGTCGATGTCGACCCGGGCGGTGGCGGAGCCCCCTTCGTCGCAGAGGGTCTCGTCCTTGTCGGCGTAGACGAAGGACGCGACGCCGACGATCGCGTTGGAAGTCGGGTCGATGGCGGGCCCACCAGAGTCCCCCAGGCAGAGGTTCTTGCCTCCCGGGTCCTCGTGGCCGATGTGCGTGGCTTCGACCCAGGCCACCGGGAGCATCACCTCGCGCTTGACCCCGGTGTCGTCCTCGTTCCAGCCGGAGATGCCGAACCCCACGTGCCAGAGGTCGCGACCCGTCCAGGAGCTGCCCACCGTGGTCTCGTTCAGCGCGTAGACCTCGGCGTCCAGGTCGTGATCGAGGGTCATCACGCCCAGGTCATGGGTCAGATAGAGCGGGTCGTAGTCCGGGTGCTGGTGCAGCGCCGTGACCTTCGCCGCCTCGTCGTAGGTCTGGGTGAGGTCGTTGCCGGTCAGGTACCAGATGGCCAGCCCCTCCGACTCGAACTCCTCGGCGTACTCGACGCAGTGACCAGCGGTCAGCACCACGTCGCGGTCGATGAGTGCGCCGGTGCAGAAGAAGTAGCCACCGAAGCTCGCGTCGAGTGCGAACAGAGCGCCCACCCCGGACCAGTCGGTCGTCTTGGCCCCCCCCACCACTGGCGGAGGGGCCTGGGCCCAGACCGGGCCCAGCAGCGCCAGGATCAGACCCGGCGTCTGCGCACCAGGGCGAGCAGGGGCAGGAGCCAGGCCGCGACGGCCGGGCTCTGTGCGGTGGCACAGCCGCCACCGGAGGACAGCGTCTCGCTGTCGGGCCGTGCGGGCAGCTCGTCGTCCCACCAGCCGGTGTCGAGCTCGGTGTCCGTGTCAGCGTCGGTGTCGCTGTCCGTGTCGGCGTCGGTGTCCGTGTCGGCGTCGCCTTCACCTGCCCCGATCGTGTAGTCGACGTAGTCGCCGACCCAGTCCAGGTACTTGTCCACGCGGGTCGCGCCCGCGGCGCCCTCCGGGTGGTCGCACTGGGCCTGGCCGCCGGTCCGCACATAGATGAAGGCGTTGACCCCGACCAGCTTCCAGCCGCCGTCTTCGGTGGGCATCAGCGCGGCGCCGCCCGAGTCTCCGGAGCAGACGTTGCCCTGGTTCCCCGACTCGTCGTAGGTGTAGATGTTGTACCAGTCGACGGCGTCGATGTTCACGGTGACCGTGCGCTTGGTGCCGCTGCCACCGCCGTTGTTGTTGCTGTTGCCCCAGCCGACGTAGGTGACCTCCTTGCCCAGGTCCGAGTTGCCGAACGGGTCGTCGTTCAGCGGCATGGGATCCATGCTGAAGGTGTGCTGGAGCTTCATCAGCCCGATGTCGTGGTACCCGGAGCCGGTGTAGTCCGGCTGGATGTGCATCTCGGTGATGGTGGTGTAGCGCTCCAGGCCCTCGTCCCAGTCGGTGCCGACCATGAAGTAGGTGGTGCCGCCACCGTCCATCGACGCCACGCAGTGAGCGGCGGTCATCACCCACTGCTCGTGGATCAGGGTCGCGCTGCACAGCCCGGAGCCGCGGCCGCCCTCGTAGTAGAGCATCCCGACCTGGGGGAAGTCGCTGGTCTCCTCGCCGTTGACGATGGGGGGCGGCGCCTGGGCGAGGGCCGTGGAAAGGACGAAGGTCCCCAGGATCACCGGCGGCGCCTCCCCGCCAGGGCGAGCAGGCCCAGGGCCCACCAGCCCAGGGAGGCCGTGCGGTCACCGGCGGTCGCGCAGGAGCCCACGGTCTCGGTGGTCGGGGTGTCCGGCAGCTCGTCGTCCCACCAGCCGGTGTCGGGCACGCCGTGGCCGCCGTCGGTGTCGGCGTCGGCGTCGGCGTCGGAGTCGGTGTCCGTGTCGGAGTCGGCATCGCTGTCGGAGTCGGTGTCCGTGTCGGAGTCGGTGTCCGTGTCGGAGTCGCCGTCGCCATTGCCCACGTCGCTCAGGTCGACGTAGTCCAGCAGCCAGTCGAAGTAGACATCGACCCGGGTGGCGCCCGCCGCGGCGTCGCGATCGTCGCAGTAGACCGGCCAGGAGCCGTCGAGCATGAAGCCGAAGGCATTGACGCCCACCAGCTCCAGGGTGCCGTCGCGGCGTGGGTACAGGGTCGCGCCGCCGGAGTCGCCGGAGCAGATGTTGCGGTTCTGGCCGGAGTCGTCGTGGGTGTAGATGACGCGGGAGTCGATGTAGTAGATCGGCACGTCGGTGGTGCGCTTGGTGCCGCTGCCGTTGCCGTTGTCGTTGCTGTTGCCGAAGCCGACGAAGGTGACGTCCTCGCCCTCGTAGTCCGAGTTGGACATGCGGTCGGAGTTGACCGGGACGAGCTCGACGTTGGTGATGGTGT
>CAYFPX010000011.1:20058-22704 GCA_964344945.1 uncultured Enterobacterales bacterium
GCGGAGCTTCATCACGCCGATGTCGTGGTATCCGGAGCCCGAGCCGCTGTAGCTCGGGTGGCGGTGCATCTCGTTGACCTGGATCCAGCGGCTGTCGCTGTCGTCCCAGCTCTCACCGAGCATGAAGTAGGTGTCGCCGCCGTCCTCCATGGACTCCACGCAGTGTGCAGCCGTCACGATCCACTGCTTGTGCACCAGGGTGCCGGAGCAGATTCCGCTCTGGTTGCCGTTCTCGTGGTAGATGAGCCCGACCGCCTCGTAGTCCGAGGTCAGCTCTCCATTCACGATGGGGGGCGGGGCCTGGGCCAGCACCATCGTGGGCAGCAGCGCGAGCAGCATCTCCTCTCCGCGGGCACTCCCCCTGCCTTCTTCGGCACGGGGTGGGCTGGATTAATGCCAGAGTCGCACAGCGGTCGCCACCGTGGGGGCGGAGAGTTGACGGGGGCTGAACGGCGGTCCTGATCCGGCGCTTCTCTCAGCGCCTGCGGCTGATCTCCAGGAGCACGCTGCCGACCCGATCCGGGCGCTCGGGCTTGCGCTCGCGGAGCAGGTCGTTGCACAGGGGCTCGGTCTTGATCAGCGAGGAGCGCAGGGTCTGCCAGACCGGATCCCGCTCGGAGGGCCAGGTGAGGTAGGCGTCGACCAGGACGGGGCAGGCGGCGGGGTGGCCCACATTGCCCAGTCCTGTGGCGGCGGTGAGCTGGCTGCTGGTGTCCTCCCAGTCGTTCAGCGCCGCGAGCAACAGGGGGACCACTTGCGGATCGCCGCTGGGGCCGAGCAGGCCCAGGGCCAGGCGCCGCACGGTGGGTTCGGGGTCGCTTGTGGCCAGGGCCACCAGCGTGTCGAGCTCGGCCTTCACGCCGTCGGGGCCCAGGGCGTAGAGCGCGTCCTTGCGCACCCTGGGATCCGGGTCCTGGAGCGGCGGCACGGGGTCCGCTCCACAGGCCCACAGCCACAAGGCCAGCAGCACTACAGGACCGTGGCGGCTTTCACGTAGGACAGCTCGGGGAACTTGGCCTCGAGGTAGGCGTTCCCGGACTTCTGGATCAGGCCCTGGCTGGGGCCTCGGCCCCGGGGAGCGCCCTCGCCGTAGCCCTTGTAGAGCGCGTCGACGGTCTCCATGCCCTCGACCACCTCGCCGAAGGGCGTGAAGCCCTGGCGATCGAGCATGCCGTTGTCCTTGAAGTTGATGAACAGCTGGGTGGTGCGCGTGTTCGGGCCGGCGGTGGCGAAGGTCATGCGGCCGCGGGTGTTGGACTGGCCGACGGCCGGGTCGTCGTCGATCTTGGCCTTGCGCCAGACGGCGTTGAGCTGGGGCTCGCCGTGCAGGCCGAACTGGGCCATGAAGCCGTCGATGCCGCGGAAGACGGCCACGTCGGTGAACCAGCCGGCCTGGACCAGGTTGTAGAAGCGGTCGGCGCCGTTGGGGGCCCAGTCGCGGTTGACCTGGACGACGAAGTCGCCGGCGGTGGTCTCGAACTTCACCTTGAAGGAGCCGGGGGCGGTCTCGGCGAAGGCGCTGGGATCCAGGAGCTTCTGGAGGTTCTCGGGCAGCGGCGGCGCCTCGGCCTGGGCCAGCTCGGTCGGAGGCGCGGGCTTCTTCGGCTCGGCCTTCTTGGGGGGCTTCTTGGCCTCCGCAGCGGGCTTGTCGCCCTTGGACTCCTCGGAGGAGCCACATCCGGCGAGCAGTGGGATCAGCAGGGCGAGCAGGCGGGTCATCGTGGCCTCCAGCGGTGTCAGCAGACCGACCGGCTAACGCATGCGGCCAGGGGTCGCGCTACACCTGGACGTCCAGCGCCTCGGCCACGAATTCCACCAGGGGCAGGCAGTCCCGGCAGGCGTCGGCGAACACGTCGACGAAGCCGGGGGTCGTGGCCTGCTTCACGGTCAGGGGCTTGAACCAGCAGAGGCTCTTCAGCTTCAGGTCGTCGCCGTGGCGGTGCTCCTTGTCGAAGCCCCGGGGCACACGCTTGAGGGCGCTGTCGCGGCCGTACCACTGGAGCCCGTTCGCCTCCACGTGGTTCCGGAGCCCCTGCCAGCGGTCCCCTTGCTGGTCGATGGCCGTGCGGATCCGGTGCAGGACCGGGTTCGGGGGCATCCAGATGCCGACCCCCGCGCTCACCTCCCGGGGGTCCAGGTGCAGGTAGAAGCCCGGCGCGTGCACGTCCTTGCCGCCCTCGTGGCGGAAGTGCAGGCCGGCGTGGGTCTTGTAGGGGGTCTTGTCCTTGGAGAAGCGGGTGTCCCGGTAGATCCGGAACATCGAGCCCCCGTTGCCCTTCGCGATGGCCCGGAAGTGCGGGGAGATGTCGTGCAAGCGCGGGCCGAAGTCGCTGATGAAGTCGAGGCAGACCTGCTTCACGTCCTGCTCGTAGCGGGACTTGTGGGCGTTGAACCAGTCGCGATCGTTGTTGGCCGTGAGGTCTTCGAAGAAGGTGAAGAAGGTCTTGGGGAAGTGGGACATGGGCGGGCTCCTGGTGAGGATGGACTACCCCGGGGTCGGGTGGGGGGCTCGTGGATCGACAGGTCGCGGTTCACCGACAGCCCGCCAGTCGCTCGAGTGGCGCGGATTCCGGCCACTCACGCCGTTGGCGGCCCGCCAGTCGCCCGAGTGGCGCGGATTCCGGCCACTCACGCCGTTGGCGGCCC
>CAYFPX010000011.1:22804-34858 GCA_964344945.1 uncultured Enterobacterales bacterium
TCGCTCGAGTGGCGCGGATTCCGGCCACTCACGCCGTTGGCAGCCCGCCAGTCGCCCGAGTGGCGCGGATTCCGGCCACTCACGCCGTTGGCGGCCCGCCAGTCGCTCGAGTGGCGCGGATTCCGGCCACCCGATCCCCCAGAGTGACGTTCAAACCCCCTGACTGCGGAATCTCATGGCCTCCCCTTGGAGACGCCCACAAGCGTGTCTACCCCGTGCCTCCGATCCCTTGGAGGGCCGATGCCCGCGCTCGCCTGGCACATCACCAGCCACCTCACGCTGGACCGCCTGCTCGCTCCGACGACGCTGGAGCGGCGGGTCGCGGCACGGACCATCCTGGAGCTGCCGGACCGGTACGGACTCCTGGCATTCAGCATCCCTGACAACCACCTCCACCTCCTGCTCCAGTGCGACCGAAGGACCGCCGGCATGGGGGCGAACAAGGCCGAGGGCTCGCTGGTGAAGCGCCTCGCACTGCCCGTGGGCTTCGACGGCGCCCACTTCACGCCCGTCGAGACCCAGAGTCACCTGCGCAACGCCTTCCACTACATCCACCGACAGGCCGCCCACCACGGCACACAAGGCGACCCGCTCCGAGAGTGCTCCAGCCTCTGGGATCTGCTCGGCCTCCGCACGGCCTCACCCTCACTGCGAAGCCGCGTCGCACGGGCACTCCCCCGGCTCCGCAGACCCGAACTCACGGCTCACCTGCCTGTCCCGATCCTCGGGACAGCCGGGGTCGACGCACACCTCTACGAAGCCACCGGTGCCGTGGTCGCCCGCGGCTCAGACCAACACCGGTATCCAGACCTGCGCCTCAGCCGGGCGGCAGCCCTCCAGCTGGCGGCCGCAGACGGCCTGGCCCGCGATGCGGCGCGCCACCTCCTGCGCATGACCAGACGCACCGCCGTCCGCCTGATCCAGACCCCAGCACCACACCAGATCGGCAGAGCCCTGCGAATGCAGCTCCACCTGCGCCAGACCCTCGCCCGGACAAGGGCGGCGTCGTGACACCGAAGCTCAGTCCAGCTGGACGAAGCCCAGGTAGAGATCGTCGCCCTCCCGCACACTGACCGCGGCCACACCCTCGGCCGTGATGGCGACCGCGCAGTCCTCTGGGGCGCCGGTGCCCGGAGCAGGGAGCTTGTAGTCGTCGATCACCGACGAGGTGGTGGGCTTCCCGAGCAACAGGGACAGATCACCCGCCGAGTCGATGGCACACACCAGAGCCTCCCCGCCGGGACCCGAAGCGATGTCGGCCTCGACCAGGCCGTAGGGGACCTCGGTGACCTCGTAGGCGGTGGGCTGGCTGGGACCCTCGACCCAGTAGCTGTAGAGCTGCACGTAGGCCGTGCCGTCCGGGTACTCCAGCGGGATCACCCGGGACCAGTACTCATGGGCGAAGGTGAACTCCAGCTCCGTGTAGTAGTAGGGGTCCTCGTCGGGATCGTTGGTCCAGGGCGCGTTCTGCTCGACGAGAGAGTCCCCGACGATGTTGTAGGTCCTCAGGAGGGTCCCGGCCGTACCCGTGACCTGGTAGAAGTCCTTGTAGAGGGTCTCGTCGTAGTCGCAGTGCGTGTAGAGCGCCGTCGCGTCGAAGGCGTGGGACGCGTTGTCGTAGTTCTGGCCCTGGAGGTCGGTCAGGCTCATCTGCACGGCCTCGGAGCCACCACCCCGGGTGCTGCAACCGATGGCTGAGATCTCGTCGGTGTAGAACCCCAGAGCGATCTGGAGGTCGTCGAACAGCTTGGTCAGGCCGTTCTGCTGCCAGCTCATCTCCGACCAGCCACCCGCGTCGAAGTCGTACAGGTCGAGCTTGAGCACTCGGCCGGCGCTGGCGTCGAAGCTGCGGGCCCAGACGACCACGTCCTCGCGGATGAAGATGTCGGCGGCTTCTCCGGTGACGCCGATGGTGGTGGTCTCCCCCTGGGAGAGGAAGTCGACCTCACCCCCCTTCGGGTCGCCGGCGTCGTAGGAAGACAGCAGCATGCCGTCGTACAGGGTGCCGCTGCCGTCGTCGAACTCGACCGCGGCCCAGCCCAGCTGGATCAGCTCCGTGCTGCCGGAGTCGGTGTAGGAGAGCACCGGACCGCGCAGGTAGGCGGAGTCCCGGGTGTCCACCAGGTCCCAGGAGAAAGTGTCGTCGTCGCCGTCGCAGTCGCCGTCGTCGAAGTCACCCAGGATCTCGATGCCGTCGGGGTGGACAAGGTCGTCGGAGTCGCTGCAGTCACCGGCGTTGTCGACGTAACCCTCGGGCTGATCGCAGGCCTCGGTGGTGGTGGTCAGGTCGCCGTAGCCGTCGTTGTCGCCGTCGCGGTACCAGGTCAGCGGATCGGTGACGTCGTCGTCGTCGTCGTCGGTGAGCTCGTCGCAGTCGTTGTCCAGACCGTCACAGATCTCGTCGGCCTCGGGGCTGAAGTCCGCCGACTCGTCGTCACAGTCCTCGGCGTTGTCGCTCCAGCCGTCCTCGACCGTGCAGGCTTCATCCGTGACGTCCGGGTCGCCGTAGCCGTCGGCGTCGGCGTCGGCGTAGACCGTGAGCTGCACGCCGTTGTCCGCGATGTCGTCGCAGTCCTGGTCGAGGCCGTCGCAGATCTCCGCGGCGCCGGGGTTCACCGTGGCGTCGTCGTCGTTGCAGTCGACGTCGCTGTCGAAGCCATCGCCGTCGAGGTCTTCGTCCGGCGTGGCGTCCGAGCAGTCGTTGTCGACGCCGTCGTAGGGGGTCTCCCCCGCGCCGGGGTTCACCGTGGCATCGGCGTCGTTGCAGTCGTCACCGCCCCAGTCGACCGAGACGAAGCCGTCGCTGTCTGCGTCGGTGAGCTCGGCCTCCCGGGCGTCGACCTCGTCGTCGCTCACCCAGACACAGGCGGACAGGAACAGGAGCAGGGACATGGGGCCTACCATCGCTTCGTCCAGGTGAGGCCCGCACCCTCGTCGAGCAGCACGAAGCCGACGCCACCGACCGCCAGGCCCAGGGCGCCCACCCCGATGCCCGCCAGGGTCAGCGCATTGGTGCGGGTCTGGTGGCCCGCCAGCTCGGTCGGATCGGTCTCGTTCTCGAAGGCGTTGTGGCTCAAGCCAGCGGCACCGATCAGCACACCGCCGACGATCACGCCGGCCACACCACCGCCGAGCGCGGCGATGCGGGCACCGCCACCGGAGCCGCTGGTGTCTTCACCACCCGCCACGGCCGGCCCCGGACCGGTGGTGGTCGCGACCTGGGTGCCCAGGGGCAGCACGCGGCCTTCGCGGCTGGCGACCCGCACCACCCGGGCCTGGAGCGGTTCTTCGGCGGCTTCGCGCCACTGGAGCAGGTGGTTGCCCACCGCGACGTCCATGTCCACGCCGGGAGTGACGGCCCGGCCGTCGAGCCAGGCGTCGACCTGGCCCTCGACCCGCAGCGTGCCGCCGGGGGTGTCCAAGACCTGCTTGCGCACGTTGTCGTAGGTGGTGGCGGCGTCCTCGCCCAGCATGGGGTCGATCTGGGCCAGAGGCGAGACCGCGACCGCCCGCTCGAAGAGCACCTCGGCGGCGGTCTGCTCGCCCATGTAGAGCTCGACCGCACCGGAGAGCTGGAAGAGGCTGGTGAGCACGACGGTGTTGATGGGCTCGGCCTGGCACTCCAGGCCGCCGGTCGCCTCGAGCGCCAGAGTGTGGGCGGTGTCGAGATCGACGTCGTTCAGGGCGGCGGAGATGCCATTGATGGCCTCGCCGAGATCGGGGCAGTCCTGGGCCAGGGCAGCGCCCACCAACAACAACATCACCGGATCGCGCCCTCCGTTCGGCGGTACGTGAACTTGTTCTCCTCGCCCGCCTTGACCGTGACGGTCTTGCGGATCGAGCTCTCCCCATCGACGAACAACAGGGTGTGCTGGCCCGGGCTCAGCTCCACCGCTGTCGGGGTCTTGCCGTAGCTCTTGCCGTCGACCATCACGGCGATGCCGAAGGGCGAAGAGACGAGCTTGACCTTGACAGGCGCCGCGGAGGTCTTGGGCTGCTTGGGCTTGGGCTCGGCGGGCTTCGCCTCGGCCTTCGGCTTGTCCTCGGCGGGCTTCGCCTCGGCCTTCGGCGGGTCCTGCGCAGCGCTCGCCTCGGCCTGGGCTGGCTCCGTGTCGCCGGCTCCGGCGACCGCGCTCTCGGCGTCGGTCGCAGCGGTGCCGTCGCCCTCCACCGCTGCTTCCGCGCCGGGGTCTGCGGCGGTGGCATCGGCCGTGGCTGCCTCGGCGGGCGCAATGTCCTGGGACTCCTGGGTCTCCGCCACGGGCTGGACCGTGGGCTGCCCGGCGGGCGCACGGGTCTCGTCGCCCTGTTGGGTGAAGACCAGCAGCGCCGCGGCGCCGAGGGCCAGGCCCAGCAGCGCGATCACCCGCCAGCCACCGCCGCTCTCCTCGGGTGCTGGCGCTGGCTCGGCCGGCCGCGGCTCGGCTCGGGTGCGATCCGGGTCGAGGCCCGAAGGGGGTGCCGCCGACGAGGCCGAGGCCGCCACAGCGGCTTCGAGGGCCGCTCGATCGTAGGTCCCCGAGAGCCGCTCGGAGGGTTCCTCGTAGAGGGTCTGGCCGGTCAGCTCACCCGAGACCTCTTCGTCGTCGGGGACCGTGACCTTGGGGATGGCCTCGGGGGCCCACTCCCACATGGCACCGCCGTCGACGACCTTCTCGAGCTCCTGGCACAGCTTCATGACCTCCCGGGCCGAGGGCCGGTCCTCGGGGTCGAAGGCGACCATCGAACGCAGCAGGCCGAGGGCTTCGTCGGCGTGGTCGCCGAGGGGGCGGGTGTCGCACTCGGAGAACTTGTTCCGGATCTTGTTGCTGTGCTCGTTGTTGGAGTCGCCAGCCAGCCCGAAGCGGATGCGAGAGATGGTCTCGAAGGCGGTGACGCCCAGGCTGTAGATGTCGCTGGCGGGCGACGCCTTGCCCACCAGGAGCATCTCCGGGGCCATGTAGCGGAGGGACCCCAGGTTGTAGTCCTGGGTCTGGGACTCCCGCTCCATGTGGTCGCTGCGGGCGATGCCGAAGTCCAGGACCTTGACCTCGCCGTCGGGGGTGATGCGGATGTTCGCGGGCTTGATGTCCCGGTGCAGGACCTCGAGGGGCCGCCCGGTGATCGAGGAGGGGCGGCTGTAGGCGACGTCCAGCGCGTCTGCGACGTGACGGATGATCTCGAAGCCGCAGCTGGGTGGGATCTCTTCGCGGAAGCGGTTCGGGTTCAGCAGCCAGTTCAGGTTCACCCCGGGGATGAACTCCATGACCACTGTGGGGCGCCCTGCGAGGTTGATCAGGTCGTCGGCCTGGACGATGGAGCGGTGGCGCATCATGCCGAGCAGGCGGGCTTCGTCGCGGATGCGGGTGGCCATCTCGTCGCCGCCCGCGACGTCGGCGCGCAGGAGCTTCAGGGCGACGGTCTTGGCGAAGCCGGAGTTGGTCTGGAGCTCCGCGAGGTAGACCTCGCCGAAGCCGCCGACGCCGATGCGCTTGAGCAGCTTGAACTTGCGCTTGGAGGGGCTCGCGGAGTCCGGCAGCACAGGGGGAGTCTCGTTCGGGGGGGCGGGGCCGTCAAGGCACCAGGACGAGCCTAACGAACCCCTTCCCTCGGCGCAGATCCCGTCTTCCCCCGCGGACTCAGAAGCTGTACCCGCTGAAGTCCCCGCTGCCCCTGGGCTCGAGCTTGTAGTCGCCGTAGCTGTAGTGCCACAGGCCGGTGATGGCGGTGAAGGTCGTCCCGGCGCGCAGGGTGGAGGGCTCGGTCATGGCGTCGTCCACCAGGATGGTGGCGCTACCGTCGGTCACCGACCACTCGCCGTAGCCGAGGTCCGGATCCTCGACCTCGACGCCGCGGACCTCGACCAGCACGCCCTCCCAGGGCTCGGAGGCGCTGCCCTGGAGCTCGGTCAGCGTGAGCACCTCGGCGCTCGGCAGGCCCGGGCTGCCGGTGACCGAGACACTGCCGCCGCCCAGGGAGAAGTCCAGCTCTGTCAGGCCGCTGTACTCGTTGATCTCGCCGGTGACGGTCACCTCGCGGCCCTCGGCCACGGTGCTGTAGGTGTCCTCCCAGCCACTGCCGACGTAGATCCAGAGGCCGCTGTACTCACCGCCGGCTGGTTCCTGGACCCAGAAGCCGTACTCACTGGTCGCCGTGACGATGACCCCGGTCAGGGTCACCACGTCGCCCGCGGTGCGGGTGCCGTCCTGGACCGCGTAGATGCCGTCGCTGGAGGTCTGGCCATCGCAGTCTTCGTCGACGTCGTTGCCGGCGATCTCGGTGGCGTCGGGGTTCACGCCTGGATCGTCGTCGTCGCAGTCCCCGCGGGTGGCCGCGTAGCCGCTGGGGGGGTCGCAAGCCTCGAGGCTGGCGCCGCTCTGGGCGCCGTAGCCGTCGTCGTCCGCGTCGCGGTACCAGGTGCTGGTGTCGCTGGCACCTTCGTCGACCTGGCCGTCGCAGTCCTGGTCCACGTCGTCGCAGATCTCCAGGCCGTCGGGGTTGATCCAGCGGTCGCCGTCGTCGCAGTCCAGGTCGTTGTCGACGGTGTTCGCGGGCTGCTCGCAGGCGAAGACGTCGCCGCTCTGGGCGCCGTAGCCGTCGGCGTCGGCGTCGGTCCACCAGGTGTCGCCTGTGTTCAGGTTCGGGTCGCTGTCGTCGCAGTCGGTGCCGCCGAAGCGCTCGTCCTTGTAGCCGTCACCGTCCTCGTCGCCGCTGGAGCCGTAGCAGGCGGACTCTTCGGCGTCGGTGGCGACCACGGGCTCCGTGAGTCGGAAGAAGCCCGACAGGGTGAGGCCCTGGGGCAGCTCGACCACCACCTCACCGACGAGCGTGGTGGCCAGGGGCTCGCCGGTGAAGTCACCAGCCACCGAGCCGCCGTCGACCTCGGCCAGTCGGACCCAGCCCTCCACGGCGGTGAACTCCCCCTCCCAGTCGTCCTCGACCCCGGTGCAGTCCGAGGTGTCGACCCGCACGACCACCGGCTGGGCGCCCGTGGTGTCGTCGGCGCCGACGCCGTAGTACCCGCCGCCGCACACACCGATCTGCTCGATGGTCACCGCGCACTCGAAGCCCGCCTCGGTGGCAGCGTCGAAGGTCACCGTGTAGCCGCGCATCTCCGGCGGATCGTCGGGGTCGAACTCGAAGGTGGCATCGAGGGTGACCTCGCTGCAGCCGTCGAGGGTGGCGTCGTCGGCGGTCGGGAAGCCGAGGGTGAAGTCGGCCTCGCAGTCGCGTCCGTCGGTGCCGGACTCTCCGGTGGCACCGGTGTCCGGGGTCCCCGTGTCGGAGGCGGAGATGATGTCGGGCAGCTCGACACAGCCGGGGGTGGCGAGCAGGACGAGGGGCAGGGCGCGGATCATGGAGACCTCCCGTGGCGGAGGGAGGAGTACCCACGACCCCTCTCGGGGGCTCGGGCTTGTAACGACCCTTTACGGGGCGATACCTCACGATCCGACGCGGCGCTTGTCGAGAGAGGCCTCGGACACCTCGCCGTAGAGCCGCCGGAGGGCCTGGGAGAGGGCTTCGAGCACCCCGCAGAGCCTACCGGTCGTACTCCGGCTTCAGCACGCCCATCGCCCGCAGCATGTCGTGGAGGGGCGCGTCGGCGCCGTCGAAGCGGTCGGTGCGGGCGCCGTTCTCCAGCTTCAGCACTCCACGGGGGCAGACCGCGGCACAGACCCCGCAGCCCACGCAGCTGGCCCGCACGATGTTGCGCTCCTTCTGGGCGTAGGCGCGGACGTCGATGCCCATCTCGCAGTAGGTCGAGCAGTTGCCGCAGGAGATGCACTGGCCACCGTTGGTGGTGATGCGGAAGCGGCTGAAGAACCGCTGCAGCAGCCCCAGGATCGCCGCCTGGGGACAGCCGAAGCGACACCAGATCCGGCTGCCCATGAGGGGGTAGAAGCCCACCCCGACCACCCCGGAGAAAGCGGCGCCGATCACGAAGCCGTAGGTCTTGTAGTAGAGCGCCTGCCCACCGTCGGACCACCAGGGGCGGCCGAGGGCCTCGTGCAGCCACAGCACCCCGGTCACGGTGACGATCAGGGCCAGCACCGAGTGGATCATCCAGCGCTCGATGCGCCAGGCCCGCTCGCTGTTGTCCGAGAGCTGGCGCCAGGGGTCGCCCAGGGTCTCCGCCAGTCCGCCGCAGCCGCAGACCCAGGAGCAGTACCAGCGCTTGCCCGTGAGGTAGGTGAGCACCGGCACCGCCACGAAGCTGGCGATGGCCGCCCACAGGATCATCGCCCGGCCCAGGGAACCGCCGTCGATGGTCCAGCCGATGCTGAAGGGCAGCAGGTACTCGGGCTTCAGGGGCCAGAAGTAGCTGGCGTAGAACTCGGCCTGGTTGAGCTGCTCGAGCAGGCCCGGCAGCACGAACGCCAGGCCCAGCTGGAAGAAGGTCACAGAGCCGGTGCGGATCAGGTGGTAGCGGCTGTGGCGATACTTCATCGCCATGCGCACACCCATGACGGCCACGGCCAGGGTGTAGACGAAGCCGTAGAGGAACCACTTGTCGCTCGCGCCCCCCCGCAGGAGCTGGGAGAAGGGCTCGAGCAGCTGGACTGCGCCCTCCAGGGGGTTGGTGCCCCAGGCGTCCTTCCACCAGTAGAGGATGCAGTAGAAGGCGGTCATGCCGAGGCCGGCGAGCCAGCCGGCCCAGCCCCGTCGGTTGAGGCCCTTGAACCACACGCCGTGGTTCTTGATGCCCGGGGTCGTGTCCTTGTAGGCGAGCCAGGCGACCGCGGCGCCACCGCCGCCGATCAGGGCGGTGACGCCCACGAGCGGGAGCCAGCCCGTGGCGGAGCGGGTGACCAGGAAGAACACCAGGGCGCAGGCGCCCAGGTTCACGGCGGCCCAGGCCAGGTACAGGGGCAGGCCCCTGGGCTGGGCCTCGTGGAAGGTCTCGGCGGCCTGGGGACGCAGCTCCTCGAAGATCGCGACGTCTGGATCGAGGGTCATGCCCCACTCCCGAGGTGGGTGGAGAAGGCCCGCGCGATCTCGGCCTCGTGCCGGCGGTGGAATTCCGGGTCGAAGTTGGCCTCGCCCAGCCGGGGCAGGACCTCGCGGACCAGGGCGCCCTGCTGGATCCAGGCCTCGCAGACCTCGTGGCGGTAGCGCACACCCATCAGGTTGAAGCCCAGGACTCGGGTCCCGTCGTGCACGATCCGCACGCTCTGGCGCCCGCTGTCGTGCTCCCAGTAGAGGTGGTGGTGCCCGTCCCGGGGCTGGTTCGGCACCTCGCCGTAGACCTGGTACTCGATGTCCAGGAACTTGGCCGAGTTGAACCAGGTGCGCTGCACGTAGTCGCGGCTGCCGCCCAGCACGTTCTCGGCGCAGACCTCGCCCTGGAAGCGGCCGGTGTACCAGACCTGCTGGATCAGGTTGCGCTCGCCCTCCGGGGTCACGATCTCGGCGCAGTCTCCCGCGGCGTAGACGTCGGGGGCGCTGGTGCGGAGCTGGGGATCGACCAGGATGCCGCGGCCGGTCTCGATCCCGGACCCCTCGAGGGCCTTCAGGTTCGGCCGCACACCGGCCGTGAGCCCCACGAGCTGACACCCGATCCGCTCGCCCTCGCCGGTGGTGACCGCGCCGGCCGCGCCGCTGCCGTCGTCGTGGATCTCGACCAGCTCCGTCTCGAGCCGCAGGTCGATGCCTTCGTCCCGCACCGCCCGGGAGACCATCGTGGCCTCCTCCTTCGGCAGCACGTTGTCCCAGTACTGCTGCTCGCGCACGAGCATCGTCACCGGCACGTGGCGGGTGTGGAGCATCTCCGCCAGCTCGATGCCGATCAGGCCGCCACCGACGATCACCGCCCGCTCGAGTCCGGGGGTCCAGCGCTCCAGGCTCACCAGGTCCTGCAGGCTGTAGAGCCCCTGGACCCGGTCCAGGTCCTGGCCCGGCCAGCCGAAGCGGTTGGGCTGGCTGCCGGTGGCCAGGACCAGCTTGTCGAACCCGAGGGTGTCGCCGTCGCGGAAGTGCAGGGTCTTCGCCACCGTGTCGATGCGGTCGACCCAGCCGCGCTTCAGGTCGATGCGGTTGTCCGCCCAGAAGTGGTCTGCGTAGGGCTTGGTGTCCTGGTACCGCAGGTGGCCCATGTAGACGTACATGAGCGCCGGCCGGCTGTAGTGGTAGGTCGACTCGCCGGAGATCAGCGTGATGCGCACGTCGCTGTCGCGCCTGCGCAGGTGGCGGGCGACGGTCACCCCGGTGATGCCGTTGCCGATGATCGCGACGTGCATGCCGCAGGGTACGCGGTGGCGCCTCGCTCCTGCGCCTGCTGCGGAACGCGGGCCGCCTCCACCACTGGCTGGCGCAGGGGGAGGCGCTCGGGCGGCTGGCGCTGCGGCCGAGTCTCCGGCCGCTCGAGGTGCTGGGGGCGCTGCTCGCCCTGGGTCTGGACCCCCTGCTGGACGAGGGCCGGTGGAAGCCGGCCCTGGGCGGGGCGCTGAAGCGGGTCGGCTGGCAACGGCGGGCGGCGAGGGTCCTGGAGCGCGGAGAGGGTCCCCGGCGGGCCTTCACGCTGCACGAGGACTGACCGGGCCCGGCGTTGGAGGCCCGACAGGCGGCCGCAGCCGGAGCGGCCTTGCGCCCGGAGGGGCTACGCCGCTTCTTCGTCCTGGATGTAGGTCTTCACCGGGTACTTCATCGCGACGGGGATGAAGAAGATGGCCGTCACGAACATGCAGCCGGCGAAGAACCAGTAGTAGTCGGCGCCTGCGAGCTTGCTGGAGCCATCGTCGTTCTGGATGAAGAAGTTCACGAAGGCCACGAAGACGTTGCCCAGGGACACGCTCATCAGGAACAGGGCCATGATGAAGCTCTTCATCGCCTTGGGGGCCTGGGTGTAGGAGAACTCCAGGCAGGTGATGGAGACGAACACCTCGGCGGCGGTGATGATCACGTAGCAGAGCAGCTGCCAGGCGATGTTCACGGTCTGGCCGTCGGCGATCCAGTTCTCGATCAGCGCGGGCAGCACGAAGGCCGGCACGGTCAGGAACAGGCCGATCGAGATCTTTCGGAGGGCGGTCAGGGGGAAGACCTTGTTGAGCAGCCCGTAGATGCCGGGGAAGGGCCCGAACCCGTTGAAGATCGGGATGAAGACCATGATCATGATCGGATTGATGGCCTGGATCTGCGAGGAGAGCCAGGTCACGCCGAGGAAGTTCTTGTCCATGGTCTCGGCCTGGAGGACCCAGGCGGAGCCGGTCTGGTCGAAGAGGGCCCAGAACATGGCGACGAAGCAGTAGATGATGCCCAGGCGCAGGACCGCCTGGAGGCCCTCGGCGGAGAAGGTCTCCTTCTTGAAGTTCGCCCAGCCGCTCGCGGGCACATGGACGAAGACATGGCGGCCCATCCAGAAGAAGATGGTCGCCAGGAACATCAGGATGCCGGGCACGCCGAAGGCCAGGTGCGGGCCGTAGTTGGCGAGCAGCCATGGGGTCAGCAGGGTCGAGGCGAAGGCGCCCAGGTTGATGGAGAAGTAGAACCAGCCGAAGACCTTCTCCAGCAGGTTGGCATTGCTCTTGCCGAACTGGTCGCCGACGTGTGCGGACACGCAGGGCTTGATGCCGCCGGACCCGATGGCGATCAGCGTCAGGCCCAGGCTCAGGCCGAGGCGGGTCTCATCCATCGCCAGAGCCAGGTGGCCCAGGCAGTACACGACACTCAGGGTCAGGATGGTCTTGTACTTGCCCCAGAAGATGTCGCTGATGAGCGCACCCAGGACGGGGAAGAAGTACACCGCCGAAGTGAAGGTGTGGTACCACTGCTTCGCCTCGTCGGGCGACATGAAGTCCGCCGCCCCAGACGAGTCCATCAGGTACTTGGTCATGAAGACCACCAGGATGCCCTTCATGCCGTAGAAGCTGAAGCGCTCGGCGGCCTCGTTGGAGACGATGTAGGGGATGCCCTTGGGCATCTCGGTGGAAGCCACGGGGGCGGTGCGGTACTGGTGCTGGGCCATGGGGCGACTCGGGGGAAGGAGCCGGCCCTATAAGACGCGGACTGCCGAGCGGTCATCTCTCGCCTTGGGCCCGGCCCAGTGGGAGAGATGGCCGCTCAGCGGTCATCGCTGGC
>CAYFPX010000011.1:34958-41255 GCA_964344945.1 uncultured Enterobacterales bacterium
TCGCTGGCCTTGGGCCCGGCCCAGTGGGAGAGATGGCCGCTCAGCGGTCATCGCTGGCCTTGGGCCCGGCCCAGTGGGAGAGATGGCCGCTCAGCGGTCATCGCTGGCCTTGGGCCCGGCCCAGTGGGAGAGATGGCCGCTCAGCGGTCATCGCTGGCCTTGGGCCCCCAGGGCGCCTGGGCCAGCGCCGGGGCGCGAGGTGCTACCGCCCCTGCAGGCTCGCGAGGATCAGATCCTCTCGCAGCACCCGGACCGCCTCCGCCGACGCGAGCACCTTGCTCAGCGTCGCCTGGGGCGCTCCGCGGGCCCGGGCTCGCTGCAACACCTGGCGGCTGGCGCTCAGGGCCTGGTCGGAGACCCGGCTGCTGCGGCCCATGAGTGCCGCCCAGCTGTGCATGCTCAGCGCGCTGCCGTCGACCTCGACCAGGAAGCCGGAGAGCGCAGAGGCAAGGCTGCCGAGGGTCTGGAGCTCGAGCAGCTGCCGGCTCAAGGCGCCGCGGTGCTGGAGCAGGGCCGTGGCCTGGTCCTCGACCGCATCCAGGCGCTCCTGGATGACGGCCACGAGCAGATCCTCGGGGCTGTACTTGAGTGCGGGGGTCGACATGGCTGCCAGGAAGATCGGAGTTCCGATCCCGACCTTGAGGGCCCTGTTGGGCTTTTTTTGTGGGGCGAGGCCGCCACGGCCGCCGCACGGCCCTGTTGGCCCGCGCAAGGGTGAGACCCCTCGTCACCCGCTCCAGGAAGGCACGTAGTCCTTGAGCTTCTGCAGCGCCGAGGGACCCACCTGGGGCGTCTCCGCCAGGTGATCCATCGTGTCGTGAGGACGGGCGTCGATGATCTCGTCGACGGCGTTGCTCGGCAGCGCCACGTCGACGTCGAGCACCTCGTAGGAGGCCTGGTTCGCGATCTCCAGGACGACCGCGACCTCCTCGGAGGTGAAGCTCACCCCCTCCCACTCGCCACCTCCACCCGTCGTCCCCGAGCTGCCCTCGAGGTAGGCCAGGATCGCCAGGATCGACGCGTCGCCCACGTTGGGCACGAAGTCGACCTCGTCCAGGTCGTCGAAGAGGTCGTCGTCCGAGGTCCCACAGGTGCCGTCGGCGCCATCACGGTGCCCCACCAGCGACTCCGCCGCGTCCTTGTCCAAGGGCACGTCGTCGTCGAGCTCGCCCAGAGTGGTGCCGCAGTCGTTGAGGAATTCCAGGATCAGCGACACCTGGGCGTCGGTGAGACCCAGCCGCTCCTGGGCCGACAGCGCGGTGCCGGTGTCCCCGGTCTGCTCCAGGATGTGCGTCTCCTGCAGACACCCGGTCAACACCAGGGCAGCGATCGCGACGGCGCGGAGCACAGCCTCAACCTATCCCGACGCCGCGGCGCAGGTCCGCCGCCAACAGCCGGTGGAAGTGGTGGATGCCCACCTCGACCCCCGGCGCGTAGCGGCCGGTGTCGTAGCTGCTCGATCCCAGCCCCACCTGGACCTGCTCCGAGACGGCGACGTCCTCGAGCTGGGTCACGTGGGTCTGGGCCATCGAGCGCGCGATGAAGGCCTGGGCCTCGGCCCCCTCGACCTCCTCGAAGAAGAAGTCGAAGACGACCTCGATGGCATCTGGCCCCCGTGGCACCACCCAGTTGGTGTCCAGCACGGGCCCATAGCGATTGAGCATGAAGGTCGGGTAGAGCCAGGCATAGAGCGCCCCCTGGCCCAGCCGCTCGCCCACGTCGTAGTCCAGTCCGTGATCCTCCCGGGCCGTGGGCGCCGAGGTCTGAAGGCTCGACCGCTCGTAGCAGATGGTCCGGTACCCAGGCATGTCCAGCTGGGCGTCCAGCGTGGGGTGCATGTTCGGGATGTGGTACCCACCGTCCAGGTAGTTGTCGACGAAGACCTTCCAGTTGCAGCGGATCGGGTAGCTGCGCCGACCCAGCCAGTGCAGCCGCTCCCAGCCCGTGGCGTCGAAGGCCGCCGAGATCTCCGGGGTCTGGGACCTCAGCGACAGGGCCTCCGGGTCCGGGTTCACGCACACGAAGGGCCCCCAGATCTCGACCGCCATCGGCGGCAGAGACATGGCCTGGCGATCGAAGTCCTGGATGCCGCCGAGCTGCCGCGCGGTCCGAAGCCGACCGTCGAGTCCGTAGACCCAGCCGTGGTACGGGCAGACGAGCTCGTTGCAGCGCCTCTCCCCGTCGAGCATCAGCGCGGCCTTGTGTCGACAGACGTTGTGGAAGGCCCGCAGCTCGCCATCGAGATCCCGCAGGACCAGCCAGGGGATCGCTCCCGCGAAGACCCCACCCACCGCCGACCCGGGCTCCCGGAGCTGCTGGACCAGCGCCACCGGCTGCCAGGACCGGCCGAAGACCTCGGCGAGCTCCAGCCGATGGATGTCGTCGTCGAGGTACCAACAAGACGGCGGCGTGACGGCCCGGGCCAGGGCAAGGCCCGGCTCGAAGGCGGCGATGCGATCCCGCAGGGTCATCGGCGCGAGGGTGCCACGATCAGTCACATGCCGCGACCTACTGCGAGCCGAACAGGTAGACCGCGCCGCGGTTGTTGCCGCCCGTGTCATCGGACTCGACCCCGACGAGCAGGTCCGGAAGACCGTCTCCGTTCTGGTCGCCCGCGACCGAGACCCCCTCACCCAGTCGGTCATCCTCCGCCTGCCCCACCCAGTAGGCGTCGGCGTCGGCCGGCGTGAGCGCACCGGCCACGGGCCCGTAGAAGAGCCAGGCACTGCCCTCCTCGCTGCTGTCACCGTCGTACTTGTAGGCGCCAACCAGCAGGTCGCCCGAGCCGTCTCCGTCGAAGTCCCCGACCAGCTCCGCGTCCACCCCGAACTGGATGAAGTTGTCGTCGCCGGTGATGACGGCGTCGGAGAGCGCCAGGGACTTGGTTCCGCTGAACCTGGTGGTGAGGACGTAGACCACCCCTTCGTCCGTGCTGGCCGGTTCGTCGTAGCTGGGCGCGGTCGCCACGGCGTCCTGCAGACCATCCCCGTCGACGTCTGTGCCGATGCTCACCGCGTACCCCGCACCCTCACCGCTGTTCGCACCGGTCCCCCGAGCGTCGTAGTCCGACATGCTGGTGCCACTCACCGGGCCCAGGAAGACATAGACCGCACCGCCGTCGGTCGCGGCCGCGTCGCCGATCTGAGCGCCGACGAGCAGATCCTCCGTGCCGTCGCCGTCGAGGTCGCCCGCGGCCAGGCTGTACCCCGCCCTGTCCCCCGAAGCCTCGCCGACGAGGGTGAGGTCTGCGTCGCCCTCGTCCATCGAGTCCGTGTAGGGACCGCTGAAGACATAGACGGATCCGCTGTTCCCGGTGCTGCCGTCGTTGGCCGTGTCGGCGCCCACCACCCACTCCGCGTGGCCATCGCCGTCCTGGTCTCCGAGGACCAGGGTGGCCACGCCCAGGCGACTGCCGCCGTTGCCCGTGATGTCGGCATCGGCGCCTCCGTCGAGCGTGACGTCGGACGTCACCGGACCCAGGACCAGGTAGGCCCGATCGTTGGCGTAGGCGCCCACCACCAGGTCGTCGATGCCGTCACCGTCGACATCCCCGCCCGGAGACAGGCTCCAGGCGAGCCGGTCGCTGCTGGCCCCAGCGAGCACGGCGTCGGCGGCCGACCCGGACAGGTCCTGGGTTCCCGAGACCGGACCGAGCAGGACGTAGGCGGCCCCAGCAAAGCCGGAGGCGTCGAAGCTGCCGACCCAGAGATCGTCCTGGCCATCACCGTCGACGTCGCCCGCCCGGGACAGCGCCTGGGAGAGCTTGTCGTTGTTGGCCGCCCCGAGGATCACGGCGTCGTTGACGGTCGGGTCCTGCTCACCGGACAGCTGACAGGTCGCGTCTCCCCCGCTGCAGTCGTTGTCCAAGCCGTCGCCGCAGACCTCGGTGACCCCGGGGTTCACGCCGGGCGCGGTGTCGTCGCAGTCACCGTCGACCGGCGCGTAGCCACTGGGCAGGCTGCAGGCGTCGGTCGTCGAAGTGTCCACGCCGTAGCCGTCGCTGTCGGCGTCCAGGTACCAGGTGGTGGCGTCGGTCGGGTCCTCGTCGACCGAGAGATCGCAGTCCTCATCGACGCCGTCGCAGGTCTCCGGTGCGCCCGGGTGGATCGAGCCGTCGGTGGGATCGCAGTCGCTGGCGTCGGTGGTGTGCTCGGCGCTGGGTGCACTGCAGGAGACGGTCGCATCGCCGGGGTCACCGTAGCCGTCGCCGTCGTCGTCGGCGTACCAGGTCGGGAGATCGGTGGCGTCCTCGTCGACCACGCTGTCGCAGTCCTCGTCGGTGTTGTCGCAGGTCTCCGTGGCGCCCGGGTAGACCGCGACGTCGCTGTCGTCGCAGTCGTCGGCGTTGGTGACGTGCTCCGCGGGCTCCTCGCAGGCGTCCTGGGGGGCGGTGGCGTCGCCGTGACCGTCCCCGTCGCTGTCCGCGTAGAAGGTCGAGGCGTCGGAGGCGTCTTCGTCGATGACGCTGTCACAGTCCTGGTCGACCTCGTCGCAGGTCTCCTCGGCGCCCGGGTGGACCGTGCCGTCGGCCGGGTCGCAGTCGTCGGCGTTGGCCACGTGACTCGCCGGGACGTCGCAGGCCTCGGTCGTGCTGTCCGGGTCGCCGTAGCCGTCGGCGTCCGTGTCGGCGTACCAGGTGGTGGGGTCGGTCGGGTCCTCGTCGACCGTGCTGTCGCAGTCCTGGTCGACCCCATCACAGAGCTCTGGGGCGCCGGGGTACACGCTGCCGTCGGACGGGTCGCAGTCGGTGGCGTCGGCGAGGTAGCCCTCGGGGGCATCACAGGCCTCGGCGGTGGTCGCGGGGTCCCCGAACTCGTCCTGGTCGGTGTCGGCGTACCAGGTCGACGCATCGGTCGCGTCCTCGTCGACGGTGGTGTCGCAGTCCTGGTCGGTGTCGTCGCAGGTCTCGTCGGCGCCGGGGAAGGTGTCGGCGCGGCTGTCGTCGCAGTCGGTGGCGTCGTCGACCTGGTTCGCAGCCGGGGCACAGGTCTCCTCGGCGGTCGCCGAGTCGCCGTACCCATCGCCGTCGGCGTCGGTGTAGACCACGACGGGGTCGATCACGTCTTCGTCGACCTCGGGGTCACAGTCGTTGTCCAGCTCGTCGCAGAGCTCCGGTGCGCCCGGGTAGCGCTGGGGATCAGCGTCGTCGCAGTCGCCGTCGTCCTCGGTGAAGCCGTCGCCGTCGTCGTCGTAGCAGGTGGTGCCGTCGTCGATGAGGGTGTTGCAGTCGTCGTCGATGCTGTTGCAGAGCTCCGAGCCGCCGGGGTTCACCGTGGGGTCGGTGTCGACGCAGTCGTCGCCGTAGGTGTCGTCCTGCTGGGGGTGGTCGGCAGTCTGGTAGCCGTCGGCGTCCTGGTCGAAGTCGTCGTCGCCTGCGCAGTCCTGGTCGATGCCGTCGTACCAGACATCGTCGGCGCCGGGGTTCACCGCGACCGCGCTGGGCTGGGCGAAGCCCTGACCCTGCACGATGGTGAAGGCCTCGGGGATGGACTGGGGGTCGTCCCAGCAGTCCCAGCCACCGGCCTCGACGGCGGGGAAGCCGTCCTGGTCCTGATCGTCGTCGTTGCCGTTGCAGTCCTGGTCGATGCCGTCGTACCAGATCTCGTCGGCCAGGGCGTTGACGTTCGGATCCAGGTCGTCGCAGTCGCCATCGCTGGCTGTGACCCCGTCGCCGTCGAGGTCCTGGGGCGTCCACTCGACGCAGGCGAAGGTGAGCAACAGCGACAGCATGGACAGGACTCCTGAGACGGCGCTCGTCGCCGTAACCGGGCGGATCTCTCGGCGTGACCTATGCTTTGGGCCCACGGAGCGCGCCCAGGTCCCCCACCCTCCCGACCCACCTCCTGCTGGCCGGCTGTCGCGACGACCCGACCAGCGACAGCGACACCACGATCGACAGTGCCGCCGATGTCCCTACGAGACCGGGACCCCCACCGACTCGGTGCCATCGGTCGCCGAAGACGCCGACCAGGACGGCCACACCACCGACACCGACTGCGACGACGACGCGGTGAACCCCACCCTGAACAACGGCTCCTACCGGGACAACGACTTCGGCCTCGGCTCCGGCGAGAACAGCGACTGGGTGGACTGGGACCAGACCACCGGCGACGGCGGTGACGCCGGGGACACCACGCAGGTGCTGTCGTACGGGAGGTAGGCCCCCCAGGCTCGATGTGAGACGGCAGAGGGGTTCGGGTGACGGACCTCCCGTGTACTCCTCGGACATCCCCTCCCAGGAGTCCCCCCATGCTGCTCGCGCCCGCCAGCCTGCTCTCCCTCGCCCTGTTGGCCTGC
>CAYFPX010000011.1:41265-66622 GCA_964344945.1 uncultured Enterobacterales bacterium
CCTGCGACCCCGATCCAGGGGACGGCGCCAGTGACACCGCGGACTCCGCTGACACCGCAGACACAGGCGACGGCCCCGTCGACCCGGGCTGCGCGCTCGTGAGCAACCGCCCCCGGACCACGTCCTGGAACGGCGGCGAGACCATCACCCTGACCTTCGACTGCGACGACCCGGGCGCCGCCACGTCGCTGGAGGTGGAGGTCGCCGGCGAGCGCGTGACCGCCCAGCTCGGCGAGATCGACGGTCGCAGCCTGACCGCCACCTACCCCCCTCCCGAGGTCGAGCGCGAGGGCATCGAAGCCGTGCTGCTCTTCTTCGGCAAGGTCGAGGTCGACGGTGGCGACCAGCACTTCCGCCTGGACGCCCACGAGCTGGACCTGCGGGTCCAGACCGACGACAGCGGCGTGAACCTGGGGCTCGGCGGCACGCTGCAGGCCTTCGAAGACACCGCCGACGGCGGCCGCGTCACCCTCACCCGCCAGGGCGACGGCTCGCTCCTCGCACACCACTTCCACGACGCCAACCTGGGCCCGCTGAACACCTACGACGTGATCCAGATCTCCGGCAGCCTCGACGGCAAGGCCGAGCCCGCCTGGGGCGGCGCCTGGACCTCGGTCGACTCGATCTCCTCCAACGCCTTCCTCAGCGTCGGCTTCGACTCCGGCGGCCCGAGCTTGCTCCAGGTCTCGCTGGGAGAGAAGGGCCTGGCCCACACACGCAGCGGCCCGAGCTGGGACGAAGCCGGCCTGGCGAAGCCCGGCTCAGGCGACGACCTGCGCCACGACCCCAGCGGCTGGGTGATCCACGGCGCCAAGGGCGAGGTCCTGTCCCACGGCATGGTCGTGACCGGCGCGAGCCTCGAGGACGGCACCGCCGTCGCGGTGGGCCTGAGCGAGTCCTTCGAGGACGGCGTGAGCCAGGGCTGGGCCGTGGACTGGCAGGACTCCGCCCAGGACCTGCTGCACGTGACCCCGCGGGCCGAGGGCTCGGACGGGATCGGCTACCAGGCGCTGCTCGGCGAGACGGCCATCCGGGTCAAGGGCTGGAACGACGCGGGCCGCTCCAGGGACTGGCAGTACGGCAAGCTCATCCCGGGCGCCGAGGCCGTGGCGGCGACCTCGGCGGTGCGAGCCGGCGAGAAGGGCGACACCCTGGTCCTGGCCCTGCTGGACGAGACCGGCGCCGTGACGCTGATCGAGCTGGACCCGGCGGGGGGCGAGCCCCAGGCGACCACCCTGGCGGCGAAGTCCGCCGGCCTGACGAACTTCCGACGGCTCGAAGCCGGCCAGGAGATCTTCTTCCCGCCCCTGCGGCTCGGCACCGACGACAAGGGCGGGACGCGGCTGTACTCAACCGTCGTGGCCAACCGCTTCAACAACCGCAGCTACGGCTACCGCGACACCCAGACCTTCAGCGCGACCTGGACCGGGGCCATCTCCGAGCTCCCGGACCACGTGGAGCAGATCGCCTCGGGCGGGGTGGTGATCCCAGAGGGCACCGGCTCCGCGCCGACCTCGGCCACTCCGGCCCTGATCCACCAGCTCGGCGGTCACACCCAGGACCTCGGTGCAGCCGACGTCGCCGGCAGACGCCGGCCGATCCTGGGCAACAGCGGGGGCTGGTACATGGCGGTGGACGGCCTGGAGCTCGTCGCCCGCGGCCCCCTGGACAGCGAGACCCGCGCGCTGCCCATCGACCCCTCCGCCCCGGTCCACGCCGAGCTCATCGACGGCGACCTGGTGGTCTTCGGCCAGGTCCTGAGCGAGGACGCCGACGGCTCGACCACCTCCGGCCCCGGCGTGGTGGTCGCCCACGAGCGCTGGAAGGCCGGGCTCGGGGTGGCGCTGTTCAACATGCATTCGGTGAAGGTCGACGAAGGTGAGCTCGCCCTCGCCAGCGTCGCCGGGAGCCGCAGGCTCCAGGGCGAGATCGGGCTGACGGTCGATCTCACCCTGAATCCCTACGCCGAGCTGAAGGGCGCCGACGGCTCCTACCGGGGCTTCGCCGTGCTGCCCGAGGGCGTGCTGCCCGCGGACGGCGAGGAGCTCGTGGTGGACCTGGACGTGGACGCCTGGCCGACCCCGTCCGAGGTCGGTGGGCTGCCCGCTGTCTGGCTGCCCGACGGCCTGGTCGAGGCCGGGCTGTTCGACGACGCGCCCCTGGCCGAGACCGAGGGCGTCGGGGTCCTGGGCCAGCAGGCCCCCCACGGCCTCGCCAGCGGCGTGGTCGCCACCGTGCCCACCAAGGAGGGCTGCGGCCTCCAGACGGTCGCCATCCCGCCCCGCAAGGACGGCGGCCTGGACCTGGACGCGGCGGTGGTCCTCGCCACGAGCGCCGACGAGGACTGCGCAGACCTGCCCTGGCCAGAGGCCGCCATGGACCCCGACGGCGAAGGCGAGGGCACGGTGCTGCTGAGTCGCGCAGGGGCCGAAGACGGCACCCGCGAGCTGAGCGAGCTGGTGTGGGACGGTGAGCTCTGGCTGGAGCTGCCGGCCCTCACCCTGCCAGCCTGGGACGCTCTGGGGGTCGCTGACCTGGACGGCGACCGCTTCGACGAGGTCCTGCTCCACGTCTCCAGCGAGCCTGGCGCCGACGGCCTCGTGGACCCGGCGCTGTCCGGGCTCCTGCTGCGAACCGGCGGTCGCCACACAGCCATCGCGATCCGCGCCGAGGTCATCGGCATCAAGAACGCCAGCAAGGCAGCGGCGGACCTGCCGCCGGACGCGACGGCCATCGCGGGTGTCGAGCTGACGAGCGAAGGCGGCGGCAGCGACGTGGTGGTGATCGGCCAGACCGGTGGGAAGAACCTCCTGCCGCTGAAGACGAACCAGCAGCTCAGCGCCATCCACCTCGTGTCGTACGGGACGCTGCTGGAGTAGGAGGGGATAGACGGCCGCGGTGGCCTTCCACAGACCGGAACCTGTGCTCGACGCCCGCGACTGCGACGTGGTCGATCACAAGACCCCGCTGGCCCGAGCGGCGATGCGCTTGCGCCACGGCGAGCGCCTGCGGCTGATCGGGCCCTACGGCGTGAGCGCGGATCTGCTCGACAAGCTCCACGCGCAGCTCCCCGAGCCTCCCCGGCACGCCCCCTACGAGGCCCGCCAGGACCACCGGCGGGTGCTCCGGGAGGCCGAGCTCCGGCTGCTGGCCCCGATCCGAGGGCACCGGGTGGCCCTCGAAGGGGCCCGGCGGATCGGCTTCCTCCCGGAGCTCTACCCGGACCTCCGGGACTTCCACCTGCCCCTGGTGCAGATCCAGGAGCTGCACGGCGCCTGGCACCGCTACGACCAGGGCGTGCCCCTGCCCGTGCTGGGACACCGGCTCCACCCGTTCTACGGGACCTACGTGCCCCGCCAGATGGAGCACCTGGAGCTCTTCGCCACCTGGCTCCGCCAGCACGACGGACCTCGCTGGCGGGCCGTGGACATCGGCACGGGCTGCGGTGTGCTCGCCCTGTTGATGGTGCGGGCGGGTTTCGAGCAGGTCCTGGCGACCGACATCAACCCCAACGCCCTGGAGAGCGTGCACCGGGACCTGCACCGGCTCGGGGGGGCGCCGATCGACCTGCGGCTCGGGGACCTGTTCGCGGTCGACACCGACCCGGTCGACCTGGTGGTCTTCAACCCCCCCTGGTCGGTGGGCGATCGCCACGGCCTGCTCGACGACAGCCTGCTGCGGAGCGATCCCGACCTGTTGCCCCGGTTCTTCGACCAGCTCCCAGACCGCCTGACCCGCGACGGTCGGGCTGTGATCCTGTGGTCGAACATCCAGTCCCTGGTCCGCCCCGACCTGCCGGACCCCATCGCCCAGGGCCTGGCCGACGGCCGGCTGCGCGAGGTGGAGACCCTGAACCGCAAGCGCAAGGGCCGGAAGACCCGGGAGAAAGTCCAGCTCCGGGTGCTCGCCCGGGCCTGAGCGCCCGGCCCTGGCCACCGCTCTGCTGGCGGCCCTGCTCGCGGCGGCGGGCCTGCACGACTCGGAGCTGGGCGCCTGGGCGGTCGTGGCGGCGGTCGGGCTCGTCTCACTGAGGTCCTTCAAATGGGGGGTCTTCCCCGGCACGAACCCGCGGTAGGATCGCGTCCACAGGTCAGGAAGACCTCCTTGGCACGCGGCAGACGGGAGGACGCATGGCCACACAGGCAGGCCCCAGCGCGGAGGGCTTCACCCTCACCACCACCGGACCGCTCGGTCCTCTGAAGGGCCACGGACTGCGCCTCGACGACGCGTCGATCGCCTTCTGGCTCCCCCACCCCCTCGAAGGGCGGCGCCAGCACCGGGTGCGCGCATGGATCCCGGGCCGGGGGCCGACCCCGCTGTGGGTGACCCCCCTCGAGGCCGAGCAGGGCGTGGGCCCGAAGGGCCGCGCCGGCTGGGTCCACCGCGGCCCGTATCGGCTGGCCGACGGCCAGGACTGCCAGTCCTGGGCAGACTTCGTCGAGTCCTGCTCCCTGGGCACCGGGATCTCGGCCAAGGCGAGCCGCAAGGCCCTGCGGGCAGCGCTGCGGCGCACCCTGCCCCCCCGTCCCCTGGTCCGGATCGGCGACGACGCCCGGAGCGTGCACGTGCGCTTCCAGACCACGGCGTCGGCCCTGCGGGGCCTGCGCTTCGAGGGCTCGGGGCTGCACGTCCTGCTGCCGCCCCGGCCCGAGCTTCCGACTGACCGCTCCCTGCGCTTGCTCTTGACCCTGCCCGACGCGGCGGTGCTGGAGCTGGTGGCCTGGCACTCGGCCAGCTCCAGCCGGGCCACGGTGCTGCGGGTGCGGTTCCTGAGCGCGGCGGAGCGGGCCGCCCTGGCGGCTCTGTCCGAGGTGCAGTGAGGGAGCGGATAGTCTGGGCGACGTGCTCCTGATCGCCTGGCTCCCCCTCCTCGGTTGCGAAGGCGACGTCGGCACTCCGGACTGCGGCACCTCCCTGGCCGTGACCGGCGCCACCCTGGAGCCGCCTTGGGACCCACAGATCCAGCACTACCTGGTGCGGACCCAGGAGTCCGAGGACACCGTGACCCTGTCCTCGTCCCGGGGCCGCTTCGAGCGCGGTCCCGGCCACGGCGGCGTGAGCGAGCGCACCGAGGACCGGCTCGACTGGGCGCTGGTCCCTGGTGAGCGCGTGATCGCAGACCTCTGCGACCTGGACCCCATCACCGTGGTCGCCGTGGGCCCGGACTGGCCCGATGTCACCGCCACCCCCTTCGGCGAGCCGGTGCCCGGCTACACCGCGCTGGCGGTGACGGACTTCGTCGATCGGCCCTGCGACCGGGGTCTGGCGGCGATGGTCGTCGACGAGCGCGGCACCCCGGTCTGGACCCGCACCGACACCCGGGCGGTCTACGATCTGCGCCCGGCTGGCGACGGCGAGCTGAGCTGGGTCGCGGTCGACGACGACACCTCCGCCCTGGTCGGCCAGGTCCTCGATCCGGCGACCGGGCTGACCACCCGCACCCTGGCGGCCCTGCCGGTCGACGGCGACGAGAGCCCGTCGCTGGACAGCCACGAGCTGGCGGTCCTGGAGGACGGCCGGGTGCTGAGCCTGGCGACCACCACCCACCTCGAGGACCTCACCGCCTGGGGCGGCGGCCCCGAGGTCCAGGTGGTCGACGGCCTGGTCCAGGAGCGGGACGCCGACGACACCCTGCTCTTCTCCTGGAGCACCCGGGGGCACGTGGACTACGACTGGCTGCCCCAGGCCCAGCTGGACCGGATCGCCGACGGCTGGGAGTACGCCCACGTCAACAGCGTCGACGTGGATCCGGCCGACGGCCACTGGGTGATCTCCCTCCGCCTGCCGAGCCAGGTGGTCAAGGTCGCCCGCACGGACACCACCTGGCAGGGCGAAGCCCGGGCGGCCGGCGAGGTGCTGTGGCGGCTGGGCGGCCCGGGCGGCGAGCTCGCCTTCGTCGGCGACGACCGGGACCTGGGGTGGCAAGGCTACGCCGGCCAACACTCGGCGCGGGTGCTGGCCGACGGCGGGCTGGCGGTGTTCGACAACAGCAGCCACTTCGACCTGGGCCCGACCGGCGACGCCCGGGGCGCGATCTACGATCTGGACCACGACGCCGGCACGGCCAGCCTCCGGCTCGCCTTCGCGCTGGCGAGCGCCGCCAACGTGCCGGTCGCGGGCTCGATCCAGGAGCGGCCCGGAGGAGGCTACCTGATCGGCTGGGGGCCCGCAGCCGATCCCAGCGGCGAGCCCCTCGGCGCGGCCAGCGTGCTCGACGCACGGGGCGGGGAGCAGCTGCGGCTCACCCTGCCCCGGGACTGCTGGTCCTACCGGGCCTGGCACGTCGAGTGGTGATCAACCGATGGTGACGACCCCGCTCTCCAGGTCGTAGTAGGCGGGCAGGACCCGGACACCCCGGGCCACCAGGTCGGCCATCGCCGCCTGATCGGTCGCGATCACCCGCGCGTTGTGGGCGGCGTTGGCGCGGATGCTGGCGTCGATCAGGCCGGCGCTCGCGGTCTGCTGGGCCTTGCGCACCGCCGGGCGGATCGCGTCGATGAGCGCGTCGATGTGGGTCCCGGTGACCGCGCCCGTGGCGTCGACGTGCTGCACGGCGGCGGTGACGGCGCCGCAGGAGCGGTGGCCGCAGACCACCACCAGGTTCACGCCGAGGCGCAGGCTGGCGAACTCCAGCGAGCCCATCACAGCGTCGGTGGCGATGTTGCCGGCGACGCGGATCACGAACAGGTCCCCCAGGCCCTCGTCGAACAGGATCTCGGGGCCCACGCGGCTGTCTGCACAGCAGATGATCGTGGCGTAGGGCTTCTGTCCACCGGCGAGCTCGGACCGGCGCGAGGCCTGGACGGAGAGATCGGTGGTGCCGGCCACGAACCGGGCATTGCCGGCCTTCAAGCGGGCCAGAGCCTGGGTGGCGGAGAGGTTCTGGGGGCGGTCGTGGGGCATTGGAACCTGGCAGGAGGAGTGGGACCAGTGTGGTTCGCAGACGCGAGGCTGGCGATGGTGTAGCCCGTGGTTGGCGACCGTGGCCCGGCCGTGCACCGGCTGAAGGGACACACAGTCCCCAGCGGCGCAGCCTCACCTCAGATCAGCGCCACCAGCACCGAGCCGAAGAACGCCAGCGAGACGTACCCGTTCAGATCGAAGAACGCCTTGTCCACCCGGCTCAGGTCGTCGGGCTTCACGATCGCGTGCTCGTAGGCCAGGGTGCAGGCCATGAGCGCGAACCCCAGCCAGTAGGCCCAGGAGAGCTCGGCGACGAAGGGCAGCGCGGCCAGGCCGGCGACGGTCAAGACGTGCAGGCCGGCGGAGATCCCAAGGGCCCCGCGCAGGCCGAAGCGCTGGGGAACGCTGTGCAGGCCCTCGCCGGCGTCGAAGCCGGCGTCCTGGCAGCTGTAGATGATGTCGAAGCCCGCGACCCAGGTGCCGACGATGGCGGCCAGCAGGACCGGCAGGACCGCGAAGCTGCCCGCGATGGCGACCCAGGCGCCGAGGGGGGCGAGGCCCAGGGCCAGGCCGAGGACCAGGTGGCAGGTCCAGCTGACCCGCTTGACCAGGGAGTAGCCCCAGACCACGGCCAGGGCGACGGGGGCCAGCAGGAGCGGCAGGGGCCCGAGGGCCCAGCTGGCACCGAGGAAGACCCCGGCGCTCGCCGCGGTCCAGGCCCAGGCGGAGGGCACGCTCAGCTGACCGGCCGGGATCTCCCGGTTGGCGGTGCGCGGGTTCTTCGCGTCGATGTCCCGATCGACGATGCGGTTGAAGCCCATGGCCGCGGACCGCGCCGCGACCATCGCCACCAGGATCCAGCCCAGCTTCCACGGCCCCAGCCCGTGGTCCACCGCCGCCAGCGCCGCCGCCGCGAGGGCGAAGGGCAGGGCGAAGATCGAGTGGGAGAGCTTGATGGTCCGGGCAAAGGCCCGGGCCTGGCTCACGGTGGGGGCGTCCTCGGTCATCACGGCGATCTCTACGCGGCCTGCTCGCCGCACCGGGTGTGCACACCCGGGCAGGACAGCCAGGTGCGGCGCCCCGGGTCGCCGGCGCACAGGGCGGCCGCCGGGTCGTCGGTCTGGAGGTCGACCAGCAGCAGGCCCGGGGCCGCACCGCCGGCGACGACGCCCAGGTCCGGCCGGCCCAGCACCCGGGCGCCGCCGCGGGTCGCGGCGAGCACCCACTGCAGCGGGTCGACGCCCGGGAAGCGCTGCCGCAGCACGGCCAGCTCCCCGAACAGGTCCAGGTCCGGGCAGCTCGCCAGGGAGTCGGTGCCCAGAGCCAGGGGCACTCCCGCCGCCAGCAAGGCCGGCACGTCGGGGAGCTTCCCCGAGATGTGCAGGTTCGACCGCGGGCAGAGCACCACGGTGCTGCCGGCTTCGGCGACCGCCGCGACGTCGCCCGCCTCGAAGCCGACCCCGTGCACCAGCGCCAGCTCGGGCCCCAGCACGCCGAGGGAGGCCAGGTACTGCGCCGGGCTGCACCCGGGCGGGGCGAAGCCGGTCCGGTTGCGGCCCAGCCTGTCCATGAGGTCCGCCCAGGGGCCCTCCCCTGTCGCCAGGAAGCGGCGCTCGGCCGGGTCCTCGTCGAGGTGGATGGTGGCCATGGGGCCGGGGGCCGACACCGCGCGACGGATCAGCTCGCCGCTCGTGGAGAACGGGGCATGGGGCGAGGGACGCACCGCCAGGGTCTCCGCCGAGATCCCGGCCGCCCGCTCCAGGGCCGCGCTCGCCCCGGCCGGATCGATGCCGATGACCTCGGCGTGGACCACGCCCTGGACCTTGGCGGCCTCGAGTGCTCCGACCGCCAGGCCGGTGTTGGTGACCTCGGCGACCGCCGCCGTGCCCGCCTGGATCAGGTCCAGCACCGCCCGGCCGATCGCCGCCCGAGCCGCCTGGTCCGACAGCCCGCCGCGCAGCCGCATCAACACCTCGACCCACACCGGCAGCCCCAGGCCCGCCGGCACCTGGCCGGCCAGGGCGCTCAGCTCCAGGTGGGTGTGGGCGTTGACCAGCCCAGGCACGATCACGCCGCGGACCCGCCGGCCCTCGGGCCCACCGAGCGCCAGGATCGTGCCGTCGTCGGCCACGGCCACCGAGACGCCCCGCTCGAAGCGGTCGCCGATCAGGATCCAGTCGGGGGTGAAGCGCCGCACTGCGCCCTCTCCGGTGCCGCCGGAGACCCTACCGGAGACCGGAGCGCCGCCTGTCACTTCGCTGTCATCTCCGGCCCCGAGGCCTCGGGTGCCGGCCGGGTCCGCCGGGGCTGGGTCAGGGCACCGCCGAGGTGGTCGTAGCCCGCGTTCCTGCGGATGGGCGTGAAGCCGGCCTCGCGGATGTTGCGCTCGACATCCCCGACCGTCATCGCGAACGTCGTGCCCGCCGCGCTCACGACGTTCTCTTCCATCATCACCGAGCCGAAGTCGTTGCAGCCCATGTAGAGGCTGGCCTGGGCGACCCCGGGACCCTGGGTGACCCAGCTCGCCTGCAGGTTGGGGATGTTGTCCAGGAAGAGCCGGCTCAGGGCGTTGACCCGCAGGTAGTCCCCGGCGGTGTTGTCCCCCGGGTCGACGTAGTTGTTCTCCGGCTGGAAGGTCCAGCAGATGAAGGCGACGAAGCCGCCGGTCCGGTCCTGCAGCTCCCGCAGCCGCAGCAGGTGCTCCACCCGGTGGGCCGGGGTGTCCATCATGCCGAACATCAGGGTGGAGCTGGCCTTCATGCCCCGGTCGTGGGCGGCCTCCATCACCTGGAGCCACTGGTCGGTGGTGCACTTGAGGGGCGCGATCTGCTTGCGGATGCTGTCCACCAGGACCTCGGCGCCGCCCCCCGGCAGGCTGTCCATGCCCGCCGCCGCGAGGCGGTCCAGAGTCTCGTCCATGGACAGATCGGAGATCTGCATGATGTGGAAGATCTCCTCGGGACTCAGGGCGTGCAGGTCGAGGGGGAAGCGAGCCTTGATGAAGCGGAAGAGCCGCTCGTAGTACTCGATGCCCAGCTCGCGGTGCAGGCCGCCCTGGAGCAGGACCTCGGTGCCGCCGGCACGCACGAGCTCGTCACACTTCTGGAAGACCTGCTCGTCGGTCAGGACATAGGCCTCGCGGTGGTTCCTGGGCCGGTAGAAGCTGCAGAACTTGCACGCCGTGACGCACACGTTGGTGTAGTTGATGTTCCGGCTGATGATGTAGGTGACCTCGTCGGTCGGGTGCAGGGCCCAGCGCCGCAGGTTGGCCGCGGCTCCCAGGTCGCTCAGGGGGGCGTCGTAGAGGCGCAGGGCCTCGCCGACACTCAAGCGCTCCCCCTCCGCACCCCTGGCCAGCAGGGTGTCCAGGTCCGGCAGCCGGGGCCGGATCACCGGCGGCGGCGCGTAGAGATCGAGCGCCTGGTCCTGGACCAGGCCCGCCCGGGCGCCCAGGGCTGCGAAGCGCCGGAGCCCCATCATCGCCTGGTCGTCCAGCTCGTAGCGGATGTCCTCGGTGAGGTAGGTCCGCTCGGCCTCGCTCAGGTGCTGGCGCAGGTTCATGCCCTCGGCGGCCGCGGTCCGCAGGCCCTCCAGGTCGGCCAGGGCCAGGTCCTTGCGACCGGCCCAGACCGCGAACACGAAGGGCAGGCCGGTCCACGCGGTCCAGGCCTCGCCCAGGTCCAGGGTGTGGCTGTACTCGGCGGGCAGGTGCCGGGCGGCGTCGCCGATGACCAGAGCGGCGACGGTGCCGCCGGCGTGGTCCAGGGCGGTGGTCGGCGGCACGATCCGGGTCTCGACCGTCAAGTGCTTCCAGGGCCCCTCCCGCAGCAGCAGCTTGGCGAGGACCAGGCTGGTGCGGCTGACGCCATCGAGCACCACCTCGGTCCACTGCTCCGGCGGCACGGTGCCGGCGAGCACCACGCTCTTGACCGGGCCCTCGGAGCCGATGCACCAGCCGGGCAGCACCTTGTAGTCGCCGTCGCTCAGGACCGCGGCGACCGGCACGAGACCGATGTCGATCTCGCCGTCCCGGAGCTTGCGGGCGACCTCGGCCGGGTGGTCCTCGAAGGTCTGGTACCGGATGCGGTCGAGCCGGTTGGTCAGGGGCCAGGCGTTGGTGTAGCCGACGGCGCCGACGCGGATGCGGTTGGTGTCAGCCATCTCAGGCCTCCGCCACGATGTTGTAGAGGGTGTCGCGCTCGACCGGGATGCGGCCGGCGTTCCGGATGAGCTGGACCAGCCCGGAGCGGGTCAGCTCCTGGGGGGTCTGGGCCCCGGCCATGTGGTAGATGCGCTCCTCACGCACGGTGCCGTCGATGTCGTCGGCGCCGAAGCTCAGGGAGATCTGGGCCAGCTTGACCCCGAGCATCACCCAGTAGCTCTTGATGTGGGGGATGTTGTCGAGCATCAGCCGGCTGACGGCGATGGTGCGCAGGCTGTCGTGGCCCGTGGGCGACTGGAGCCGCTGGAGCCGGTTGTTGTCGTTGTGGAAGCGCAGCGGGATGAAGGTCTGGAAGGCACCGCGGCTCGGGTCGCTGGCCTGGAGCGCCAGGGACTCGTCCTGGAGCTCCCGGAGCCGGACCAGGTGGTCGACCCGCTCCTCGAGGGTCTCGATGGCGCCGAAGAGCATCGTGCAGTTGGTCTTGAGGCCCAGGCGGTGTGCAACGCGATGGACCTCGAGCCAGCCCCTGGCGTCGACCTTGTCGTGGCAGAGCTTGCGGCGGGCTCGGGGGTGGAAGATCTCGGCGCCGCCGCCGGGCATCGAGCCCAGGCCGGCGTCCATGAACTCGCGCAGGACCTGCTCGTAGGTCTTGCCGTACTTCTCCGCGTAGTAGTGGATCTCCACTGCGGTGAAGCCCTTGATGTGCAGGTCCGGGCGGGCCTGCTTCAAGGCCTTCATCAGCCCGGTGTAGTAGGAGAACGGCAGCCCCGGGTGCAGGCCGTTGACGATGTGCACCTCGGTGATGAACGCGTCGTCGAGCGCCTCGACCCGGCCCACCGCCTGCTCCAGCGACATCGTGTACGCGTTGGGCATGTGCTCTTCGAGCCGGGCGAAGCTGCAGAAGATGCAGCTGGCCTCGCACACGTTGGTCGCGTTGATGTGCAGGTTGCGGTTGAAGTAGGCGAGGTCGCCGTGCTTGCGCTCCCGGACCAGGTTGGCCAGGGCGCCCACGGCGCCGATGTCCGGGGTCTCGAACAGGCGCACGCCGTCTTCGAGAGACAGCCGCTCGCCGGCGACCACCTTCTCGGTCAGGTCGTCGAGACCGACGCGCTTGAGGGCGAGCTTGGAGACGGTGGAGAGCTGCGGCTGTGGCTGCATGTCACATCCCTTCCCAGCGGGGGCACAGGCCGTGGTCCTCGAAGCCGAGCTGGTCGAGGATGCGGCCGGCCACGGTGTCGATGAGGTCGCTGGTGGTGGCGGCGTGGGTGTAGAAGACGGGGCTGCCGGGCATCACGACCGCGCCGGCCAGGGTCACGGCCTCGAGGTTCTTGATCAGCGGCAGGCTGTAGGGGGACTCGCGCAGGACCAGCACGAGCTTGCGGCGTTCCTTGAGCATCACGTCCGCCGCGCGGCCCACGAGGTCGGTCGACAGGCCGTGGGCGATGCGGCCCAGGCCCCCGGCGGAGCAGGGCACGACGGCCATGGCGTCGTAGCGGGCGGAGCCGCTGGCGAAGGGCGCGGTGAAGTCGTTGGGGGCCCAGATCCTGAAGTCGTAGGCCTTGGGGTCGGTGCCGAGCTCCTGCTGCCAGCAGATCCGACCGGTCCGGGTGAAGACCAGGTCCACGTGCACGCCGCGGTCGCGGCCCTCGGTGGCGAGCCAGTCCAGGACGCGGGCGGTGTAGGGCTGGCCGGTGGCCCCGCCGATGCCGAGGACGAGCTTCATGGGGCCTTCTCCAGCACGACCAGGGAGGCCACGGGCGGGAAGAGCTGGCGGGCCTGGACGACCCGGAAGCCGTGCTGGACCGCCAGGGCTTCGAACTCGGATCGGACCAGGTAGGCCGCCATCGAGTTCGCCAGGTAGGCGTAGGCCGCGCGGTCGCCGCTCAGGAGGCCGCCGACCGTGGGCAGCACCACCTTGTTGAACACCCCGTGGAACAGGCGCTCGACCCAGGCGGTGGGCCGGAAGAACTCCAGGACCGCGAACCGGGCGCCGGGGCGCAGGACCCGGTGGACCTCGGCCAGGGCCCGGCCGTTGTCCGCCACGTTCCGCAGGCCGAAGCCGCAGAGGGCGCCGTCGAAGGTGCTGTCCTCGCAGGGCAGGTCCTGGGCGTCGCCCCAGCGGGCGGTGACCGGCGCATCCTCAGGCAGCCGGGGGCGCCCCTGCTCGAGCATGCCCTCGGAGAAGTCGATGGCGTCGACCCGCGCGGCCCCGGCGTCGAGCAGCACCAGGGTGAGGTCGAGGGTGCCGGCGCAGAGGTCCAGGACCTCGCCGCGGGCGCCTGGCCCCAGACTGGCCACGGCCTGCTTGCGCCACCAGGCGTCGATGCCGAAGGTGAGCAGGCTGTTGGTGCGCACGTAGGTCGGCGCGATCCGCGTGAACATGTCGCGGACCAGCTCGCCCTTCTGCTCGGCGGCGGGCACGGAGCCGTCGATGCGGGTGGGGGTGGCGGTCATCAGGCGATCCGGTCCACGAGGTACCAGGCCATCTCCTCCAGCGCCGACCGCCACTCGGTCCGGGGCAGGGCCTGGAGCGCCGCGACGCCCTGGGCCACGCGCTCCCGGGCGAAGGCCAGGCTGTCCTCGAGCGCCCCGCAGCCCCTCACTGCGGTGAGCAGGCGGGGGAGTTCCTCCTTGCGCGGAGGGGCCGCCATGAGCTCCTCCCCCAGGCCCGGCACCCGCTCCAGGGCGAGCAACAGGGGCAGGGTGAGCTTGCGCTCCAGCAGGTCGGTGCCGGGGAGCTTGCCGGTGACCCGGGCCTCGCCGCCGTAGTCGAGCACGTCGTCGGCCACCTGGAAGGCGATGCCGACCGCGCGACCGTAGGCCTCGAGGGCTTCGCCCAGCGCCGGGTCGTCGACCACGTGGGCGCCCGCGCCCGCGCACCAGGCGATGAGCGCCGCGGACTTCTTCTCGACCACCTCCAGGTAGGTCTCCCGAGTGGTGGTGAGGTCTCCGGCCCGCTGGAGCTGCAGCACCTCGCCCTCGGCCATCTCGGTGACGGCGCGGGCCAGGTGGGTCACGGCGGCGTGGCCGCCCTCCTCGCTGGCCAACAGCACGGCGCGAGCCAGGCAGAAGTCCCCGGTGAGCACGGCGGCGCCGTTGCCGAAGACCCGCCAGGCCGACGGCTCGCCCCGCCGCTCCTCGCCGCCGTCGACCACGTCGTCGTGCAAGAGCGAGCCGAGGTGGATCATCTCGCCCACGCACATCAGGCGGCTCACGTCGCCCTCGAGCCCGACCGCGCGGGCGCCGAGGCAGGTGAGCAGCGGGCGCAGGCGCTTGCCGCCGTTGTCGCTGAGGTACCGGGCGATGGCCTCGACCGCCGCGATGTCCGAGCCCAGCAGCTGGCGCAGGCTGTGTTCGGCCAGGGCCAGGTCGGGACCGGCGAGCTCCAGGGCCCTGGGGGGCGGCTCGGCGCGGGTGAGCGGGGCTCCGGCTCCCAGCCCTGTCGGCTCGGTGCGGAGGGCGGAACCACCCGGGAGGGGAACCAGTCGGGGAACAGGGCCCATCAAGCGCTTCGCTCCTTCGTGGATCCGTGTACTAATCGCGACGCAGGATGATTTCAATCACCATTGAAGTTATTGAAGCTCCACCAGGATGCCCTGTCTGGCAGGATTCTTCCGATCATGTCGCTACACCCCGCCGAAGCACCGAGCGAGCCGGCCGCCGCCGACGCCCTGTCGCGGTCGATCGGCCTGGCCGCCACGAGCATCGGCGAGCTCATGCACTTCTGGGGGTTCAAGCCGTCGATGGGCAAGATCTGGGCGGTGCTCTACCTGACCCGGGAGTCCCTGGACGCGGAGCGCATCGCCGCCTCGACCGGGCTGAGCGCGGGCTCGGTCTCGATGACCCTGAACGAGCTCCAGCTCTGGGGGGTGATCAAGCGGGTCGCCGAGCCCGGCTCCCGTCGCAAGCTCTACGAGGCCGAGACGGACATCTGGCAGATGGTCACCCGGGTCTTTCGGGAGCGTGAGCTCAAGAAGGTCAAGGAGGCCATCGGCCACCTGACCCGAGCGCTGGAGCTGGCCGAGCACCAGGCCCGGAGCTCCAGCCCCGAGGTGATGCTCCAGAGCCGCTTCGTCGCCACCCGCCTGCGCAGCTTGTTGGACCTCGCGCGGACCGGCGAGCGCATGCTCGAGCGCCTGACCCGCACCGGCGAGGTCGACCTCGCGCCCCTGCGCAGTTGGCTCGCCGCGATCCGCAGACGTCCGTGATCCCGGGATCCTGGCGGGATGCCCAGCACCGCACCTTCGATTAGGGCAGGATCCCGCCTTCCCGAAGTACCTGCGCCCGTGCGCCCGGAGACGCCCATGTTCGTGACCACCCTGACCCTGCTCGCCGCCTGTGGTGGCGGCCCCGAACTGTCGATCGAGGTGGTCGATGTCTGGAACAAGCCGGTGCTCGGCGCCACCATCGTCCAGGACGGCCGCACCGAGCGGATCAAGGTCGATGCCGACGGCAAGGCCACGATCGAGGTCGAGCCGGGCCACGTGTCGGTCTCCGCCGGCGCCAACAACTTCATCAAGGACGCGACGGCGATCGACGTCGGCGCCGAGTCCGAGGGCGAGAGCGTCACCCTGACCCTCTTCCCCATCCCCAAGAGCGCGGGCTTCTGGGGCATCGGCGACACCGAGTACGTCCAGCTGATCGAGGCCCCGGTCGAGGTCCTGGCCACGGAGATGTCCACCTTCCACGGCATCAAGGACATCCCCAAGGCCGCGGGCATCCCCGACCGCGACGGCCCCCAGCGCTTCGTGTTCCAGACCACCCTGCGCGAGCAGGAGCTCAAGCGCATGGACATCAAGCTGTCCCAGCTCGAGTTCACCGAGAAGGCCAACGTGACCGGCCCGCTGGGCGACACCGAGGTCGAGGTCGAGCTCTGGAGCGCCAAGCGCGACATCGACTACAAGGTCAAGTCCATGGACGCCCCGGACAACTACCTGGTCGTCACGGGCTTCAACCTCGACGCCGGCGTCTACGCCTTCCACAGCCAGGGCATCCTGGACGCCAAGGCCAACGACGCTCTGGAGAAGCTGCCCGAAGAGATGCGGGTGGTGTACGCGTTCGAGGTCCGGTAGCCCCGACGCAGCGGGCTGGATCACGCTCAACCCGGCGCTTCCACGCCCGCCAGCAGCCCGTCCATGACAGCCATCGCCTCCGCGTGCAGGGCCTCCACCTGCTCGCCCTCTCGCGCCGGGTCGTGGACCGGTGGCACGATCGGGGGCGCCAGGAAGTGCGTGAGCCGCACCGGCCGCGGGATCAGGGTCGGTCCCAGGCCGCGCGCCACTGGAAGGGGCGCCCTGAGGTGGCGGTAGACGCGGTTCGTGATCCGGGAGCTGCGGATCCGGTAGATGTCGTCTCCCGCCGGACAGGCCGCCAGGACCATCGGGGCCTGGGCCCGCAGCGCCAGGCGGCAGAAGCCGCGGCGGTCGTGCCAGCGGTGGGTGCGGGCTTCGCTGCTCGGGCGCAGGCACTCCCACATGCCGCCGGGAGCGACCCCGAGCAGGTGACCCTCTTCGAGCAGACGCAGGCCAGCCCCCGGGCTGGCGGGCCGGACGCCACCGTCCCGAGCCCAGTCCCGGAGCATCGGTGTCTTGAAGATCAGGTCGTCGCCGAGGGCGGCGGGCAGCCGCCCTGTCGCACGAAAGATGTCGAGTCCCAGCAAGAAGGCGTCGTAGGTGGCCAGGGTGTGGTGCATCACGAGCATGCAGCCGCCCGTCACCGGCACGTGCTCCACCCCCTCGGACCGGTGGCGGTGGTAGGCCTTCAGCGGCTCGAGCAGCCGCTCGTAGATCCGGACCGCCCCCGGCGTGACCAGGGGCTCGGGGTGGGCCATGGCGACGTCCTCAGCGACCACGCTGGACCTCCAGCAGGCGCTTCAGGATCTCGGCCTGGTACTGGGCGTCGTAGTCCGCGCGGTGCTTCAGGCCCTGGTCCTCTGAGGGGAGTCCGAGGCGCTCGGCAAGCACCGGCTTGCCCGAGTCCAGCCAGTGCAGGTCGAGCACGCCCGCGGAGAAGGCCTTGGTGTCGAGGGCCTTGTACCCGAAGGGGTTCACCAGCTCCTCGGCCTTGTAGCACCAGGCCACGAAGCTCCAGTCGAAGGGCGCGTTGTGGCCCACGAAGACCGGCTCACTGCCGGGGGTGCGCTGCTCCGCCACCCAGGCGCTGAGGCGCTCCAACCCCTCGCGACGGTCCAGGCCGTGCTCCCTGAGCTCGTCGAGGTCCAGGCCGTTGACCTTCATCGCGCCGGGGTCGACCCGGGGACCCTGGGGACGCAGCTCCAGGTAGAGCGTGTCCCCGATGGTCAGGGATCCGTCGGGGTGATCGTGCACCACGACCGCCCCCAGTGAGATCATGTCGAAGATCGCGGGCACCGGGCCAGAACACTCGATGTCGATACAGAACCAGGTGGCACGAACAGTGGACATGCTTCCCTCGGGAGCGCGGCGTCTAACGCAGAGGTGGTGGTGATCCGGCGACTCGTTGCGCTCCTGTTGCTCCTGAGCGGTGCGATCCCGGTCGCCGTGGCGATGGCGGCCATCTGCGGCCTGGGGCTGCTGCGCGAGGCGAACGCCGTGGCGCTGGTGATCGCGCCGGTGGGGGTGGTGCTGCTGCCCTGCCTGGGTCTGGCGACCCTCTTCCAGAACCGGCCCATCGGCCTGGCGTCGATGTTCTGGGCCTGGCCCGTCCTGGTGCTGATGGGCCTGCCCGCCTACTTCCCCGGCGAGCGGGAGCAGGCCCTGGAGACGGGCCTGGGGGTGGTGGCGAGCGTGCACGGCCCCGCGTCGGCGGAGACCGCGGCGGACTTCGGCGAGACCGTGGCGCGCTGGCTGGGCCCGGAGCCCGAGCTGGCCCGGACTCCAGCGGCGCCAGTCGAAGCCGAACAGCCCCCCGAAGCGCCCCCACCTCGCGACCCCGAAGAGCTCCAGGAGGACCAGGTCGCCCTGCCCTACGAGGGCGAGGGCCGCACCCTGCGCATCCCCGTGGCCTTCGAGACCGACTACGGCGAGACCGTCGAGACCTGGATGCTCTTCGACACCGGCGCCACCTTCACGACCCTCGACGCCGCGACCCTGGACACCCTGCGAATCGACATTCCCAGCGACGCCCCCGAGGTCACCCTCCACACCGCCAACGGCGAACGCACCGCCAAGCTGGTGCTGGCCGACAAGGTCTGGCTCGGCGGCTTCCCGGTCACCGGCGTGACCGTCGCGGTCTGCGAGGCCTGCGCCTCCGACGACACCGGCGTCTCCGGGCTGCTGGGCAACAACGTCACGGGCCAGTTCACGGTCACCCTGGATCCGGACCGGCAGGAGATGGTGCTCGAGCCCCGCAAGGGGCCCCTGGACCGGCACCTCGACGTGAGCCCCTGGGTCGACATCGAGGCCAAGGCCACGGCCTGGCCCGACGGGCGGGACGGGGCGATGGAGCTGCGGCCGTACGCGTCGGCGCGCAACGAGGACCTCTGGGACGACCTGCGTCCGCGGCTGGTCGAGGAGGCGACGGTCGGCATCCGCTGCGGCGACAGCCACTTCAACGCGACCCTCACCCGCATCCACTCCGGAGACCTGCGACGCACCCGGGTCTCGCTGCCGCGGGGCACGAAGTGCGAGACGTACCGGGTGACCCTGGACGGGGCGCGCTGGTAGCCGGTCAAGGCCCCCCGACCAGCGCCCTCTGCCGCACCACCACCAGGATGCGCCAGGTCGCCGGCTCCGGATCCGAGGCCAGTCCCCGGGCGAGGGCCTCGGCCCGGGTCGCCGGATCCGGATGCTCCAGCGCCAGGTCGCACCAGGCCGGCGCCAGCATCGGCGCGAGAACGACCAGGGCCTCCAGGGCCGCCATGTCTCCCCGGGCCGCCGCATAAGTGCGACAGGTCCCCTCGCCCACCTCGCCGGCGGACTCCCGGCGCACGCACTCGCCCAGGGCCTGACCAGCCCGCACGAGCACAGGGTCGTCGAGGGTGGAGAGGATGCCGAACCACTTGCCAGCGGCGTCGAGGTCCGCCAGGTGCAGGCCGGCCGTGCCCAGGCCCAGCAGAGGCTGGCCCCAGCCGGGCGCCGCCTTGTGCGCCTGCTGGTAGTACCGCGAAGCCGAGTCCCAGCGCCCCGCGGCCGCTTCCTGGTGGCCGGTGTCGACCAGCCGGCTCGCCGCCGGCGACGGCTGGGCGAGCGCGAGTCCGCCGAGCAGGAACAGAGTCATGGGTCGGGCGAGCTCCAGCTCGCGTCGAGGGCCTCGGTGGCGACCCAGAGCAGCAAGAAGAGCAGCGCCCCCTGCTCGTGCTCGACATCGACCTCGCCCTCCTCCTTGTCATCGCGCTCGAACAGGGCCCACAGGGCCTCGTCGAGCACGTGGGGCTGGGCCCGCCAGTCGACGCCTCGCACCCGGGCGGGGAAGTCGTCGTCGAAGGGGGTGAGGGTCGCAGCGACCTCGTTCACCCGCGCAGAGGCCTGGTTGACGACCGCGCCGGTGACCTTGCGCATGCGGCCACCGTACTGCTCGAAGATGCGCAGGATGACCGCATACATGTAGAGCGCGACCTCGCCGGACTGGCCCCCGAGGGCGCCGACGTTCTGCTCGAAGAAGCGGGTCAGGCGGCGCTGCTCCTTGAGCAGGCGGCCGGCGACGCGCTGGAAGTCTGCGCCGGCGTCCGAGCACGCTTCGGCGAGGGCGTGCACTTCGTCGCGACTGATGGCGGGGTTGGCCATGATCTCCTCCGGACCCGGCCTCTACCCCGGGGGCCCCCGCAGGGGCAACAGCGGACAGCGGCCTGATACGGTCGCCCGGTGAGGCGCCAGCTGCCGGCCCTGCTCGCGGCCCTGGTCGCCGCGGCGATCGTCGGCGCGGGCTGGGACGCCCCCCTGGTCGAGGACTCGCTGTTCTGGTGGGTCCCGAAGGCCCTCTGGATCGCCGAGCACGGCCCGGCCTGGGTCCTGGCGGAGCTGCCGACCGCCGCGAGGCCGGACGCCGCCCTGCCTCCCCAGTGGCAGGGCGGCCTGCCGGACTACGGCCACCCGCCCCTCTGGTACCACTGGGTCGGGGGGGTGCTGGCGCTCACGACCGGGTGGCTCCCGGTCCACCAGGGCGTGCACCTGGCGGCCCTGCCCTTCGCCGTCCTGGCCGGCCTGGGGCTGTGGGCCCTGTTGCGTCGACTGGGGGGCGAAGCCGCGGGCTGGGCCGCCCCGGCCCTGCTCCTGCTGCCGCCCGTGGCGACCCAGCTCCAGCGGGCCGACACCGACCTGCCGCTGCTGGGCCTGGCCACCTGGGCGCTGGTGGCACTCCTGGATCGGCGCGACGGGCTCTTCGCCCTGTGCGCCGGCCTGGCGACGGCCTGCAAGGAGCCAGGCATCCTGCTCGCAGCGCCGGCCTTCGCGGCGGTGGTCCTCGATCGGCGGCGCTCGCTGATCTTCCTGGTCCCCCCTGCGGTCCTGGGCGCCTGGGCCCTGATCCACCACCAGCAGACAGGCTGGTTCCTCGCCGGCACAGAGCACCTGCCGGAGACCGCAGGAGACTGGCTGCGCGACGTGGGCACGGTGCTGTGGATCGCGCTGGGGGACCAGGGTCGCTGGTTGGTCTGGCCAGTGGTGGCCTGGGCGGCCCGGCGGGGCAGCCGACCCCGGCGCCGCGCCCTCTGGATCATCGGGGCCCACACCGCCACCCAGCTGGGCTTCTTCGCCACCCTCAACTTCCTGGGGGGCATGGACCGCGTCGACCGGCACACCCACGTGCGCTACCTGCTGCCGGGCCTCACCTCGGTCCAGGCCCTGGCCCTGGGCGTGGCCCCGATCGCCGGCGTGCCCCTGACCCTGGCGAGCCTGGTCACCGGGCGCGAGATCTCTCCCCACGGGCCCGAGGCCAGCCACCACGGGGTGGACGTGGGCCGGGCTCTCCAGCAAGCGGCACCGGACCTGCCCGCGGGGACCTGGGTGGGCAGCTACGCCTGGACCCAGCTCACGCGCCCCTACGCCGGCGTCGTCGAGGCGCCCCGTGACGACCTGGCCCTGTACGCCTTCGGCACCGACCCGGCGGAGGTCTCCGGCCACGTGCTGCACGCCACCGCAGGCGAGCCTCTCGGTCGCCTGCAGGAGCTCACGCTGGAGCCCGTCCAGAGCTGGCCCGCCGGCGATGCCACGGTGACGCTGTCCCAGGTCCGGTGATACCCGGCGCCATGTCCCGACGCTTCCACCTGCTGTGCTGGACCCGCTTCCTGGCACCCCTGGACCAGGTCTGGGCCCTCAAGACCGACCCGCAGACCCTGCTCGACGAGTTCCGCCCGTGGCTCTCGCTCCAGGCCCGGGACCTGGCCGCCACCAAGCGCCTGCTCCGGGGCGAGGGCGTGCCCGGCCAGGTGGACACCCGCCTGAGGCTCTTCGGCGTGCTACCGGGCAGCAACTGGCCCCTGCGGATCGAGCGGTACGCGCCCCTGGAGAGCTACGTCGACACCTCGGAGAACCCGCTCTACGCCGCCTGGCACCACAGCCACCTCTTCGAGCCGACGGCGGACGGCGTGCGCTACATCGACGCGGTGGACTTCACCCCGCGGGAGGGCTTGCCCGCCGGCCTGGTCGCCCGGGCCACCGCCCGGCTCTTCGTGCACCGCCACCGCCGCGCGGCCCGACACCTGCCGACCGATGCCCGCGCCACCGGGGTCGCCATGCTGCGGGAGCTTCCGCTCACGGCCCCTGGATGAGCGTGAGGGCCCGGCACACTCGGGCGAGCTCGGTCTGGGTCTCCAGCAGCAGCCCTTCCAGGCCCTCGACCCGCCCCGCGCCACCCAGCCGCTCCAGCCGCCCACACAGGTCGGCGAAGCCCGTGGCGCCGAGCATGCCGGCGCTGCTCTTGAGGCGGTGGGCGATCCGCATGACCGCGTCCCCGTCCTGGTCCGCCACCGCGCGACCCAGGGACTCGACCCCCTGGGGCACGTTCTCCATGAACAGCTCGATGAGCTCCAGCACGAGATCCCCCTCCTCGGGTGAGCTCATCTCCCGCAGCTGCTTGAGCAGCTCCCGGTCCAGCACCCCGTCCAGATCCGCCAGGTCCGGGTCCGAGGTGGAACGGAGCTCGTCGAGGGCGAGCCAGCGCTGGAGCATGTCCCGGAGCTGGCCAGGGCGCAGGGGCTTGGAGATGTAGTCGTCCATGCCGGCGGCAAGGCAGCGCTCCCGGTCTCCAGCGAGGGCGTTGGCGGTCATCGCGATGACCGGCACGTGGGCCTGGGGACCGGCCAGCTCCCGGATCAGGCGCGTGGCCTGGAACCCGTCCATCACGGGCATCTGGCAGTCCATCAGGACCAGGTCGAAGGGGTCCTGTTGCAGGGCATCGACGGCGGCCGCGCCGTTGTCGACAACGTGGGTGTTGCAGCCGGCGAGCTCCGCGGCGCGGACCACGAAGCGCTGGTTCACGGGGTTGTCCTCGGCGATGAGGATGCGGGCGTCGAGGCGGCGGACCGGGGGGTCGCTGTGGTCGCCGGTCACACGACGGTTGGGCGGGAAGGAGGCCAGCCCCAGCGCCTGGTAGGTGGCCTGGAGCAGCAGACGGGGGCGGATCGGCTTGTGCACGGAGGTGCCCATGCCCAGGCGCCGAGCGCGGGCGGCCTGGTCGGGCCGACCGAGCTCCGTGAGCAGGACCACGCCCACGTCGGCGACGCCCATGCCCACCAGGGTCTCGAGCACCTCGAGACCCCCGGGGTCCGGCATGCCGACGTCGAGGAAGGCGACCCGGTAGCCCGCCGCCCCCTCGCCACAGAGGTGGGCCAGGGCCTCCTCGCCGCTGGCCACACAGACCACCTCGGCCCCCCATCCCTCCAGCTGTTCCTCCAGCACCAGCCGCGCGGTGAGGCTGTCGTCGGCGACCAGCACGCGCATGCCCGCGAGCCGCTCCGGCACCCGGGCGGGGGGCCCCTGGGTTCCCACGGGCACCACGAAGTGGAAGGTCGAGCCCTTGCCCAGCTCCGAGGTGAGCCCGATCGTGCCGCCCATGAGCTCGACCAGGCGCCGGGAGATGGACAGCCCCAGCCCGGTGCCACCGAAGCGGCGGGTGGGGGAGCCGTCGGCCTGGGTGAAGGCTCGGAAGAGGCGCTCGCCGGCGTCCTTGGGGATGCCGATCCCGGTGTCCCGCACCTCGAAGCGCAGGTCCAGGTCGGTGTCGCGCTGTTCGGCGATCCGGACGTCGATGGCGATCTGGCCGCGCTCGGTGAACTTGATCGCGTTGCCCAACAGGTTGAGCAGGACCTGGCGCAGCCGCCCCGGGTCGGTGGCCACCAGCCCGGGGATGCCCGGCGAGACCCGGTGGGTGAGCTCGAGCCCCTTGGCGTGCGCGTTCTCCGCGAGCAGCTCGGCGGCGCCTGCGACCAGCTCCCGCAGGTCGAAGTCCACCTCCTCCAGCTCGAGCTGGCCGGCCTCGATCTTGGAGAAGTCGAGCACGTCGTTGACGACGTTCAGCAGGGCCTGACCCGACGACTCGATGGCCTCGGCGTACTCCCTCTGGTCCTGTGTGAGCGTGGTCTCCAGGAGCAGGCTGGTCATGCCGATGACGCCGTTCATCGGCGTCCGCAGCTCGTGGCTCATGTTGGCCAGGAATTCGCTCTTGGCCCGGTTCGCGGCCTGGGCTTCGTCGATCGCTTCGGCCAGGGACGTGTTCGACGTTCGCAGCGTGTGCAGGGTGCGCTCGGCGAGCGAGACCGCCTCCTCGCGCGCGTACTCGTACTGGTAGGCCAGAAACCCGATGAACAGGATGGCGGCCACGAAGGACAACAGCTGGATGTGCGCGGCCTCGCCGGCGTGATCGGGCAGCGAATAGGCGGTCACCTCCAGGTAGTAGAAGACCGAGACGACCGCGCTGCCGAGGACGGCGACTATCAGGCTGGCCCGCGGACCGACGAACATGGCCGCCAGCAGTGGCACCGGGAGGATCCACCAGAAGACGGTCGAGGCGAATCCCCCGCCGAACCACGCGAACCAGGTCAGAATCGCGAGGCTTTCGAAGCAGAGCAGCATGCCCACCGGCCCCGTCGAGTCGGTGTAGCGGACGAGCAGCGGGTTGGTGCCCATGATGAGGGTGGCCGCCAGAATCGACCACGTGCGATGGGTCCAGCCCTCGACCAGCACCGAGTTGACGAGAAAGAGCGTACCCGTCAGTCCGAGCAGGATTCCGCTGTACCAGAGCAGACGTGCGCGACGCGCACGCTCCTGCCGGATTTCCGGGACCGCCGATTGGAAAGAGGAGGGCACTCGGAGCGATTTTGAGGGTTCGACTCCGGCCTGACAAGCCTGTACATTCTCGACCCGTGCCGCCCCGCCTTACGATCGGTTTACTTCGTAACGTGCGAGTTCTACAGGGAATCGCCGACAAGCCGCTGCGTGCGCTGGCTCGAAGGCTCGAGACCCGCACGCTGCTTCGCGGTCACGCCCTATACCAGCAGGGCGGTTCGTGGGATTCCATGGCGATCGTCATCGACGGCCGGCTGTCGGTGGAGGCGGAAATCCACGACGAGCGTGTGCGTGTCGGGGCGGTGTATCCGGGCGAGGCCGTCGCCGCGAATTCGCTGCTGCTGCCCGCGCCCCGGGACGCCACGGCGCTGGCGGATGTCCTCACGTCGATCACCATACTGTCCCGGCGCGCGTTTCTCGAGCTCGAAAAGGAGCACCAGGACCTCTCCATCGGTGTACGTCGCGGGATACTCGGGGAGCTCATGCGTCGGCTCCGCGAGGCGGATGCACGGATCGACGGGGCCCTGAAGCGTCGCGGCGCTCAAGACGACGTGTGGCCCGATCAGCCGCCTCCGCCCGGTCCGCCCCGTCGGACGGCGCTGAAGATGACGGCGGTGCCGGCGTTCGCGCGTTTCGACAAGGACGACCTGCGTGCGTTGGTCGCCATGGCGCCGCCGCAGGGTGTGAACCCCGGCACGGAGTTGGTCCGCCAGGGCGAGCAGCGGCCGGTGTGTCACGTGCTGCTGCGGGGGACGGTCGACCTCGTTCGGAAGGTGGGGACCCGGACGCGGTTCGTCGCGCGGATGACGGACGGCGCGATCATCGGGCAGCAGTCGCTGGTCGACGAAACGCCACGGTCGGCCACCGCGGTCGTGACCCAGCGCTCCGCCATCATGACGCTCCACCGCGATCAGCTGGAGGAGGCCGTCGATCGACGCGAACCATTCGCGGTGCGATTCATGGAGCAGCTGACGATGTCGGGGATCAAGCAGTACCGCGCCGCCCACCGGCGACTGCTGCACCTGCTGGGCGGCGATCCCCGGTGGCAGGAAGCGGGCGAGGAGACGTACAAGTCCCGCCGCGAGGAGGCGCG
>CAYFPX010000011.1:66632-69032 GCA_964344945.1 uncultured Enterobacterales bacterium
GCCGCCGACGTCATCCAGAAGGCCACGACCACGCGCGAGGTCAACAGCGCGATGCTCCAGCACCTGCGCGTGGCGACGAACGAGTGGGGCCTCGACCTCGATTTCGACCGGTAATCCACCGTTCGCACAGTTTGTTGCAGACTCTGCTGTCGAAAAAATATCTTGCACAAACTCCGTGAAAAATTATATGTTCGCCGTATACCGTTTACGAGAAGAGGAGCCCGTGCTCGCACTCGACATCGAACAATTGAGCTACGAGGAAATCGAAGAGACCCTCGACGAGCTGTCCGCGGCCGTGGCCGCAGGCGACCACTACCGGCTGCTGGACGTCGACCGCGCCGCGCTGGATGCCGACCTGCACAACGCTTACCTGGGCGTGACGAACTTCCTGCGCGACGTTCGCTACCTCGAGTACGACGCCCCGGGCCTGGACGAGAGTCTGGACGGGCTTCAGAGCGCCGTGGAGAACGCCTTCTCGGTGATGATGGATCCGGACCGACGCGGCGTGTACGACCGGGTCCGCGACGAGGCCCGCATGGCCACCCGCAAGGGCTGGCAGGCGCCCGCCCAGTCGTGTTCCAGGGCGCGGAGACGAAGGCCGAGGTCACGGGCGCCGCCGCCGCGCGGACCACGGTGATCGGCGAGAACGCGATGGCCCGGGTGCTGGACATGCGCGGCCGTCAGTACATCGCCCGAAACGAGTTCGACCGCGCCGAGAAGGTCCTGGCCAAGGCCGTCGACATGGCCCCGGCGAACCCGGAATACCGCCTCAACCTGGGCTGGGCGATCCTGCAAAACCGCGAGAAACGCGCCCCGAACCGCCGCCTCGGCGAGGCCCGCGCCCACCTCGAGGAGGCGTGCGTGGATCTCCCCTGGTCCGCCCTGGCCCGCTACCGCCTGAGCCAGTTCTGGCGCGAATTCGGACACGAGGTGCAGTACCGCCGCGAGCTCGAAGCCACGCTCCGCTGCGACCCCAATCACTACGCGGCCAACCGCGAACTCGGAGAGCTGAACCGCCTCGCCGAGCAGGCCCGCCTCGCGGCGCTGCCCACCGACACCGACGAGGTCCGGCAGGGCATGTTCGCCAGCCTGGGATGGCTCTTCCGCGGCTGACGCCGCCCCCAATCCCGTATTGCTAATCGGAGGAGGCAACCGCCTCAGCTACCTCCATGCCCCACTCGCCAGTCGCGGCGCGGAGATAGGACAGCTGACGCACCGTCTGGTCGACGGGGAGGTCGGCCACGCTCAGGTCGATCGCGTCGTCGCGGGCGGCGGTCAGCAGGGAGGCGAGGCTCTCGGTGGCGTTGCGGAGCTGGCGGACGCCCGAGACCGCGATCTGGTGTTGGAAGCGCATCGCCATCGGGCTGTAGTCGCCGAGTAGAGCCTGGAACGGCTCGCGGCGGATTCGCATGAGCACGCTGTCTTCGAGGACGGTGACCGTCGCGGAGCGGGGTGACTCGTCGATGAGGGCCAGCTGGCCGACCAGGGCGCCGTCGGTCAGGATGGCGAGTTGGCGGTGCTCCTTGCGGATTCGTTTCCGGATGGCGACTTTGCCGCGGGCCAGCAGCCACGCGGACATGCCGACTTCGCCCTCGCGGCACAGGACGCGGCCGCGCGGGTAGGTGCGCGGGGGAGCGAGGGTTGCCAGGGTTTCGAGCTGTGCGTTCGGGAAGTCCTTCAGCGACGGCACCTGGCGGAGATCGAGCCGCCCCCGGAGGGGCTCGCCCGGGACCTCGGCTTCGAGTTCGCCGGTGGGCTCGAGGTCGACGCCGCGCCGGGCCAGTTCGTTATCGATGCGGTCGTTGGTCTGGCGGATTCGCAGTGCGAGCTGGCGAAGGATCCCGTGGCGGATTCCGATCGTGACCGCCGGCGCCTCCCGCTCCAGCCGGTCGAAGGCCTCCGCGGTCAGGCACAGGACGTGGGCGGGCTTGGTGGCGACCACGCTGGCGTTTCGGGGCGCGGGATCGATGCAGGCCATTTCGCCGACGATCTCGCCCGGATAGACGCTGCCGACCGCCGCGTCCCCGCCGCCGTGGCCGCGGGCTCGGACGGACAGTCGGCCGCTGACCACGACGGCCATGGCGCCGCCGGGCAGCCCCTCGTGAAACAGCACGTCGTCCGCCGCGAGTTCGACCGGCGTCATGAGCTGCGCCAGCTGCTTCAGGGAGACGGGATCCAGGTGCGCCAGCATGGGCACCCGGCGCACGATGTCGACGATGTCGTCCAGTTTCAAGGTCCGTCGATGATAGCAGCGATGTCGGTTCTTTTTACAGCTGTGTAGAAAAACGCCTCACCTCCCACCGGGGAACCTCGACGCTGTGTGCGGATCGGCCACTCGGCACGGTTCGTGCTGGGTACGGCGGGCATGAAACACGAGACCCTCACCGTCACTGCCCCCCG
>CAYFPX010000011.1:69042-72979 GCA_964344945.1 uncultured Enterobacterales bacterium
CCCGAAACGCGCGCGCCGCGATCCTCGGACTGGTCGCGGGTCTGCTGGTCGGGGCGTGCTCGGCCGGCGGCGGGCCGGCGCCGACGGGAGCGGACTTCGAGGTCGGAATCAACGATCCCGACGCGGCGCTGCCCGGCACGTGGCAGACCATCCGGGACGGGGACGCCGTGGACGTGGTCCTCGGGGGCCAGGGCAGCCTGATGCTGGTCGGCGCGGTGCGCACGGACCGCGTCCCCGCGGGTGAGAAGGTCACCGTGATCGCGCGCGTCGAGGACGCCGAGACCGGGCTGCAGCGGGCCAAGGTGAAGTTCCGCCGCGAGCTGCTCGAGGGTTATGACGGTTATGCGTACCTGCTCGACTGCTTCCTCGTGCTCGGCAAGCCCGGCGGCGTCAACGACTGGACCGACCGCGACGCCATCCTCGAGATCTCGATCGAGACCGACGCCGGCGACACGTACATCGACACGCGGCGCGTGCTTCCGCTCATGCCGGACCTCGAGCCGTAGACCCCGGCCGCCGCGTCGCTCGGCCTCCTTTTTCGCCCCCGCCGCACTTTTCCAGAACGACCGGTCTGGACCTGTGCTAGGCTACCGGACGGCTGTTCGGGAAACTGCGGAGGCTGTTTTCGATGATTGTGGACCCCGAAGCCGGATGGACCCCTGTCCGTCTGCCCCTTCCAGAGCGACTCGCGGGTGTGGCCATTGCGGGCCTGTGTGCGCTTTTCTTTGTCGTGGCCGGGTGTGGACCCGAGGAGGGTGGGGCCTCCGACGGGGCGGTCGACCAGTTTCTCGGCGGCGCGCCGCCCGGCCTGGACGGCGCGGGCGCGACCGCGCCGGGCGATACACCGCCGGTCGGAGGCCAGGGCGAAGCGCCGGGACCGGGCGGGGACGTCGCCTGCAGCCCCGTCGCCCACGGGCTGGTTTGGGAGGCCCAGGACCCGATCAGTTTCCACGGCCAGCCCGTCGTGGCGTCGGCGACGCACGTGCTCGGCGACGGCTGCATGACCTCGCTGTCGCTCGGTTTCCGGGTCGCCGGCAAGTGTCCGCTCGACCTGACGTTCACCGGGCAGGGCGGCAGCTGGTCGCTGTCCAAAGCGACGCTGCGCTCCGATTCGGAGTGCGGGGGGGGCTACGGCAGTGGCAAGGTCTACCAGGCGAACGTCCAGGCCTCCACCGCCACGTTGTCGAACGTGCCCGCGTCGGTGCTCGCGCCGACGGCCAACAGTTCATGCGCCCACCTGGCCACGAAGATGGACCTGAACGGCACGCTGCAGCTGGTATCCGGAGGCTCGACGATCACGATGGCGCTGACGATGCTGCGGGTGTCGGGCGGCCTGCCGTCGGTGGGCGGCGTTTCAGTAAACAAGCAAGCGCCCGTCGAGACGCCCGATCCGGGGCCGCCGACTCAGCCCGAGCCGCCCCCGGCCGAGCCGGAGCCCGAGCCCGAACCGGAAGAACCCGCGCCGGATCCGGCCCCGATCGTCGACTGCCCGGCGGGCGGCACGGGCAAGGGCCTGGGCGCTCAGATCGCGAACTTCACCGGCAAGAACGCCGACGGCAGCACCTTCTCGCTGCACGACCTGTGCGGCAAGGCGACCGGGATCTTTCTGTTGCAGACGGCCGAATGGTGAGGCGCCTGCGCTCAGGCGGCGCCTGAGTTCAAAGCGCTCTACGACCAGTACGCGTCCAAGGGAGTGGCCTTCGTGCTGGTGGTCGGTCAGAGCGCCTGGCAGGGCCCGGCGTCGTCCACCGACGCCGCGATGTACAAGCAGAGCCACGGGTATCAGAGCGGCTGGTACGCGGTGGCCGACCCGAACTGGATGGGGATCGACGGGGTCATCCAGAATCTGACGGGCACGCTGCCCAACATGTCGGTGCTCGATGGGGACATGACGCTGCTGCACACCTCGACCTCGTGGTCGTGGGTGAACGACGCCGGCATGGCGATCGGCCAGGCCGCCGGCACGACGCCGTGAGTTTTTGGTGCGGGCACGGGCACGGGCACGCACACGGGCACGGGGGCAGGCCTCCGGCCTGCCGGGGGGAACAATGAAGCTTCGAATCGCACTTTTGGCGGGCATTCTCTGGGCCTGCGGAACGGACCGGGGAGACATCATGAAGGCGCCGCCGCCACCCGGCGGCTGGGGCGGGGCCGGCGAGTCCAACCCGGGTGACGGCGGGCCCGGCGCGGGATTCGGCGCCCCGGACGACGAAAGCCGCGGACCCGGCGCCGGCGCCGGCGGGCAGGAGGGCTTCGCCACGCCGGGAGAGGTCAAGCCCGACGACGAGCCGTTCGTCGGCTACGACGACGACCCCGAAGGGCCGTGTGGCTACGGCAAGATATTCGGCGTCGTGTGTCAGAAGGACGCCCAGATGTTCGTCAACGACGCCACGGTCTGGGTCGATGCCGTCGACTGTGACGGCAATCCCGTCCACATCGAGACGCTGTCCGATCAGAACGGCTTCTACACGCTCGAGCACGTGCCCAGCGGCAATCACACGATCTACGTCGTGAAGGACCAGTTCGAGCACAGCTATCCGGCGATGGTGCTCGAAAAGCAGATCACCGACATCACCGCGGTGGGCCACAAGGAGTGCTTCAAGGCGGTCGGTCCCGACTGCCCGCTCGGCTCGATCACCGGCTACGTCTGCGCCCCCAACGGCACGACCACGATCGGCGGGGCGACGGTCTCAGTCGAGACCAAGGACTGCAACGGAAAACCGGTGGCGCTGGCCACCCTGTCCGACGGCAACGGCAACTACGAGCTCGCCGGCGTCCCCGAAGGCACGGTGTGGGTCGACATCAAGAAGGGCAGCTTCGAGACCGGTTACGAGGTGATCGTCCCCGGCGGCGGCAACGTGCACTCGCCGGACGTCGTTCAGGACGCCTGCTTCCCCGACGAGACCGGCAAGCTCGCCGTCGTCACCGGCGACTGGGACACCATTCAGCAGATCCTCGACGGCGCCGGTCTGTCCTACGACCTGTACGACGGAAAGGACAACACCCAGGAAACGATCGATCTGCTCTCCGACCTCGAAAAGATGAACGAGTACGACATCATCTTCTTCAACTGCGGCGGCGCCCACGAAGGCATCCTGACCTTCGGCCTGAACCAGGCGCTCATCGACAACGTAAAGACGTTCGTGGAGCAGGGCGGCAGCATTTACGCCAGCGACTGGGCCTACGTCTACGCCGAATTCCCCTTCCCGGACGCGATCATGTTCTTCAACGAAGCCCTCGCGCCGATGGGTCCGAAGATGGGCCCCGAGGGACCGCTGCAGGGCCAGATCGTCGACCAGACCCTGGCTCAGGTCATGGGCAAGACGATCGTGGATCTCGAGTACGACCTGGGCGCCTGGGTCGTCGTCCAGGGCGGCCCCGCCGCCACCCGAATCCACGTCACCGGAGACGTCCCCATCGCCGGCAACGGGCTACCGCTGGCCATCAGCCACGACCAGGGCCTCGGCACGGTGCTCTACACGACCTTCCACAACGAGCCGCAGGTCACCGGCGACATGGTGCAGATTCTCACGTACCTGATCTTCGAGCTGTAGCCTCCCTGGTCGTCGGACGACCAGGGAGGCTACAGATCATGATTGGCTCCCCCTGCGGCTCCTGCCGCCGTCCCCCGCGATCGGGGGACTGTGCGGCGCTCCTTCGCCGCTGGGAGGCCCTCCCCAGTCCGCAATGTATCGCGACGAGCCTCCCTGGTCGTCGGACGACCAGGGAGGCTACAGATCATGATTGGCTCCCCCTGCGGCTCCTGCCGCCGTCCCCCGCGATCGGGGGACTGTGCGGCGCTCCTTCGCCGCTGGGAGGCCCTCCCCAGTCCGCAATGTATCGCGACGAGCCTCCCTGGTCGTCGGACGACCAGGGAGGCTACAGATCATGATTGGCTCCCCCTGCGGCTCCTGCCGCCGTCCCCCGCGATCGGGGG
>CAYFPX010000012.1:0-4269 GCA_964344945.1 uncultured Enterobacterales bacterium
GGTCCGGTGATGACCTTCCTGCGGGGCCAGCTGGCGGCCCGGGACGGCGAGGTGGTCGGCGAAGCCCGGGGGCAGCACACGCCCTGGGGCCGGTGATCAGACGGGCTTGACGATCAGCTCCTCGACCTGGTCGAGCTGCACGACCTCGCCGAAGTAGGCCTGGATCTTGTCCAGCGTGTCCCGGTGGAAGTTCGGTCGGGAGTTCGACACGCACTGCTCGACCACCACCACGTCGAAGTCGCGCATGTAGCCGTCGCGCACGGTTGTCTCGACACAGAATTCTGTGTTCACGCCGGCGATCAAGAGCATCTCGATGCCCAGGTAGCGCAGCTTCGCAGACAGCGAGGTCTCTTGGAAGAAGCTCGCCCGGTGCTTGACCTCGACGTAGTCCTGGGGCGCCACGAGGACCGCCAGCTCGTCCATCAGGTCCTCCTCCCAGGTGCCCTCGAGGCAGGGGATGAAGCGCTGGCGGGTGATGTGGCCGTGGATGCGGCGGCGGTTCCGGGTGATGTCCTTCTTCAGGTAGACCTGACGGCTCCAGAAGATGGGCATCTCGTGGGCCCGGGCGATGCCCACGAGCTTGGCGACGTCGGGGATGATCGCCCGCTGCCGGTCCGTGCCCCAGACGCCCGCCATGTGGCTGTCGGCGTGGCAGAAGCCCTTCTGCATGTCGATGACGAGCAGGGCTGTCACCGTGGGGTCGATGAAGGCCGCGTCGAAGGTGGGATCGATGGTCTCGCGCATGGTCAGTCCTCGCCGGTCGCGGCGGCCTTCTCAGCCCGCCACTTCTCGAGCGCCTCGGCCTTGACCGCGCCCAGGGGGCGGCCTTCGTCGGCAAGCGGGTTGGCGTAGCGGTCGTTCTCCCAGACCAGGGCCGAGTCGCTGTAGGCCCGGATCTCCCAGAAGCCGAGCTTGTGCTCCGTCAGGAACTCGAACCCCGTGACCCACTTGCAGGACTTGTACTGCCACAGGTGGGTCGGGGCGATGAAGCGCAGAGGGAAGCCGTGGTGCGGGGCCAGGGGCCTGTCCCGGTAGGACCAGGCGACCAGGCCGTCGAGGAAGTCCTCGACCCAGACACAGGTGGAGAACTCGTCGAGGCCGTGCACGAGCACCGTGGTCACGGAGTCCGCCGGGCGAGCACGCTCGGCCAGCTCGATGCCCGGGGTGCCGGTCCAAGGGGTGTCCAGCAACGACCACCCGGTGATGCAGTGGAAGTCCTGGACCAGCCGCCGCTGGGGGAAGCCGAACAGCTCGAGGATGTTGACTGAGAAGGGGCGCTCGACCTCGCCGAAGATCTTGATGTTCCAGTCCGCCGGCGCGTCGATGGTCGGGATCTTCGCGTACTCCAGGTGGGGGAACTTCCTGGCGTAGGTCTGACCCGGGGGCTTGCGGCGACGGGCGTCGTCCTGGTCGTAGGATGTCACATCAAAGCGGTCGTCGGCCGGCGGCGACGACAGCCAGGCGGCGTCGAATCGGGGGTAGTCAGCCATTCAGATCTCGTCGTTGGCGCCGAGGTCCGAGACGATCGTGGTCTTGATGTCGTGGGCCAGGTGGCTGTCCTCGCTGACCACCATCACCGTGCACTCGACCACGTCGCCGTCGGGCACGAACTCCGCGGTGACCCCGCGAAGGATCTTCTCCATCCGGACGGCGGCGTCTTCGGTGAAGGTCGGGCCGGAGTAGCTCTTGAGCACCTGGATGGTCTCGTCGGGAATGGTCATGTTCGACATGACCGGCACCAGGCGCACGCTCATCTCCCGCATGATGGCGGCGAAGGCGACGGGCGCGGTGGTGCGCAGGCGAACCTGGACGTGGCTGCGCTGGGTGTGGGACTGCCGGCCGTCGGTCTCGTGGAGCACGAAGGGGCAGACGGTGAAGGCGGTCATGTCCAGCTCGAAGAGCCAGACCCCGCTGAGCGCATCGCTGGCCGGGTCCTGACCGCCACCGCGGTTGAGCTCGTAGCCGATGCCCACCTTCCAGGGCAGGGTGCTGGGGATGCCCGTGGCGTGACCCTTGAGCTGGGTGCAGATGGTCGAGCGCAGGATGGTGCGGAAGCTGGCGCCGTGGTGGCGGTCCTTGAGCAGCTCGGTGGCCAGCCGGGCGAAGGCCCAGGCGTCGACAGGCTTCAGGGGGTCGCGGGACTGAGGATTGTGAGACGGGAATTCATCGCCGGTCATGCGGCGATGGCCGCACCCCTCGGCCCCGTGGCCGCCCTCGGACGCCTCCATGTGGTCCATGAACAGGGCCTGGTCGACCTCGCCTCGCAGGAGCATGGCGTGGGCGAACTCCATGCTGGAGATCATCCGGCTCATGTGGGCCTTGACCTTGCCCACGCGGACCCGGATGTCGCAGGTCGGGTTGGCGAACAGGAAGTCCTCGGCGGGCTTCGTGTCCATCATGGACATGTCGTTGACCACGAACAGGCCGCGCTGGACGTAGTTGACCATGTCCACGTCGATCAGGAAGTTGATCGGAATGGTCGGTGCGTCTTCGTCCCAGCCGCGGCCATAGCTGGCCACGGCCTTCTTCCACTTGCCAATGAGCGCTCCGTAGAGCTCTTCCTGTCGGGCGTCCAAGGGGTCCTCTCCCGGCGTCTGGCCGCCCTGGATGGTAACAACTCAGATGCTGATCGAGCCCTTGCGGAAGTCGCTGTCCGCCAGGTGCACGTTGATGCAGACCGGCTTGCCGGCGGCGGCGAGCCGCTTGGCCTTGCGCAAGGCGGGCTTGATGCCGCTGGTCTTGGTGACCAGGATGCCCTCGCCACCGTAGCCCTTGGCGACCGTGTGGTAGGCGGTCCGCAGCAGCTCGGTGCCCACGGCGTCGCCCAGGATCTCCACCTGGTCGCGGGCGATCTGCTGCCAGCTGGCGTCGGTCCCGATGACCGCGATCGGGGCGAAGCCGGAGCGCACGTAGGTGTCGAACTCCGCCAGGCTGTACGCGCTCGAGCCGTCGCCGTAGAAGAGCCAGATCTCGGCCTTGGGGCGCACGCTGGCCGCGCCGATGGCGAAGCCGCCGCCGACCCCCAGAGTGCCGAACACCCCTGGGTCCAGCCAGCTCAGCGGCGCGCGGGGACGCACGATGTACGCGCCGGTCGCGACGAAGTCGCCGCCGTCCACGATGAGCACGCTGTCGTCGGCGAGCAGCTCCTCGATCTGCAGGAACAGGTGGACCGGATCCACCAGCTCGCAGTCGGTCCGCGCCTGGCCTTCGATCTCCGCGTCCCTGGCATCTTCGCGATCCTGGAGCGCGGCGAACCAGGTGCCCAGGTCCCCCGGTGTCGCACCGGCCTTGGCGAGCTGCACCAGGAACCGACCGGGGTGGGCCTGGATCCCGTGGGTCGGCTTGCGGTTCTTGCGCAGGGCCTTGGCGCTGAGGTTCACGCTGATGAGCGTGGCCTTCTTGTTGATCTTCTGGCCGTAGCCCATGCGGAAGTCGAACGGGAAGCCGGCGACGATGACCACGTCGGCTTCTCTCAGGGCCGCCGAGCGCTTGTGGCGGAACTGGAGCGCCGAGCGACGACCGAGCAGGCCGCGGCTGCTTCCTCCCAGGAAGGTGGGAACGCCGAGGGCCCGCACCGCCTCGGCCAGCTCCTCGGCCTGGGGTGGGGTCAGGTTGACCATGGCCTGGTTGCCGATCACGAGGACCGGCTTCTTCGCGGACTTGACCGCGGAGGCAACGACCTCGACCTGCTTCTGGAGGTCCGGGCCGAATGGAGACTGAATTCCCGAGAGATCCGGCAGACCTACATGCGGCATGTGGAACTGCTTCTTGAGGTATCCCTGCATGGCCAGCTGGGCGGCCTTGCCCACCGGACCGCGCATCTTGTCGACGCCGGACTCCTTCATGTACCAGTCGGCGACGATCTCCTCGGGGTAGAGCACGTCGACCGGGATCTCGAGGAACACCGGACCCGGCACGCCCTCGACGGCGGTGCGGAAGGCCTTCTCCAGCATCGGCACCAGGTCGCCCACCTTGTTGCAGCGGGCGGCCCACTTGGTGACCGGACGCATCAGGGCCATCTGATCGATGTCCTGGAGGCTGCCACGGCCGCGCAAGACCGTCGCGGTGGCCCCGCCCAGCACGATGATCGGCTGCTGCGCCTCCTGGGCGTTCTTCACCGCCGTGACGGTGTTCGTCACGCCGGGACCCGCGGTGACGGCGCAGACACCGGGGATGCCGGTCAGCCGGCTGGCTGCGTCGGCGGCGAAGGCCGCGCTGACCTCGTCCCGGCAGTCCACGACCTCGAGGCCGTGCTGCTTGGCCCCCTGG
>CAYFPX010000012.1:4279-20593 GCA_964344945.1 uncultured Enterobacterales bacterium
TGGAGGATCGGCGAGATGTGCCCGCCACAGAGGTTGTAGAGGCACTTCACGCCGTGTGCGGCGAGGACTTCGCCGACGATGGAGCCGCCGTGGGGATGGGTCATGGGGTCGCTCCTGCGAGCTGGGAGTGGAGGTCGACGATCCAGCCCTCGCTCAGGGCGGCGTCGATGACAGGACGGGTGAACAGGGCGACGACGCGCTTGCGGGCGTCGGCCGTGGTGAGGGGGAGCCGGCCGGACCAGATCTCCACACCGAGACCGTGAAACACAATCGATGCACGACCGACCAGGGCGAAGCGGGCGGCCCGATCCAGGTCGGCGTAGCGGGGGTGCTCGGCCATGCGGTCCGCCAGCTGCCGCCGGATGGGCCCCCACTTGTCGTGCCAGCTGTGGTGCCGCAGGAACAGCGCCTCGTAGAGCCGCGGCTCCTCGGCCGCGAAGCGCAGCCAGCCGGCCCCGACCCGCAGCAGGGGATCGCCGTCCCCCGGCTCGGAGGCCACCCGGACGAACTCGGCGATGACCCGCTCGAGCAGCTGCTCCTGCAGCGCGTCCATGGACGGGAACTTCGAGCTGATGGGGCCGGTGCTGCAGCCCAGACGCGCCGCCAGGGTGCGGGCGGAGACACCGTCGACGCCCACCTCTCGGGTGAGCGCCAGGGCGGCGTCCAGGATGAGCTCGGGGGTGTAGCGGGTGCGCGGCGGCATATCCAACACCCGTTATCTAACACATGTTGGGTTCGGGGCAAGTCCCCGCGCTCAGCCCAGGGGCAGGAAGTGAGCAGCGACCCCTGTGAGTCCACCCAGCACCGCTCCCAGGGTCGCCCCGTTCACCTGGATCCAGTCCAGGTGCGGCCGTGTCCGCCGCTCCAACAAGGCCCGCAGGTCCGCCGGCCCCAACCGAGTGAGCTTGTCGGTCAGCAGCGCCTTGCTGCGCTCGTCGATGCGCTCCAGCTGCTCGCGGGCCAGATCCCCCACCCGCTCCTCGAGGAACTGCACCAGGGGGTGGGTGTCGAGGGCAAAGTCCTGGGCAGCCAGGGCCTGGAGCTCGTCGCGCTGGGACCAGGTCACCTCGACCAGGGCCTCGATGACCTCGGGCGCCAGCCTGTCGACCAGGGCCTCGGCGGCGACCCGGCGCGCCTCTTCCGGCCAGCTGTGCCAGGTCTCGACATAGGACTCCCCGTAGGCCTTGACCGCGCGCTCGAGCGCGCCGGACGGGTCCCTGCGCTCCCCGTCCGGGGCTTCGAAGGCCCGCTCGACGGTCCGCGTCAGGATGCGAACCAGGTCCTCCGGGGACAGCAGCCTGCGCAGCACGGTCTCCACGGTCACGGGTCGGATGCCGGGCAGTCGCGGCTCCCAGACGACCTGGTGGCCGTACCGCTGGATGAGCGCGCCGTAGAGGGCCTCGGCGAGCTCCTGCCGCGCCACTGTCGTGGCCAGGGCCCGGTGGAGACCGTCTCGCACCGCCGGGGTGTCGAGCACGTTCGGGGCCCGGGTGGAGCGCAGCTGGTCCCGGGGGTCCAGGCGCACGAGCCACCCGACCACCGGGCCGCGCAGGGACTCCCGCCAGACCTCTCCGAGGAAGTGCTGCAGGTGATCCCGATTTGGAATCCGCGACACCATCTGTCCGGCCAGATCCCCACGGAAGGCAGGATCAGCCAGCCGAGAACGCAGCTCCGCCACCGCGGCCTCTGGCTGGATCATGTCTCGGACCACGGTCTCGGAGACCCCGGCCGCCAGGGCCCCGTGGTTCTGCTCCACCTTCACGTAGACCTTGCGGATGGCGTACCAGTCGCAGATGCCGCCGATGAACATGCCCTCCAGGGCATGCCGGAGGACGGGGAGCCAGGGCTGCTCGGGCACGAACCAGCTCCCGACCCACGCCGCGAGCGCGAGTGCGATCAGCGTCCAGGCGATCCGGGCGGGAAGGGTCACGGCGTGCAGGCTACGACAGGCTCTGGAGACAGACCCGGAGACCCCCATGCGCGCTGCACGCATCCACCGCTACGGCACCGCCGACGAGCTCGTGGTCGAAGAAGCACCGGTTCCCTCTCCAGGACCGGGCCAGGTCCTGGTGCGGGTGATCTGCGCTGCGGTGAATCCGATCGACTGGAAGATGCGCTCCGGCGCGCAGGCGGCCCTGATTCGCCGGCCCTTCCCCTTGATTCTCGGGCTGGACGTCTCTGGCGTCGTCGAGGCCATCGGCCCCGGGGTGACGGCCTGGGCGCCCGGCGACGCCGTCTTCAGCTCCCCAGACCACGAGCGGGACGGCTGCTACGCCGAGTTCGTCGTGATCCCGGCAGAGCAGCTGGCAGCCAAGCCCGCCTCCCTCACCCACGCCGAGGCCGCCTCGCTGCCCCTGGTCGGCCTGACCGCCTGGGACTGCCTGGTGCGCAGCGCCAAGGTGCAGCCCGGCGAGAAGGTCCTGATCCACGCCGGCTCCGGGGGGGTGGGCACCTTCGCCATCCAGCTCGCCAAGCACCTGGGCGCCGAGGTCGCAACCACCTGCTCCGCCCGGAACCACGAGCTGGTCCGCAGCCTGGGGGCCGACCACGTGGTCGACTACCGGGAGGACCGCTTCGAGCAGGTCCTGCCCCCGCAAGACGTGGTGCTCGAGGCCCTGGGCGGAGAGAACCAGGAGCGCTCCCTCACCCTGTTGGGACGGGGAGGCCGGCTGACGTCGATCAACAGCGGGATGCCGGCCAACGTGAAGCGCTGGGGCCCTGTCCTGGGCCTGGTGGTCACCCTGCTGAAGAACGTGGCCATCCTCGTCCGCCAGAAGCTCCGGGGTGTCCGGTTCTCGATGGTGCTCCGCCAGGCCGACGGCGAGGCCCTGGCGCAGCTGGCCGCCCTGGCCGACAGCGGCGCGATCAGGCCGGTCATCGACCGCGAGATCCCCCTGGAAGACATCGCCGAGGCCCACCGCTACGGGGAGACCGGGCGGGCCCGGGGCAAGATCGTGGTCCGGGTCGCGCCGGAGCCTTCCGGCGCGAGGTAGGCGCCGCGATCACGAGCTCACTCGCAGATCTGGATGTCCAGGTTGCAGGTCTGACCCTTCGGACAGTCCCGATCCGAGAAGCACGGCACGTAGCCATCGACCCGCACGTCGACCCCGCGGGGGCTGGAGATCTCGAAGTCCATGCACCCACTGCCGACCGCCACCTTGTCGGCCGTTCGCCGGGACAGCGTGCCGTTGGGGAAGCCGGTCACGCCGGCGCCGATCAGCTCGTCGATGACCGCCGCGGGCACGGTGCCGGCGCCATCGTCCTCGAACACGCACACCACGGTGTTCGGGGTCACGCCGTGCTGGTCGATGTTCAAGGAGAACTCGACCTCGCTTCGCGATCCCTCGGCCCCGGGCTCCCAGCTCACCGCCAGGTCCACCCCCTCCTCGACGAGCCAGAGCTCGTCGATCGGCACCAGGTCTGCGACGCCGAAGCCGTGGAGCTTGACCGGTTCGTAGGCCCCGCTGCCGGTGAACAGCGTGATCAGGGACTCCGGCTGGAAGGCCGGGTGGGGAAGCGAGGTGTGGAAGTAGGAGTAGCCGGGACTCACGGGGTCCATGGCCACCTCGACGTCGAGCCCGGTCATCGAGACCGTGCCCAGGTCCTGGCTCTCCGGGTAGGCGATGCAGGTGTCGTCGAGATCGCAGACATCGCCGTTGTCACAGGGCGGGTCGCAGAATGGGTTGGGCTTCTCCCACAGCGTGCAGACGTCGACGGTGGTGCCTTCGTAGAGCACCGTGATCGGGATGACCCCATCGGCGACCGAGCCATCGATGATCGAGTAGGACTCGTAGCTCTGGAGCACGAACCCGCCGTGGCGCTCGGCGAGCGAACACATCCCGTCGAGGCTGACCTGGTCGGCGGTCGCGGTGTCGACGGGGGGACCGCCGGAGTCATTGACAGTGCCGGTGCAGGCCAGCAGCGCGAGGACCGGGATCATCGGGTTCATGGCACCTCCGAGCCGATGCTATCTTGCGCCTCCCCGGGTCGGAGGCCCCGTGCGCAGCTGGATCCCCTTCGCAGCCCTGTTGAGCGCCTGCACCGCAGGCGACGACACGGTGGGACCGTCCGATCCCGGGGCGACCTGGCCGGCCGCGGACAGCGCCATCGACACCACGGACACGGCAACCACCGTGCTCTCGCTCAGCGGCTTCTCCTGGGTCATCGACGACGAGCTCGCCGGCATGCCCCTGCCCGGCCAGCGCCAGGACCTGGCGGTGGACCTGGACTGGATCGCCGGCCAGGGCGTGGTGCTGCTGGTCACCCTCACCGAAGACCCCCTCGACGCCGACACCCTGGCCGCCAGCGGTCTGGACACGATGCACGTCCCGATCGAGGACTTCACCGCCCCCACCCAGGACCAGATCGACGAGCTGGTGGCCGCCGTCGACGCCCGCCTCGCAGCCGGCGAGCCCGTGGGCATCCACTGCCACGGGGGCCTGGGCCGGACCGGCACCATGCTCGCCAGCTGGTTCGTGTGGACCGGGCAGACCGGCGACGAAGCGATCGAACACGTCCGAGAGCTGCGCCCAGGCTCGATCGAGACTCTCGAACAGGAAGATGCGATCCGAGAATACGAACAGCGTCTGCGGCCGGACTAAGGGGCCGCACCGACCACGGAGCCTCCTCTGGGCACGCCCTTCGACACCCTGAACCTGCACCTCCTCCAGCGGGCGGGCTTCGCCCGGCGCTGGGTGGACACCACCGGGGGCCGGGTCCACGCGCTCGTCGGAGAAGGCGAAGGCGATCTGCCCCCGGTCGTGCTCATGGCCGGCCTCGGCAGCCGCGGCACGCACTTTCGGCGAGTTGCAACACACCTGTTGCCACGAGTGAGCCAGGTCATCCTGCCGGACCTGCCTGGCCACGGCCACAGCGAGGTCCCAGCCGACGGCCTCACCGGCCCGAGCCTGCAGACCGGCATCCTCGAGGCCCTGCGGCAGCTGCTCGACAGGGGGCCGGCGGTGCTGCTGGGAAACAGCCTGGGCGGCTTCATGGCCGTCCGCCACGCCCTCTTCCACCCGGCCGACGTGCTCGGCCTGCTGCTCGTGTCCCCCGGGGGCGCCTGGATGGAGGCGGAGCAGATCCGACCCTTCTACGACCGCTTCCGCCTGCAGAGCCACGGCGAGGCCCTGCAGCTCATCGACGCGGTCTTCGCCCACCGCTACGCCGGCCTGCGCCACGTGCTGGCCTGGGGCGCCCGCCGGCAGCTTGGTCTCGCCCAGACCCGCAACCTCATCGACACGGTCGAGCAGCGCTACCTGTTGACCCGAGAAGAGCTCGGCCAGGTCTCGATGCCGGTCCGCCTGCTCTGGGGCACCGCCGATGGCGTGGCCCCCGACGACCAGCTCGCCCACTTCCACGACAGCCTGCCGCCCGGTACCCCCCTGGACCGGCCAGCGGACTACGGACACAGCCCCTACCTGGAGCGACCCAGAGACCTGGCGGATCGGCTGCTGCGGTTCATCGAAGACGAGGTCGTGCCGCCCGAGGCGGTCCCGGCCTGAACCCTCGAGCCCGCCGGTGAGGACGGGTTGAGCCACCGGACATCACCCGGTCCTCGGAGCCCGGCGCTACTCGCCGACGATCTCCACGGCCGGGTTCAGCGTGTAGGTCCCGGTCAGCGACGCCTCGGCGAGCACGTGGCCGTCCATGGCCTGCAGGGCGTCGTCCCGGGTGAAGGGCCGACCGATCGACTCCAGCGCCAGGCTGGTGACGTCGAGGGCGTAGACCGTGAAGAGGTAGTGGTGGAGCCGCTCGTCGTTCCAGGGCGGGCAGGGGCCGTCGTAGCCGCCGTAGTCTCCGCCCATCTGCTCGTCGCCGGCGAACCAGGCGGTGTAGTCGTTGAGCCCGCGCACGCCGTGATCGGTGTCGCCGGGGTCCTTGCCGCCGCTGGTGACTCCCTGGCTGTCGACGCCCTCGTCCAGCTCACGGACATCGCCGGGGATGTCGACCAGGACCCAGTGGGTGAAGTCCACCCGAGCCAGGTCCGCGCTGACCGTCTTGCCCTCCTGGTTGACGTCGTCGCCGACAGAGGGGACGTCGGGGTCGTGGGCGACCACCGCGAAGGACGAAGTGCCGTCCGGCACGCCAGCCCAGGACAGCTGGGGACTCACGTTCTCCCCCAGGGTCACGTGGCCCTCGTCGGCCGGGATGCAGAAGGCGAAGCGCGGCGGGATCGGGGCGCCCTGCTCCAGCGAGGCGCTGGCGACGAAGAACGGGGCCTTGGCCTCGGCGGGGCCCGCGTCCTCGGCGCCCTCCGGGCGGCCCTCCTCGGCGGACTCCTCCACCGGCTCCGCGGCCGGCTCGGGGGTCGTGTCCTTGGGGGCGCAGGCGGTCATCAGGGACAGGGTCAGCAGCATGGGGTCCTCGGGGTGGCCGAGCAGGGTATCAGAGGCCCGCGGTAGGCTCGGCCATGCTCACGACCCTCTCCTTGATGCTGGCCTGCGGGGGCGGCTCGTCGGTCGCGGTCACTTCCCGGGCCCACCCGGACGCCCCCGCCCCGAAGATCCTCGCCAGCTCCCTGGACAGGGAATTCATGCGACCGATCAAGCGCTGCTACGACGAGGCCCTGGCGAGCGAGAGTGACCTCCGGGGCACAGTCACCCTCACGGTCTACGGCTCCCACGGGATCCTGAAGCAGACGGCCGAGGGCTCGGCCCCGCCGGCGCTGCTCGCGTGCGCCAAGGCCCCCCTGGAGGACGGCAAGCGCATGCGGCGCTTCGGCGACGGCCCGGTCGAGGTGGGCTTCATCCTGGACGTGACCTTCGCCCCCTGATCGGTCAGCCCCGCCCCAGCACCCGCAGGACCTCTTCCTCCACCAGGTCCATCAGGTCGGACTCCTCCTGGTTGGGGGGCGGCGGATCGGCGCTGACCACCCGCAGGACCGAGAACCCCGGGCTGGGCGCAAGGCCCGTGGGCTTGGGATTGGAGCACCCGGAGCAGCCGGTACACGCCGGAGGCAGGCCGGCGGTGTCGGTGTCCGCCAGCGCGACCTGGCTGGGCGGGCCGCCGTAGCGCTTCAGGCCCATCGACCGCAGGGCCACCGCCTCCTCGGAGGGCAGCTCCTTCACCAGGCCCATGTCTCGGGCGTTCTTGGTGATCTTCGCCGTGTGTTCGACGGTCTCCAGGCGACAGAAGGCCTCCAGCACCGAGGTGCCCAGGCACACCGCGCCGTGGCGGTCCATCAGGATGGCGTCGTGGTCGCGGATGTACGGGCCGATCTTGTCGGCCAGGTCCTGGGTCCCGGTGGTCTCGTAGGGCACGGTGGGCACGGTGCCGAGGGTGAGCACGACCTCGGGCAACACGCAATTCGCCATGGTCTGGTTGGCGATGGTGAAGGCGATGGCCATGGGCGGGTGGGCGTGCACCACGGCCTTGCAGTCCGGGCGCTCCCGGTAGCAGGTCAGGTGCATGGCCATCTCGCTCGTGGGCTGACCCCGGCCGCGGACCTTCTTGCCGTCCAGGTCGATGACGACCAGCTCGTCGCGGGTCAGGAAGCCCTTGTGGCAGCCGGCCTGGGTACAGAGGATGTGGCCGTCGTCGAGCCGTGCCGAGAGGTTGCCGTCCATCGCCACCAGCAGGTGCCGCTCGTAGCAGAGGCGCCCGAACTGGACGAGCTGGTCCGCGAGCGCGCGCTCCGACGGCACTGGACTAGCTGTCCGAGCCGGTGGGTTCGTTCGGGTCGGTCGCGTCGAGGGACCGGCCCGCCAGCACCGGCTCGCTGATGATCTCCAGGTGCTGGGAGCTGATCTCGACCCCCAGCTGGCCGCCGTCTTCGAGCCGGGCCAGCTGGTTGCGCAGGTGCAGGACGTTGTGGTCGATGCGGGCCAGCTGGATCGCGGTGCAGCGCAGCATGGCCCGCAGGAAGTGCACCCCGAACGGGTCCCCTGCGCCCACGACCTTCCAGAAGTCCGCCCGGCCCATCGCCACGACCAGGGACTCCGCCTGGGCCATGACGGTGGCGGTGGCGGGCAGGCCGTCCAGCAAGGAGACCAGGCCGAACCACTCCCCCACCGGGATGGGGCTGGTGAGCACGCGCTCGGCCTCGCCAGGGACCTTCTTGTGCACGACGATCTGGCCCTCGAGCAGCAGGAACGCACCCGGAGAGCGCCGGCCCTCGTGGATCAGCACATCGCCCGGCATGAAGCGCACGGCGTCGAGGTACTGGGCCAGCTGGTCGCGCTCTTCGGCGGAGAGCACGGTCAGGCTGGACACACCGTCGAGCATGCGGGGGTCGACCATGCTTGCCGCCTACACTTCCCAGCCGAGGCTGTCGACGTAGATCTGCCGCTCGTCGCCACGGGCGAGCTGGGCCACCAGGTTCGCGCCCTCGCTCACCGCCGCGCGGAAGCGCCGGCACAGGTCCCGACCCATGCTCCGCAGGATGGCCGTGCCCATCGGATCGCCCCGGCCGACCAGGCCTTCGAAGACCTCGGCCGTGAGGTGCCAGGCCACCGACTCCATCACCGCGGTGACGGTGGCCGAGCGCGGCGCCACGGTCACGATGCCCATCTCCCCCAGGGTCTCGCCCGGGCCGACGCCCGCCAGCGGCACCTCGTTGCCGGAGTCGCCGGTCAGGGTCACGCCGAAGTAGCCCTGGAGCACCAGGTAGAAGCCATCGGCGTGATCGCCCTCGCGGAACAGGACCTTGCCGGCCGGGACCGTGACCAGGGAGCCGGCGCTGTAGAGCGCCTCGGCATCGGTCGAGGACAAGCTGGCGAAGATCCGGTTGCCCAGCAGGAGCTCGAGATGACGCTGCTCGGACATGGCGCCTGAGTCTACCAGGGGAAGGATCCCCTCCCTAATCGCGCTCTGCCTTGCGGGCGCGTCCCAACAGCGTCGCCAGTCCATCCCGCGGCGACAGCCCCTCGTAGAGCACGCCGTAGACCTGCTCCGTGATGGGCAGATCCACCCCGAGCTTGCGGCCCAGGTTCCGCGCGGAACGCGCCGTGGCCACCCCCTCGGCGACCTCGCCCAGCTCCTCGCAGATGTCCTCCAGGGTGCGCCCCTGGCCCAGGGCGAGGCCCACGCGCCGGTTCCGGGACAGGTCACCGGTGCAGGTCAGCACCAGGTCGCCCATGCCCGCCAGCCCGGCCAGGGTCATGGGATTCGCGCCCTGGCGCACCGCCAGCCGCCCGATCTCCGCCAGGCCCCGGGTGATGATGCCGGCCCGAGCGTTCAGGCCCAGCTGGAGCCCGTCGCTGATCCCACAGGCGATGGCCATCACGTTCTTCAGGGCCCCACCGAGCTCGACGCCGATCACGTCGTCGGAGTGGTACACCCGGAGGGAGCCTCCGTGGAAGGCCTCGGCCACCCGGTGGCAGGCTTGCTCGCTGGCGCCGGCGACCACCACGGCGGTGGGCAGGTCCCGGGCGAGCTCCTTGGCGAAGGACGGTCCGGACAGCACGGTCAGCCCGCCGTGCAGGCTCTCCGGCAGGACCTGGCGCAGGACCTCGTCCATGGTCTCCAGGGTTCCCTGCTCGACGCCCTTCGACGCGCAGCAGACCAGGGCACCCTCGGCGATGTGCTCGGCCGCCCGCGACATGACCTCGCGCATGGACTGCGACGGCACCACCGCGACCACCAGCTCGGCGCCGTCGAGGGCGCCGGCCATGTCCGCGGTGACCCGGAGGCGGTCCGGGAAGCGCACCCCGGGCAGGTATCGGCTGTTCTCCCGGGCGGCCTGGTGGACCGCGGCGCGCTCCGGCCTCCGGTCCCACATGCCCACCTCGTGCCCGTTGCGGGCGAGCTGCATGGCGAGGGCGGTGCCCCAGGAGCCCGCTCCGATGACGGCACACCGCATGGGGTCAGGCCTCCTGGAAGTCTTCGAAGAAGTCGATGCGGCGGCGGTCCAGCGACGCGGGCCGGGTGCGGGAGCGGGCCCACTCCCTCAGCTCCTTGAGGCGGTCGTCCATGGTGATCGCCAGCGGCACGGTGTCCCGGACCACCTTGATCAGGTCCCGCCGCCCCAGGGGCCGGTTCTCGGCGTAGGCGTTGAACAGCGCCTCCACCACGACCTGCTCGAGCTCGGCGCCGGAGTACTTCTCGGTCTCCTCTGCGGCCTGGAGCAGGTCGAAGTCCTCGGGGTCCCGTTCCCGGTTCTTGACGTGGATCTCCAGGATCTGGAGCCGCTCGTGCACGTTGGGCAGATCGACGAAGAACACCTCGTCGAAGCGGCCCTTTCGCAGCAGCTCCGGCGGAAGGAGCCGGACCTCGTTGGCGGTCGCGACGACGAACACCGGCTTGGACTTCTCCTGCATCCAGGTGAGCAGGGTGCCGAGCCCGCTGAGCCCGCTGGCCTCGAGGTCGTTGACGAAGGCTTTCTCCATCTCGTCGATCCAAAGCACGCAGGGGCTGATGGACTCCGCGATGCGGATGGTCTCCCGCAGGGACTCCTCGGCGCCCTGGCCGCTGCCCGCGAACAGCGCTCCCACGTCGAGCCGGAGCAGCGGCATGCGGAACAGTCCCGCGACGGCCTTGGCGGTCAGGGACTTTCCACAGCCCTGCACGCCCAGCAGGAACACGCCCTTGGGCTCCGGAAGCCCGAAGGCCCTGGCGCTCTCGGCGAAGGCCGCGGAGCGGCGCATCAGCCACTCCTTCAGGTTGCCCAGGCCCCCGACGCCGTCCATGCGGCCGACCTCCTCGTAGAATTCGAGGAAGCGGGACCGGCGGATGGCCTGGCGCTTGGCCGCCGCGAGCACCGCCAGGTCGTCTTCGCTGAACTCGCCGCCCTGCAGCAGGATCTGCGCGTAGGTGCGCTTGATCTCCTTCTCCGAGAGGCCGAGCGACGACCGCACGAAGCGCTCGTGCAGGGTGTCGCTCAGGGTGACACCCTGGCGCTTGAGCACCACCTTGAGCAGCCGCCCGACCTCGTCGGCGCCGGGAAGGGGAACATCGACGATGCGGATGTCCTTGGTCAGCTCCTGGGGGATCTTGAGCCTGGGGCCGAGCATCAGCACCGCCTGCTTGCGGGCCCCGAGCCCGGTCTCCAGGTCGCGCAGGGCCCGCACGACCCCGGGCCGCTCCAGCATCGGGTGCAGGTCCAGGAACAGGAAGAACCCCGGCTGATCGTGGCCCTTCAGCCAGATCAGCGCGTCTTCGGGCCCGGCGGTGTCCGGCACCAGCTCGCCGGTCGGATCGGTCACGCCCTCGGTGCAGCGCCAGCGCCACAAGGGCGTGTCCTGGCGCTTCGCCAGCCGACGCAGGGCCCGCTCGACCCGTTCCTCCTCGTGGCTCAGCAGGTAGAGCAGCGAGAACCGCGCCTTGACCAGCAGCGCGACCTGGTCGAGCAATTCGTCCATGGCGCGATGCTACCGGAGTTACAGATCCCCCGCATGCTGCGCCTCGGCCTCGTCATCACCCGCGCGACGCTGGTGGAGCCCACCTGGACGACCGCGCTGGTCGCCAGCGCTTGGCTGCGGGCCGGGCACGGCCTGCGGGTGATCGAGGGCTGGGACTTCGAGCGCAGCCCCGGCCGCGGCCTCAGCGCCCGGGCCCACTGCTTCGACCCCGGAGATCCGCCGACCCCGGCGGCGTTCTGCGAGGCGATCACCCAGCGCACGGCCCCCCGCCGCCTGGTTCGTCTGGCCGATCTCGACGGCCTCTGGCTGCGCACGAACCCGCTGGACACCGCGGTCCTCACCTTTGCCACGGCCGCCGAGCAGGCGGGCGTGCCCGCGATCCCGAGCCCCCGGGCCCTGCTGCTCACCGCCCACAAGAGCTTCGTCGCCGGACTGGACGACGTCCCCCACCCCCCCACGCTGGTCACCCGTAGCCGAGCGTCGATCCACGCCTTCTACGAGGCCCAGGACACCGGCGTGGTGCTCAAGCCCGCCCGAGGCTCCGGCGGCCGCGGCGTGCACCGGGTGCCGCCCGGGCGGGAAGCCGCGCTGGATCGCGCCATCGACCAGGTCCGCACCCACGGCGACGCCTACGTCGTGGCCCAGCGCTATCTTCCCCAGGCCGAGCTCGGCGAGAAGCGCGTGGTCTGGCTCGGCGGGCGGGTGCTCGGGGCCTACCTGCGGGAGCGGGCCGCCGGGGAAATCCGACACAACCTGGCCCGTGGGGGTCAGCCCCGGCCCTGTGGGATCACCAGGGCCGAGGCCGCGGCCTGCACCGCGCTGTCGCCCCACCTGCTGGCTGCCGGGGTCTGGCTGGCCGGTCTGGACCTGATCGGCGAGCAGATTGTCGAGGTCAACACCCTGAATCCAGGAGGTCTCCACTGGATCCAGGCGTTAAGCACTTGCGATCACTCCGGAGAGGTCGTGGCCTCCCTGGAGTCCTGGATTAAGACCAGGAAGGCCGCAGACCCCGCTGCTTGAGCGCTGAACGAGGCTGGAGGATGAGGAGGATGAACATGTCGATGTCGCGGGACGAAGACCGACTGGACGGGCCGGGGATCCCCCGGTCCCTGACCCGCAAGCAGGTCCAGGACCTGCTCCGCCGGGGCCGCTCCCTGCAGGACGCCGATCTCCGCGGCGCCAACCTCACCGGCCTGGACTTCGCGGGTGCCGATCTGCGCGACGCCAAGCTCGCCGAGGCCGACCTGTCCAACTGCAGCTTCGTCGGCGCCGATCTGCGCGGGGCCTCCTTGTGGAAGGCCAACCTGCGCAACGTCGTCTTCGAGAAGACCCGCCTCGAGGGTGCGGACATGGACTTCGCCCACCTCGACGGCGCCAGCTTCAAGGGCGCCCGCCTCAAGAAGACCATCCTGCCGATGGATCGCATGAACATGCGCGACGTCGAGGAGTCCGTGCGTCACGGCTCCCCGGTGCGCATGCAGAACATCGACGAAGACGACGACTAGGCCCCGGGAGATCATTCCCGGGAACCGGAACCCGGCCGACGTGTCTGAGGTGCCGAGGATCGATGTTCGGACTGCTCCTGGCCATGGGTCGCCCCAGCGACACCGAGCTCGTGGAGCGGTTCAAGGCCGGCGACCGGGAGGCTTTCTCGGTGCTGGCCCACCGGCACCAGCATCGCGTCTACGGCCTCTGCCTGCGCATGCTGGGCTCGGCCCAGGAGGCCGAGGAGGTCTCCCAGGACGTCTTCCTCTCCCTCTACCGGGCGCTGCCGCGCTTCCGGGGGGACAGCAAGCTGACGACCTGGATGTACCGGGTGACCCTGAACCACTGCAAGAACCACGAGCTCTACCGCCGGCGCCGCGGCCACGGCCGCCACGAGCCGATCGAGGGAACCCGCGACGACGGACCGCCCCGGGAGCTGCCCCACGGCGGGCCCGGCACCGACGCTGGGGTCCATCGCCTCGAGGCCAGCGATCTCCTCCAGGAGGCCCTGGACCAGCTCGACGAGGATCACCGCCAGATCGTGCTCCTCCGAGACGTCGAGGACCTCTCCTACGAGGAGATCAGCGAGCTCCTCGACATCCCCCGTGGGACCGTGAAGTCCCGCCTCCACCGCGCCCGCGCGGAGCTGGCCCGGCGCCTCAATCGCCAGGTCAGCCGCGCCGACGTACTCTAGACCGACCACCGTGCACAGCTTCTTCGCCATCAACCGACTCAGCGCCTACATCGACGGCGAGCTGCCCGACAACGAGGCGGCCGAGGTCGAGCGCGCGATCGCGTCGGACCCGTCGGTCCGGATCGCCTACGAGCAGATGCTCGACACCGTCGAGACCCTGCGGTCCCGCGGTCCGGTCAAGGCACCACCCGACCTGCACGCCCTGATCATGGCCAGGGTCGCCGACGAGCCGGATCCCGCCGTGGGCTGGTGGGCCCGGTTCTGGGCCCCCTTCCGGGCCATGCCCCTCGAGGCGGTCGGGGTGGTCTTCGCCGCGGTCGCCGTGGTGGTGCTGATCAACCAGCGGCCGGGCATGGACACCCCGCCGGCGGATCCCGCACCCATGGCGGTCGAGGAGACCGTCTCCCGCGACGAGGCCGAGCCCCAGCCCCAGGAGCCGCCGCGCCTGGCGAGCCGTCCCGAGCAGCCGGCGCCTCCGGCCCCCGAAGCCGGCCTGCCGGCCAAGCCCATCGGCTCCAGTGCGGCCCGGCGGAGCAGCGCGGCCAAGTCGAGCGCCACGTCGAGCTCGAAGTCCGACAGCCAGAAGAAGTCCGCGGCCTCCAAGGGCGGCGCCGACAAGGCCACGTACAGCCAGCAGAAGGTCGTGCCCCCGAAGCAGGCCTACGAGGCCGAGTGGGAGAAGCAGTCGACCGACGCGGGCTACGGCACGAACATCGACGAGCCCAGCACCCTGCGCAACCAGCCCTTCTACTACCGGGTGGTGCCCCACGACGCGCACGGCCTGCAGCAGCTGCAGAAGCTCGCGTCCAAGTACGGCGGGTCGCTGAAGTACCTCGACGGCCGCACCCTGCGCCCCCAGACCCTGACCGACGGCGAGCTGCTCGAGGTCCGGGCGGACATCCCCAGCGACCAGGTCGAGGCCTTCGCCGCGGCCCTGCAGCAGCTGGGGCTGGTGACCCGGATCCAGAGCGACGCCAACGACCTGCACGGCGGGGGAATGACCCAGGTGCGGCTGCAGGTGCAGTTCAACCCGTAGCGGGCCGGCGGCCCCCCGGACTCCGCGGCCGACGGTCCGTCCTGGGCTCCGCTGACGATGGTCCGTACTCCGGACCTCCGTCGGCGTAGACGGCGTGTAGGCGGGCGAAGGTCCGGAGTACGGACCATCGTCAGCGGGGAGACTGCGCCGGGGGCGCCAACCCCCAGGGTGTCGCCCACCAACCCCCAGGGTGTCGCCCACCGACCCCCGGGGTGTCGGCCCTTCGACACCCCACCTCCCCAGCAGCCCCTCTCCGCGCACGGCACGCCCCTTGCCAGGGCCCCGGCGCGGAGGTGTCCCCTGTCACGCGAACCCGACCTGGCCGCCGAGGGTCCTCGCGATCGCTACCTGTGGACCGACGGCGACGGCTTCGGCGACGTGGAGCTGCTCGCGCTGGTGCTGGGCACCGGCACCGCGACCCGCTCTCCCCGCGCCATCGCCGCGGAGCTGGTCGACACCTTCGGAGGCCCGGCGGGCATCGCCGCAGCGCCGGTCCAGGCCCTGGCCGAGGTCCACGGCATCGGCCCGGCCCGGGCGGTGCGGCTGCACGCCGCCTGCCGCCTCTCCCGCCGCGCCGCCCGACACCCCGGCCGCGCCCTGCGCACGCCCCACGACGCCTGGCTCACCTTCCGCCCCCAGCTGGAGGGCCTGCCCCACGAAGAGCTGCACGCCGCCTACCTGGACACCGCCGGCTGCCTCCGCCTCTACCGCCGCCACTGCGTGGGCACGGCCCGCTTCACCTTCGTCGATCCGCCCCAGATCCTGGGCCCCGCCGTGGCCCTCGGTGCGGCCAGCGTGGTCATCGCCCACAACCACCCCGGCGGCGACCCGGAGCCGTCGGCAGCGGACCTGGACAGCACCCGCCGGCTCGCCAGCGCCGCCCGCACCCTCGGCCTGCCCCTGCTCGACCACCTGGTCATCGGAGACGGCCGCTTCACCTCCCTCGCCGAGCGCGGCCTGCTGGGCGGCTGGACGGAACCCGGGGTGTCCACCACGGGTTAGTGCCGCCGCATGTTCCCGGACCTCTTCCACGTCGAGGGCACGGCCCTCACCCTGCACACCTACGGGCTCATGCTCATGCTGGCCTTTGGCGTGGCCATCGGCGTGGCCCACCTGCGAGCACGGGTGGTCGGTGTGGACCCGGACCACCTGATGCCCCTGGCGATCCTGGCGATCCTGGGCGGCATCTTCGGCTCGCGGCTGCTCCACCTGGCGATGGCCGAGCCCAAGCTCTTCTTCTCCGAGCCCTGGGTGCTCTTCGATCTGACCCAGGGCGGCATGGCCGTCATCGGCGGCGTGGTCAGCTCGATCCTGATGTGCGCCGGCTACGCCTGGAAGAAAGGCCTGCCGGTGATGAAGCTCGCCGACGCCATCGCCCCCTGCATCCTGCTGGGCCAGGCCGTCGGCCGGGTCGGCTGCTTCGCCGGCGGCTGCTGCCACGGCCGGGTCTGCCACCTGCCCCCCGGCGGCTCACTGACCGGCGGCCTGTTTCCTGGCGGCCAGATCGTCTCGGTCGAGGGCTTTCCCTTCGTCGCGATGGTCATGGAGCGCGGCGTGGGGGTCGGCAACATCTCGGGGGTGCCGATCTACCCGACCCAGCTCTGGGAGGCGACGGGCACCTTCCTGCTGTTCGTGATCCTGAGCCTGATCTTCCGCTACGCCCGCAAGTTCGACGGCCAGATCATGGCCCTGTACCTGATCACCTACGCCGGCCTGCGCTACTTCATCGAGCTCTACCGCGGCGACACGATCCGGGGCACCGAGTACTTCGGCATGTTCTCGACCAGCCAGCTGGGCTC
>CAYFPX010000012.1:20603-42526 GCA_964344945.1 uncultured Enterobacterales bacterium
CATGGCCACCGCCGGCGTGCTCCTGGCGCTCTACGGCCTCACCCGCGGCTTCGCCCCCGAGACCGAGTACAGCCCCGAGTCCGACCCGAACGCGGATCCGCTGGGCCTGTAGTCCCGCACGGGGGGACACCCGCGGACCCTCCGGGGCGCCAGGGTGTCACGGCCCCTGGGACAGACCCCAGCCCCGCCAGCCCAGCAGCCCGGCCAGCACCACCAGCCCCAGCGCGACCCAGCGGCGGCTCACCGGCGCCCGGGCACTGGCGGCCAGGGCACCTGCGGTCCACGCCGCGAGCCCCGCGGCCGCCAGCGCCGGCAGCTGCAGGCTGAGCCCCCCCAACACCAGGGCCGTGCCAGGCACCGCCGACGGGCCTGCGCCGCGGAACAGGCCCAGGGACACCAGCCCCAGCGCTGCCGCGGCGACGAGCGGCACGTGCAGAGCCAGCGCCTCCGGCACGAAGCGCCCCACCAGCAGCAGGACCGCCAGCCCCACCGCGGCCACACCGATCACCTGGCCCGCGGCGCCCTTCAGGCCACGTCCCGCGCCACCGGCCACCCCCAGGCCCAGCGCCGAGAGCAACCCCAGCAGCGCAGCCCCGGCGCCGACCCGGCCCGAAGCCCACCGCTGGTGCCAGGGCCGGACCACCGCCAGGTGGGCGTACCGGGGGCCCTCTTCGCCCCCCAGCAGCGGCGCCAGGAGCCGCGCCAGGAGCCCCGGTGGATCCCGCAGCACCTGGAGCTCGGTCTCCCGGGAGACGTCTTCCATGCGCCAGCGGGCCTCTCGCAGGTTCCGCAGCTCCCCCCCGTGCAGGTCGAACAGCGACGAAGCGACCACGGCGAGCTCCGGCGCGATCTGCGCCTCGACGTAGTGAAAGGCCATCGGGCCCGGGAAGTTCTGGTTGGAGACCTTCACCCGCTGGGGACCCTCCCCTGCGGGCAGGGGCGCCTCGACCACCACGTGGAAGGTGAAGAACCGGCTGTTGCCCTTCGGGGTGTCTTCGCGCTCGGGGAGGCGGGTCCACGGGGTGAGGGCGCCGTCGAGGGTCAGCGTGAGGCCGTCCACCAGCTCCGCGGTGCGGGCTTCGGTGTAGGCCTCGGGGGTGTCGCCAGCTTCCTGGAGCTCCCGCAGCACCTGCTTCATCGGGACCTCGACCCGGTAGTCGACCCCCACGCGCTCGGCGTCCACCGACACCACGGTGCGGTGGCCCAGGCGCTCGGAGGAGAAGGGGTGGGCGAGCGCCAGGGCCCCGCCGAGCCACCACAGGCTCACGAGGTCCCTCGCAGTGCTGCGACCCCCGCCGGGGTCACCAGGCGTGCCACCCGGGGCAGATCACCGCGCAACATCGCTCCCGGCAGGGCCAGCTCCACCCCGGGTAGCAGCACGTCGACCTCGAGCTCGACCGCTGCCAGGTCCGCCTGTCGCCAGGCCGCCGCCAGCGTCGGGGTCACGTCGTCGGCGAGCCCGTGGACCAGGATCAGTGCCCCGGTCCGCTCCTGCCGGGCCTGGTGCGCCAGGAGCCCGAGCAGGCCCGACACCCGGTCGACCCGGGCTGCGGTCACCAGCACGGCATCCAGTGCCACCCGGGGCCCGAGCTCTCGGGCGAAGCCGTCGGCCGGATCGACCGCCAGCGCGCCCCCCGCCCAGGTCCACAGCCACCCGCAGCCGAGGTCGCGACCGGTCACCGCGGCTCCTGGGGCGGCCGATCCACCCAGTCCGCGATCAGCGGGAAGATCTCCGCTTCGGCGTGGTCCCCCAGCGGCAGGTCCAGGTGTCCGTAGTCGGCGGCGAAGCCGTGAGCACGGCCGGCGATCACGAAGCGTTTTTCCCGGGCTCCGACGCCTTCGTAGTAGGCCACGACCCGATCCGGAGGCGCCACCCGATCGGCGCGACCGGCGATCACCAGGGTGGGGGTCTCGATCCGACCGAGCAGCGCCGGGTAGTCGACCGCCCCATCGGCGGCGGTGAAGGAGCCGGTGCGCAGGGCCTGGCCGAATTGCGTCAGCTCGCCGCCCACCAGCGGCGAGACCACCCGCTGGTACATGCGCTCGCGAGCGTCTTCGCCCAGGTCGTTGAACAGCAGGTCGTCCACCGGGGTCAGGCGACCGGGCAAGGCGCCCTGGATCCGCGCCGCCAGGGGACTCGGCACCACCGGCAGCAGGGGACCGTAGAAGCGGGCCGCCCAGAGGCTGGTCGTGAGCAGCGGATCCGGGTCGCTGAAGTCCATGGGCGAGCCCACCGCCACCAGGGCGCTCAGGGCCCGATCGCCACCCGGGTGGCTGCTGGCGTAGATCGCGGCGACCATGCCGCCCAGGGAGTGCCCGACCAGCGCCAGCTGGGGCTGCCCGGTCTCGCGGCGCACGTAGTCGATGGCCGCGGGCAGGTCCTGGTGGCCGTAGTCGTCGATGTCCCAGCCGGAGCGCAGGCGCCGGCCGTTGCTGCCGAGTCGAGAGTCCCCGTGCCCTCGCAGGTCCAGGAGCCAGGCGTCCAGACCCCGAGCGGCGAGGAAGCTGCCCAGCGACCGCCCGGCCTCGAGGTCCCAGCAGTGGTGGTTCGACGAGATGCCATGGATCACGAGCACCGGTCGGCCCGCCGGCGCGGCGTGTCGGTGCAGCGCCAGCCGGGCGCCGTCGGCGGTCTCAACGGTGTGTTGCTCGGTGACCGCGCAGTGGGCCTCTGCCGGGGCGTGCTCCTCCTCGAAGCACCCGACCAGGGCCAGCGCCGCCAGGACCAGGGCCCTCACCGGCTCTCACCGAGGAAGTCCGCGACCTTGTCCGCCACGTGGGGATCCCGCAGCAGCTCGGCGTGGTCGGGGTCGTGCAAGGCCAGGGACTGGAGGCCTGCGCGGTGCCACTCCCGCTGCAGCCAGCCCACCGACGGGCGACGCACGGTCTCGGGCGGTGCGACCCCGTCCAGGTCCGATCCGATCAGCAACACCGGCGCTTCAGGCGGCGCATAGACCGGGAAGTCCGTGGACCATCGCGCATAGTCCCTGGCCAGATCACCGGCGCAGGCGGCCGGCGGCAGCTCGCCCACGATGGCCTCGGGCCAGGGCAGCCCCTGGCTGACAGGCCCCGCGGGCGCGACGGCCACCACCGGCGCGGCCTGGGCCCCGAGGGGGGTGCCCACCAGGGCCCAGCGCTCGGCCTGCACGCCTCCGACCAGCGCCAGCACCCCGCCGTAGCCGTGGGCTGCCACCACCAGGGGTCCCCGTTCGGCAGCGAGCGCGTCCGCCGCCCTTCGGACCTCGGCCGCGGCGGCGGCGGTGTCCTGGCCTCGCGACTCGAGCACGATCCACCACGCGTCGAAGCCGTGGCCTTCGAGCACCTCGGTCCAGCCCAGCCAGGCCGTGGGATCCACACACGGGGTGGTGACGATCAGCGCGACCGGCGCGCCCGGCCGCGGCCGCCCAGCGTCGACCAGCGGCCCGGCGGCAAGGGCGGCGCCCACCACGAGTCCCAGCGGCACCGAGCTCTACCCCAGCACGTGGGGAAGCTCGCGCACTCGGGCGAGGCGCTTGCCCATGCTCTTGGGGGTGTCCAGCGAGAAGCAGCGCCCGTGGCCCAGGTCTCCGACGAGCCAGCGCTGGATGGCCTCGGCGCGGGCCTCGAGCTCGGCAGCGCCGGCCCCCGGGTCTTCATAGAGCCCGACCACGACCCGGTCGCCCTCGGGATCGAACTCCCACAGCCCGGCGAGGCAGCCGTCCCGCAGCACCGTGCGCTGCCAGGTGGTCTTCATCGCCGAGATGGGCTTCGTCGAGGCGCCCCCCACGTTGAGCTCGTGGTGGTGGTGCCGCTCCTCGGCCAGCCAGGCCATGCGGTTGCGGTAGTCGGTGTAGGGGTCCATGAAGGGCAGCAAGGCCCAGGGGGCGGTCTCGCAGTCGCCCAGACCGGCCTCGTGCTCCGGGAGGCAGACGTAGGGATCCTTGGGGTCGGCGCCTTCGACTTCGAGCTGCACGACGCCGAGGGCCGCGAGGGCCTTCTTGATGTGGGTCTGGCTGCCGCCGCTCCAGTCCGCCAGCTCCCGCCGACTCGCTGGTCCACCCTGCTCCAGCACCCGCCGAACCAGCGACACCACCAGGCCCTCGAGGTCCTGGGGGGTGTCGCCGCCATCGAAGGGGCTCTCCCTCAGCACGCGCCAGGCGTAGCTCTCCTTGTCCAGGCGACCGGTCGCCGGCACCCGCCGGATCCGCCCCTGGGACTCGAGGAGACGCAGCGACAGCGGCAGCAGCGAGGACATGCCGACCCTCTTGCCGGCGGGTCCCAGGCTGCGCACCGCGCCTTCGGGCAAGGCCTTGCGGAGCTTCTGGGTGGTGAGCTCCTGCTGCTCCAGGGCGGTCAGGGCCGCACCCGCCACGTCCTCGAGCTCCTGCCACGATCCCCCGGCCTTCTCCACGTCGCGCTGGTGGCGGCGCAGGGCGGTCAGCCAGCCCCAGCGCAGGCACACCGGCACGTCCTCTCGCGGCACCAGGTAGATGCAGCCCCGGGCGGCCGGCACGATCCACACCGCCCCGCTCTCCACCGCAGCGTCGAAGGCGGCGCCGTCCAGCTGGCCCTGGCGGGCCAACAGTCCCAGGTAGGCCGACGCCCCGCCGAGTGTCCGCAGCAAGCCCCGATCTCGGAGGGTCTCGACCGGATCCGTGCCGCCGGGCCTCGCCAGGCCCATGTGCGTCATCCAGGCGGCACGGAGCTGCGGCGCGGTCAGCATCGGCGGGACCTCCAAGGGGGGATCGGACCCCTAAGCGACCCCCCGAGGTCGGTGCCAACTCTGCAACGCGACTTGCAGGTCTTGTCGTGTCGAGACTTCGGACGTACCGTGTGGAGGACCCCCCAGTCGGGGTGTCGGGTCGGCCCAGGCAGGCCGGCTCGTGGGGATTCCTCCCCACACCCCCTGCTGCGGATCACCGGCGATCTGCAGTGGGAAGCAGGTCGGGACCTGCGAAGTCCAATGCGCCGAGAAAGGAGGTGATCCAGTGAACAAAACCGAAGTGCTCTGCCAGGTGATGGCTTCGTAGCCGACGACACTGGATCCCCCGGCGCATGACGCCGGCCCATGGTGGGCCGGAGGCCGTGGGACTTGTGGAGGTCGGGTTCGATCCCGGCCGTCACCGCCCCCCCTGGGAGACCGGGTAGCACCCCCGGCGGACAGGAAGTCGGCGAGGACCTCGCGTCCTCCTCCCAGGGGGTTCCCTCTTCACCGAGGGGCCTCCTCACATCGGACAGATCCTGACCTTGCAGGCTGTCATCGACCCCATAGGGATCCCGGGTCCAACCATGACCCCGGAGCCACCCATGGGCGCCCACCTCGACCGCTTCGTCTGGTACGACCTCTTCACCCTCGACCTGGCGGCCGCGAAGACCTTCTACGGCGCCGTCTTTGGCTGGGGCGTCCAGCCCCACGGCGAGGACTACGAGACCTGGGCCAACGGCGAGAGGTTCTTCGGCGGCCTCGCCGACCTGCCGGCCGACGCCAAGGCGATGGGCGCTCCCCCCCACTGGATGGCCTACATCTCCACCGACGAGCTCGACGCCAAGGCCGCCCAGGCAACCGAGCTCGGCGGCAAGCTCTTCGTGCCCCCCACCAAGATCGAAGGCGCCGGCCGCTTCGCCGTGATCGCCGACCCCCAGGGCGGCATGTTCGCGCTCTATGAGTCCACCGGCGACTACGACCAGCCCGATCCCGGTGTGGGCGACTTCTCCTGGGGCGAGCTCGCCACCGACTCCCTCGACGGCGCGACCGGCTTCTACCAGGCGCTCTTCGGCTGGAAGACCGAGGACACCGACATGGGTGGCGGCTGGATGTACCGGCTCTTCACCCTCGAAGGCATGGGCCGCCACATGGGCGGCATGTTCCAGAAGCAGCCGGACATGCCCTTCCCCACCCACTGGCTCCACTACGTCACGGTCGCCGACATCGACACCACGATCGAGGCGATCAAGGCCGCCGGCGGCAAGGTCATGAACGGCCCGATGGACGTGCCCGGGGGCGACCGGGTGGCCCAGTGCTGCGACGATCAGGGCGCCGGATTCGGTCTCCACCAGAGCCCACCCGCCTGATACGGTCCTCCCCGCCGGGACGACAGTGCCGTTTCCGCCGGGACGACAGTGTCGTCTCCAGTTGGGACGGGACGACAGTGTCGCGCTGCGACCGGATCGTCGCGCACCCCGTTGTCGCAGATCGCCTGACAAGCTTGTGACTTCGGACACTTGCGTCGCGGTATGCCCCTTGCTGTAGCATTCCTGCGGCACCGATCGGGGGTCCCGTGGGACCGCTACTCGTCGCTCTGTCTCTCACCGCCTGCTCCGTCGAGTACGACAGCGAGCCCGCGGTGTCCGTCGCCTTCGACGACGCCGCCAGCCAGTACGGGGTGCCCCGGGACCTGATGATCGCGATGGGCTGGGCCCTGACCCGCCTCGACGACCGGGACGGCATGGCCTCCGAGGACGGGGCCGTCGGCGTGATGAACCTCAAGCTGCACGGCCTGGACCCGTCGGTGGCCGACGCTGCCCGGGCGAGCGGCTACGACCAGGAAGACATCCAGCTCTCCACGTCCACCAACATCGACGCCGCGGCCGCGCTGCTGCGGGAGTGGGCCCGACAGCAGGAAGAGTCGACCGGCGACCCGGTGGATCGGCTCGAGGACTGGTACCCGCTGGTCGCCGCCTGGTCATCGGCCCCCGATCCCCTGGTGGCGGAAGGCTTCGCCGCCCAGGTCTTCGGGATCCTGGCCAGCGGCCTGGTCGTCGACCTGGAGGACGAGGTCCTGGTGGTCGATGCCCGCGTCATCGACTGGATGAACCACGAGCAATTCGGTGGCTCCGGCCTGGTGCACCAGTTCATCCCGGCGAGCACGTCGAACTACACCAACGACAGCCGCGGCTCCGGCGACATCGACATGATCGTCATCCACACCATGGAGGGCAGCTACTCGGGGGCCATCAGCTGGTTCCAGAACAGCGCCGCGGGCGCCTCGGCCCACTACATGGTGCGCTCCAGCGACGGTGAGATCACCCAGATGGTGGACGAGGAGGACGTCGCCTGGCACGCGGGTGACTGGACCACCAACGCCCGCTCCGTGGGCATCGAGCACGAAGGCTACGTGAGCGATCCCGGCAAGTGGTACACGGACACGATGTACGAGCGCTCCGCCGCGCTCACCCGGGACATCGCCGACCGCCTGGGCGTGCCTCTGGATCGGAGCCACATCATCGCCCACTCCGAGGTGCCCGGCTGCAGCAACCCGGGTGGCGGCGGGGTGTCCTGCCACACCGACCCGGGCTCCGGCTGGGACTGGGATCGCTACCTGGACCTGGTGCTGAACGGCTCTTCGTCGACCACCGGGCCCGCCACCAACCTCAACGACGGCAACAAGGCCGGCTCCTACGAGGTGGTGGTCCACAGCAGCCGCTACGGCATCAGCCGCACCTGCACGGGCTCGCTCACGGCCACGGTCAGCAACGGCAGGCTCTACGCCTCGACCAACTGCCACATCGAGTACAACGGCAAGAGCGGCGACTTCCCCATCACCTGGTCCGCAGAGGCCGTGGGCAGTGCGCTCTCGGGCACGATGGTCGTGGAGTCCTACAGCGACGGCTGGAGCGGCACGGTGAACACCGACGGCTCGACCTTCTCCGGGTACACCGGTAGCAAGGACCTGGGCGGGGACATCGGGACCCTGAGCTACGAGGTCACGCTGGTCACCGACCCCTGAGCCCCTGGCTCACGACCCGCCGCGGCGGCGGGTTCAGCGAGCGCCGTACTTCTTCCAGGAGACCAGCTCCAGCGCGTCCACGGTGATCTCGCCGCCGCCCACCGTGTCCTCCAGCCAGGCCTCGCCGGACAGCTGCGCCCAGACGTGGTCGCCCTCCGTGTCCCGGCCGGTGACCACCAGGGTCGGGCTCCCCCCGGCGAGCAGGTACTGAAACTCGTAGCCGTTGTGGATCGCCTGGAAGTACGAGAGCTTCTTCACCGCGAGCACGTCGTCGGAGCGAATGTCCCCGCCGAGCTCCAGGCTCACCTCCAGGTCGCCGTCCTGGGCCTCGACGAACGAGGTTCCCCCCGCCAGCCAGTGCCCGTCGTCGGCCGAGTAGCCGGCTCCCGAGAAGGTGGCGGTGAACACCGGGGTCTCGGGGGTCAGGGTGTCGACGTCGGTGTCGGTGTCCGTGTCCGTGTCGGTGTCCGTGTCCGTGTCCGTGTCGGCGTCGGCCTCGGCGGTCGTGGCGGAGTCCGCGGTCGTGGTCTCACCGGCACAGGCGAGCAGGAGAAGCAGTGGCCAGGTCATGACTCAGTGGTCCATCCAGATCGGGACCGGGCAGTGGCGCAGCATGTCGTTGGTGGTCGAGCCGAACAGCTGCTCCTTGAGCCACGATCGCCCCAGGGCCCCGATGACCAGTAGATCGTGGCGGCCTTCCTTCACCCGCTGATGCAGGGCCTTGCCCGGCTTGCCAGGGGCGAACCGGGTGTCGATGGCCACGCCGTGTTGCTCACCCAGGGCACAGATCTCCTCGGCCAGCCGCTCGGCCATGTGCTCGTCCGAGGTGACGACCATCACCGTGCCCCTCTGGACCAGGGTCGGGGCGAGGGCGTCCAGGCACGAGCCGATGGCCTTTCGGGACTGGGGGCTGCCGTTGTAGGCGAACAGCGGATTCAGCAAAGAGCTGGTCCGGACCGTGATCGCCAGGAGTGGACAGGGGGCGCGCTTCAGCACGCTGAGGGTGGTCGAGCGCACCTGACCGGTCTCGGCACCCGGCGCCCGGTGAGCCTCGGAGCGGATGACGATCAGGTCGGCGCCGGCCGCCTGCTCGGCGAGCTGGACCCCCACCTTGCCCCCCTCCAGACGCACGACGCGGCTGGCCACGCCAGCCACGTCCAGGCGGCGCTTGCCCTCGGTGAGCTGGACCTCGGCTTCGTCGGAGCGGCGCTCCTGGACGTGGACCAGGTCCACGGTGGCGCCGAAGGTCGACGCGAGGTGGCGAGCGGCGTCCACGGCGAGCTGGGAGCCCGGCGCGGTGTTCACGGGCACGAGGATGCGCTTCATGACCGGATCGTACCGCCGGCGGCGCGGTCCGATCCCCGCAGTCGGTGCTTGATCCGCTCCCAGGCCTGTGGAATCCTCGCAGGGCCTCCGGTCCTGCCTTCGGATGGCGTCCAGACACCGAACGACGTCCCCGAGGCAGCCTTGGCATCACGACTCTTCCGCCCCTTCGGCGCCGGTGACTCCCCGCTCTACCCGGCCGGACCCGCAGCCACGCTGGTCCTGTCCTTGGGCCGGATCTGGGCCTCTGGCCAGACCGCCGTGGTCCGCTGTCCCGGACGAGGCACCGCCCTGCTGACCGGGGGCGACGCCCAGGACACCCAGGCGCTGGCGCTGTTGGACGAGGTGCTCGCCGGCCGGCCCACCAGCATCGATCTGTTGGGACACCAGCCCGCCGTGCCGTCGGTGCCGGGGTTCGGTGCCCGGGTCTACTCGGCGCTGCTGCGCTTCGGCTTCGCCGGCGACGAGCCGCTGCAGGCCAGAGCCGTGATGCTCCGTGAAGGCCCCGCCCGGGACCGACTCCCGGAGCTGCCCCTGTCCGCCTCGGTGCGCGAGCTGGTCCGCCACCGGGGCAGCGAGGTGCCGCTGGCGATGCTGCTGGAGCGGGCGGGGGTGACCGAGGAGCAGGTCACCGCCGAGCTGCGGGCCCTGATCGCCCTCGGCGTCCTGACCCTGCGGCCCGTCGCCCGGGAACCGACCACCGGCTGGGAGCTGCACCGACTGGAGCAGGTCCTGCGGCTGCTCAGCCAGTCCTCCCAGTGGCGGGTGCTCGAGGAGGGTCCACAGCCCCCGGATCCGACGTTCGTGGCCGCCCTCAACCGCCTCCGTGTGCGCTACCTGCCCAGCCCGACCGGCGAGGCCGACGCCGAGGTCCACCAGCTGCTCCAGGCGATCCAGCGACACCTGGCGGTGCTGGCGAGCTGAGTCCTCTCAGTCGTTCCGCATCGCGCCGAAGGCCACCGCCGCCAGCGCCCCACCGCCGAACGGCCCCACGATGTAGATCCACAGGTCCATGTAGCCGCCGGTGCCCATCCACACGTCCACGATGACGGTGCCCAGCGCCACGGCCGGGTTCAGGGCGGCGCCGGAGATCGGTCCGATCGTGATCGCCGCGACGGTGACCACGAAGCCGATGGCGAGCCCGTAGTAGGAATTGCCCGCGACCTCCTCGACCGTGGCCGTGCGCAGGATCACCAGGCAGAGGGCGAAGGTGAAGAGCAGCTCCGCCAGGACCGCGGCCAGGGCCGGCACCTGGTCCCCGGGGGCCGGCGCGAAGGAGTTGCCGTTCAGGGTCATGACCATCAGCGCCGCACAGACCGAGCCGAGGATCTGCGCCGCCATGTAGGGCAGCGCGTCCCTGGACGGACAGGCGCCGCGAAGCACGATCGCCAGGGTCGCCGCCGGGTTGTAGTGGGCGCCGGACACGTGGCCGCCCATGTAGATCAAGGAGGCCAGGATGCCACCGATGGCAAGGGCGGCCAGGGCGGCGCCCTGGTTCACGCACAGCCCGATGGTCAGCACCAGGAAGAAGGTGCCCAGGAACTCGGTGAACAGCTTGCCCATGGACTCCCCTCGCGCGACGCCCGAAGGTACCAAGCGCGGCACCAACTCGGGAAGGAACCGGGACACCCGTGTCGTGGCCCCGCGCCAGACCGCCGGGCGGCCCAAGTGATTTCAGTAGGTTGTGCTCTGGCACGGCCCTTGTATCGATCGCCCGCGACCCCGAGGAGAACCCCATGACCCTCCTGCTCCCCCTGCTCGGCATCGCGCTCGCGGATCCTGCCATCGACTCCGGCGAGGCCGCCCCCTGCATGCCCCTCACCTTCTCTTCGGCCCTCCCCGCCGACGGCACCGAGGACGTGCCGGTCGACGCCCGCCCGCTGCTGCTCTTCGACGGCGACGCGGCGTGCAGCTCCCAGGACTTCCACGTGTTCGTCCAGACCGACGAGGGCGTGCTGCTCGACGCCCCAGCCGAGATCGACGGCGACAACGGCCTGGCCGCCGTGGTCTTCGCCGAACCGCTGGCCTCGGAGACCGTGCACGAGCTCTGGATCACACCCGAGCTCGACGACGCGGCCTGGCTGACCACCTTCACCACCGGCACCCGTGGAGTCACCCCCTTCGAGACCAGCCCCGAGGTGGAGATCCGCGGCCTGCAGGCGTGGACCGGCCCTGGCCTGTGGGACTACAGCGCCCACGTCGAGGTCCGCTCCCAGGCCCACGCAGAGGACCTGGCCCTGGTGCACCTCTACGACGCCGACGACCTCTCGCGCCCCGTGGCGACCATGCTCCCCGAGGACAGCGGCCCCTCGGACTTCCACCTGGCGTGGGAGGACGTGGGCAGCGACGACTGGTGCTTCGTGGTCGGACTCGAGGACGGCCGCGGGGTCGAGTCGGCCTGGAGCGACCCGGTCTGCGAGGAGGTGCGCCAGCACGAGGACGAGTCCGGCGGCTGCAGCACGGTCCCCGGGCCGGGGTCGTTCATGGCCCTGCTGCTCGCCCTGGCTGCGCCGCTGCGGAGGCGCCAGACCTGATCCGGGAGGGTCCGAGCCTCGAAGGTGTCATCCTGCCCAGGCATGGCCCACAGACCCACCCAGCACCTGGGGCCCTTCCGCCTGGAGCGCCCCCTGGGCCGCGGGCGAGAGGGGGAGATCTGGGCCGCCACCGCCCCCGGCGGTGGACCGGTCGCGATCAAGCTGCTGGCCGCGGTCCGGGCTGAGGACGTGCGCCTGACGCGGGAGATCCGGGCCCTCGCGGGCCTGCGCCACCCGCACATCGTGCGCCTCTACGACCAGGGCAGGGTGACGGCCTCGGAGTCGACGCGCTCCCGAGGCCAGCTGGTCGAAGGCCAGGCCTGGTTCGCCATGGAGAAGGCCGACCGCAGCCTGGCCGACGCCCCGGACCCCCTGCCCTGGGCCACGGTGCACACCGTGCTTCAGCACACCCTGGGCGCCCTGGCCCACGCCCACGCCCGCGGCGTGCTCCACCTGGACCTGAAGCGCTCCAACCTGCTCCAACGAGGCGAGCGCACCCTGCTCGCGGACTTCGGCGTGGCCCTGGAGCGCACCGAGCTGCTGGCGCGCCAGAGCGAGAGCCTGCGCGGCAACCTGGCCACGATGGCCCCGGAACAGCTGCGCGCCGACTGGCACGCCTTGGGGCCCTGGACCGATCTCTACGCCCTGGGTCGGGTGCTGTGGCGCCTGCTCGCCGGGGAACACCTGCTGCCTGCGGGGCTCGCGCCCGACCAGGCCTGGCACTTTGCCCAGCAGCCCCCGGAGCCGCCGCCCCTCCCGCCGCAAGTGCCCGAAGGGGTCGGGGAGCTGATCTGCATGATGCTGGGCCCGGAGCCCACCCTGCGCTTCCGCCGAGCGGCGGACCTGGCCTGGGCCCTGGACGAGGTCCAGGCCGACCGGCCCCTGCCCTGGCCCCCCCGCTCACCGGTCCCACGGACCTGGCGCCGCCCGGTGCTGGAAGCCCGCTCCGAGCGCCTGGAGCGAGAGCTCCCAGGCCTGGGCCTGAGCCTGCACGGCGTGCGCGAGGTGCCGCTGGTCGGCCGGGAGGCCGAGCGAGAGGCGCTCTGGACGGCCCTGCGGGATGCCGTCGCCTCCCGGAGCCCTCGCGCGGTCTGTCTGCGGGGTCCGTCGGGGGTGGGCAAGAGCCGCCTGGCCCGCTGGCTCGGAGAGGTCGCCGAGGAGCTCGGGGTCGCCACGGCGGTCAGCGCCCGCTTCGAGCCGGCCTGGCACGACCTCAGCCGCTCGGTCAGCCAGCTCCTGGGCCAGCAAGTGGCCGAGCGGCTGCCCCAGGACCCGACCGCCGCCACCGGCGCTCTGGCGCGGGTGCTGCTGGACCGGGCCACGGAGCACCCTCTGGTGCTCTGGCTGGACGACGTGCAGTGGGGTACCGCGGGCCTGGCCCTGGCGGATCGGCTGCTGACCCTTGGCGGCGGGCCGGTCCTCCTGGTGCTCACCGCCCGGGACGAGCTGCTCTCGGAGCGACCGGAGGAGGCTCGCAGGCTGGCCGCCCTGGACGGTCGGGGGCTCGCGAGCCTCACCCTGCAGCGGCTGCCGCCGCCGGCGATGGATCAGCTGCTGAGAGACGGGCTGGACCTGGCCTGGGACGTGGTCGAGGCCCTGAGCCCCCGGGTCGGCGGAAACCCCCTGCACGCCATCCAGCTGGTGGACGACTGGGTCTCCAGGGACCTGCTCCGGCCCACCCCGGACGGCCTGCGCCTGCGCGAAGGGGTCGAGACCCCCCTGCCGGCCTCCCTGGACCGGCTCTGGCAGGACCGGATCACCGGGGTCCTGGGCGAGCTGGAGCGCCGACCAACGAGTCGGACCGAGCCCCGCGAGGGCGCACGGATCGCCCTGGAGCGAGCGGCGTGCCTGGGATTGGACGTCGACCGCGTCGCCTGGACCGCGATCTGCCCCCACCAGGTCCCCTTCGACGCCCTGGAGACCGCCCTCGCAGAGCACCGCCTGGCGGTCACGGGACCCGGCGGCTGGCGCTTCGCCCATGGCCTGGTGCGCGAGGCCCTGCTGGCGGCGGCGGGGCGGGCCGACCGGCTCGAGGATCACCACCGCGCCTGCGTCGCCTGGCTCCTGCGCGACGGCACCCCGTCGGACTTCCTCGTCCTGCACCGGGTGGGCCACCACCTGCTCGCGGCCGGCGAGCCCGACCGAGCCGCCGACGCCCTCTTCGCAGCCCTGGAGGCCAGCCACCCCAAGGGCCGCGGGCCCTGGGAGTACCCCTTGCTCACCGACCTGGGCCAGGCCCTCGCGCTCGCGGGCGCCGACCGCCACGATCGCCGCGTGGCCTGGCAGCGCCACTGGTGGGCACGCTGCATCGTGCACCTGGTCGGGGCCGAAGAGGCCTGGACCGCCTGCGCCGCGGCCCGAGAGGCCGCCTGGGCCAGCGGCGACGTGCGCTGTCAGCGGGCGGTCCGTCGCTACGAGAGCGTGCTCAAGGCCTGGAGCGGAGACCACGCCGAGGCGGCCCGGATCGAGCGAGAACTCCTGGAGGAGTGGGCGGCAGACGAGGACTGGGAGCAGTGGCACCAGGGCCTGGGGCAGCTCACCACCTGGCTCTGCCGCCAGGGCAAGCTGGACGCCGCCCTGGAGGCCCTGAGGCTCCGGGAGGGCCGCTTCGATGGCGTCCGGGCGGTCCATCGCGGCCGACACGCGGTCGTCGCCGGCATGGTCCACACCGCCCGCGGCGAGCACGACCTCGCCCGCCAGGTGGGCGAGGCCGGCCTGCCCCACGCCCAGGGCCACCCCTCGACCCTGGCGAACATCTACAACAACCTGGGCGAGGCCAACCGCCACCTCGGCCGGCACGAAGAGGCCGCCCGCTGCTACGCCGAGGCGGTCCGCAACTTCCGCGCAGGCGGGATCACCGGCGACGGCGTGCCGAGCCTGAACCTGGGCCTGCTGCGCTGCGACCAGGCCCGCTGGGAGGCCGCGGCCACCGCCTTGACCCAGGCCGCCGACACCCTACGGCGCACCGGCCGCAACCTGCCCCTGGGCGTGGCACTGCTCGCACGGGCTCGGGCCAGCCTGCACCTGGGGGCGACCGACGAATTCGATCGCCTCTGGCCAGAGGTCGAAGCTGTCCTGGAGATCCTCGATCCCCGCAACCTGGACCTGGCGAAGGAGCGAGAGGCCCTGGCGGCGACCTGTGCCCAGCTCGGCGACGATGCCCGCGGCCGGCAGGTGGCCGGACTCAGTCGATGACCTCCACCTCGACCTCGACCGCGGCCCAGGGCACGCTGCCGGTCGCGACCTGGCTGCGCAGGTCGGCCCAGCGGGAGTTGACCGAGTCGTCGAAGTCCACGGGACGGTCCGCGCGGGGCAGGACCACGGCCCACTCCTGGCGACCGGGGGGGTCGGTGGCCAGCAGGTCGAGGGTGCGGGTGCCGTCGCCCTCGGAGTCGAGCTCGGACAGGGAGAGGTCTTCGTCGGGGGAGCTGGGGAACACCACCGTCCAGTTCCGCTCCTGCTTGCGCAGCACGACCACGCGGCGTTCCTCGGCGTCGTCGGGCTCGTCGATCTTCACCTGGAACCGATCGCCGGGGCGGACCTTGGGCGCGGCGAGCACGCCGGCCACCTGCAAGCTCAGGCCGAAGGAGGCGTCGCCGCCGAAGACCCAGTCCAGCGCGGCCTGGGCGGCCTCGGACGCGCCCTCGGCGAGGCGGCTGAGCACCCCCGGCTCGGACACGGTCTGGAGCTCGGTCGCCTCGAGGGCCATGGCGAGGCGCCACTCCTCGGCGAGCTGGGGGTCAGACGCCAGCTGGGCGAGGAGCTCCCGGACCTCGGCCGGTGGGAGCTCCCCCCGGACCGCGCTCAGGATGCGCTCGGGCTCGACCAGGGACGAGACCGTGGAGGTCCGCGACTGCCACAGGGCCTTCAGGGTGTCGTCGTTCATGGCGTCACCCCCTTGCCGCGCAAGCACTCGCGCAGCTGGGCCAGGCCTCGATACACCAGGTTCTCGGCTCGCTTGGTGGACCAACCCGCCAGCCGCCCCGTCTCGGGGACCGAGTGGCCCTGCAGGTAGGCCGCGACAGCCGCACGTCGATCGTCGTTGAGACCGTCCATGCACTCGGCGATGGCTGCCTGGGACCGCGTGGAGCGGGCGAGCCGCTCCGGGTCCGGCGCACCATCTGCCCAGGTGCGCTCGAGGTCTGCGTCCATGGCGATCTCCCGGTCGACACGCCGCTTGCGGAGTTCGTCGATGGCCACGGTGTAGGCCACCTTCTTCAAGTAGGACGGCCCCAGGGTCCGTTCCCCCTCACTCCGCTCGAGGATTCGGATCACCTTCAGCGTGGCGAGCTGGACGATGTCGTCGGCCTGGTCCGACAGGGGGGCTGGACAGACCTGTCGCACGGCCCGCACCAGGGCCTCCCGGAGCTCGACGATCTGCTCGTTGGTCAACGCGGGCACCACTGCCTCCAGTCCCTCCGCGTAGCCCACCCGAGCACCAGCCGCAGTAGCATCGGACGATGTCGCACCCGGTGCTGGTCCAGATCCGCTCCGAAGACGGCGGCGCCTGGCGCCTCGCTGTCGGAGACGGGCGCACCCGCGCAGCCGAGACCCAGGTGGTCGCCGACGAAGTCGCCGCGGTCCAGGGCCGGGTGGCACGCGCCCTCGCCTCGAGCTCGCCGGTGCTGGTGCGGGGCCGCGACGCCAGCCGATCGAGGGCCGAGGAGAAGGCCGGGGAGCACCTGGGAGGCCTGCTGACGGGCGCCGCCGAGGTCTCCGGGCGCTGGGCCTGGCTCCTGGGACGCGCCGCCGGCCAGCACCAGATGGCCCTGGTGGTCATCGACGCCACCGACACCGCCGCCCGCGCCCTGCCCTGGGAGCTGCTGGCCGGCCCGGAGGGCCTCCCGCTGGAGGAGTCCGGCAGCGGGATCGTGGTGCGGCTGGCCCCTGCTGCGCCCCCACCGCCGGTCGAAGCCCGCCGCTCCCTGAGCTTGCGGCTCTGGTGTGCCGAGCCGGCGGACCCGACCTGTGCCGCCCGCATAGGCGCCCTGCGCAGCCTCGCGGATCGGCTGGGGCTCGCTCTCTACGAGGACGCACCGCCCGACGACGACGACGGCCAGCCCGTGCTCTGGGTGATCGGCCACGGCGAGCGGGTCGCCGACGGCGTGCTGCTGGCCCTGGAGGACACCGACCAGGGCCCCGGCACCACGGCCCACGCCCTCGGGCCGGCGGTGCGCGGGGCCGGCCTCGTCGTGCTCGATGTCTGCGAGGCCGGCTGCGCCACCCCCGGCGAGCTCGACGCCCTCGCGACCCGGCTGGTGGCCGCCGGGGCCCGGGCCTGCGCTGGGCCGATCATCCGCGCCGGCCTCGAGGCCGCCGACGCCTTCGGCAGCGGCCTGGTCGGGGCCTTGCTCGACGGCACCGACATCGCCAGCGCCACCGCCGCCGGTCGGCGGGAGGTCCGGGCCCTCGCCCTGCCCCACCCCGACTGCCGGTGGGCCAACCATGCGCTCTGGGTCAGCGACGTAGGCGTCCTGGACACCGCCCTGGTCCGGGTGGAGCGCCGCCCCTCCGGCTGGCCCCGACCGGGGCCCGACGCCGCCCCACTGGTGGGCGCCGCCGTGCACCTGGCGACCTCCGGCGACGGTGGCTTCGTGGGGGTCGAGCACCTGCTGGCAGCCCTGGGCGAGTCTCCGGACTCGTCCCCGAGCACCGCTGTGCTGCGCTTCGCCCTGAGCCGTGACCGGGGGCTCTGGCGGCGCCACCTGGTGGGCCTGAGCCTGGATCCGGCGCGGCCCGCCGAGCTGCTGCCCAGCCCGCGCCTGGTCCGCCTCGGCTGGTGGCTGCCCGACGGCTTCGACCTGGAGACCCTCTGGACCGAGCTCGCCAAGGAGCCCGGCGACCTGCTCGGGCACCTGCTCGGCCCCTTCCCCACCACCCTGCCCAGCGGGGAGTCGACCCTGAAGTCCGCGACCTGGGGCTGGGACTCCGGCTTCCACGAGGAACCCGTTGCGGTCGAGGTCCTGGGCGGTCCGGAGGACGGCCGCCGCCTCCGCCTGAGCCCCGGCGAGACCCTGGGCCGCGCCAGCACCGAAGGCGGTCCCGACCACGGGCTCTACCAGACCAGCCGGCTGATCGACCCCTACCTGAGCCGCCGCCACCTGCGGTGGGAGGGTGGCAGCCGCGTCACGGCGCTCAGGCCGATCGTGCGGGTGCGCGGCGGTGACCAGCGCGAGGTCCAGGACACGGTCGAGGTCAAGGCCGGCGACGTGCTGACCCTGACCGACGCGACCGCGCTGCGGCTGCTGGGGGCGGCCGCGCTCGGAGGCTGAACCCGGAGTCAGAGCGCCTGGCCGTCCAGCACGTAGACCGCGCCACCACCCGAGGCGGCCACGGTCACGTCGAGCCAGCCATCGGAGTCGGCGTCCGGCCCCAGGCACACCGCGGAGCCGAGAGCGTCGCCGCGGCTCTCGCCCACGAAGCGGATGCCGTGGGCGCCGATGTTGGCGTCGTCCTCGAAGGGGCCGAAGGCGACCCAGGCGCCGCCGTTGTCGCCCTCGTCCGGGGCCCCGACGACCAGGTCGTCGTGGCCATCGCCGTCCAGGTCGAGGCCGCCGTCGACGCTGGCGCCGAACGAGGAGGCCTCGATGCCGGTCAGCTTCAGGGCGGCGCCGGACAGGCTGCCGCCGGTGGCGGCGCCACTGACCAGGTAGACCGCGCCGCTGCCCCGATCGGCGCCGGGGGCACCGACCCAGATGTCCCCCACGCCGTCGCCGGTCACGTCACCGGCCAGGGCCAGGGCTGCGCCGGCCTCGGCGCCGCTGCCGCCGGTCCAGGTGGCGGCCGCGGTGGTGCGGCCACCGGCGAGGCTCCGGCCGTCGTGCACGACCACCGCGCCGTCGCCGACGGCGGCGCCCAGGATCACCTCGGCGTAGCCGTCGCCGTCCAGGTCACTCACCAGGGCGGAGCTGGACATGCCGCTGGCGTAGCGGGTGCTGGGGATGCTGACGCTGGAGGAGCCACTGGAGAGGGGGCCGAACACGAGCGTGGCGGCGTCGCTGTCGGGCGCACCGACCAGGTAGTCGGCCTGGCCGTCGCCGTTGACGTCGCCGGCGGCCAGGGTGGCGCCGGCATCGCCGCGGCCGGTCCAGCTGGCCGACGCGGAGCGGGCCAGGCTGTACGTGCCGGCGTGGCTCGCGCTCAGCTCGTAGACCGTGCCGGAGCCGGGGGCGCCGACGAGCCAGTGGCTGCCGCCGCTGGCGACCAGGCCGGTGCCCACGTCGTCGCCGGAGGCGCCCTGGAAGGTCACGTCGGCCACCCGGGCGAGGTCGCCGGTGGTGACGCCCTCGATCACATAGACCGCGTTGTCCTGGGTGGCGCCGATCGCCAGGGTCTGGTCCCAGGGGTTGTCACCGGGCCGGGGGATGATCTCGCCACCGGGCTCGGTGTCGATGATCTTGCCGCCGCTCCCACTCTTGACGTCGCTGCTCTTCCTGGAGCAGTCCCGGAGCTTGGGCCAGCCCTCGTCCACCTTGCCGTCGCCGTCGTTGTCCTGGCAGTCGTTGCCGATCTCGCCGAACAGCGAGACAGCCTCGGTGGGCAGCTGGATGGAGAGTCCCTTCTCGCTCGCCTCGTGTGCGCCGCTCGCCTCGACCGACGCTCCCTCGGCACAGGCGAGCAGCGGGAGCAGCAGCAGAGGACCGGAGACGATGGGGAATCGCGACATGGAGGCTCCTGTGAAGGGTGCCGGTGGATCGACCGGCAGACCTGCCCTTGACGCGAGGACGCACGAACCTCTTCAGTTCCCTCACCCAAGAGACCGGAGGAGACGAATCCCGACCGTTCCGCTCCGGAAGCCGGGTCGCTGGGAGACCCGGAAGTCGGCCCGAGCAACGGTGCCGGAGTGGTTCCAGGAGGCCCCGACCAGCACGCGCCGCCCCCCCCCGGCCGGGGGGGCCCCGAAGCCCACGCGTTCCCCGACCACTGGCCCACCGCGGGGGTAGCCGTCGGAGCTCCAGGCCATCACGTTGCCGGCCAGGTCGCACACGCCGTAGGGGCTCTCGTCTCCGGCGAACTCGCTGACCGGTCCGGGCTGGGGGGACCCTTCCCGACTGTCCCGGCCACAGCACCAGGCGGGATCGTGGTGGTTGCCCCACGGGTAGAGCCGCCCGTCGACCCCTCGCGCCGCCTTCTGGACCAGGAGCTCGGGCGGTAGCTGCCAGGGCTGGCCGGTCCGCAGGGCTTCCCAGTCGGCGTAGGCCTGGGCGCAGACCTCGTCGACCATGATCATCGGCAGGTCCTCGGGCCAGAGGTCCCCCTGCGCGTCCGGGACCAGACAGAAGCCCCCCGCCTCGGTCCGGCCCAGCACGAGCGCGCCGGGCTGGCCCCGGATCGCGGGCTCCCTCGCGGCGAACCGCAGCGCGTCCTGCTCGCGGCCCTCCGACACCAGCCCGTCGAGGAAGTCCAGGTAGGTCCGACAGGTCACCGGGTGACGCCGGATCACGAAGGGATCGGCCCAGAGCCGGCGCCTCGGCAGGGGCTGGTCGATCCCCTCGATCTCCCCCCCGCTCCAGAACCAGCCGGCGGGCACGTAGACGTCGTCCGGGCCGAGCTCGCCCGTCCGTGGCAGCCGGATCACCGTCGGCTCGCTGTCACCGGGGGCCACACCGTCCCAGTGCTCCCGCCGCCGGATCACCACCGGGTAGTGGACCTCGTCGCAGCCCGCGGCCCGGAGCACCAGCAGGTAGCTGCCTCGCGGTAGGCTGAGTCCCTCCAGCGGGGTGGTCCCGAGGGCCTGGACCGGCTCCGCCACCAGTCGCCGCTGGCGCTCGACGTAGCGCAGGAGCGACACCTGGCACGGGGGGTCGGTCACCAGGCTCAGCTGGCCCGTGCCCTCCAGCCAGGCGGCGTGCTCCCCGCGGTCGTGGTTGCGCAGGTGGCGCTCCCAGCGGCGAGCGGCACGGTCGTCGCCTCGCGCCTCGGCCTCGGCGTGCAGCGCTCGGTAGTCTGTCGCCAGCCGGGCGTGGGCCTCGGGACAGGCGGGATCCTGGGTGAGCGCCGCGCTGAGCAGCCCGGCCTGGGCGTCCCGGGCGTCCTCGGCCGCCTGGCGCTTCTCCCGGGCGGCGTCCTCGGCCCGCCAGCCTTGAGCCTTGGCCCACTCCGGTGCCCAGGCCGGCACGTCGGCCAGCAGCGCACGGGACTCGGCGTCGAAGGTGGCGGCCTCGCGCTCCAGGGTCTCGGCCTGCTCGCCCGTGGCGTCGGCCTCGTCGACCAGGGCCAGGGCCCGCTCTCGCCGCCTGGCGCCGTCGAGCCAGTCCGCCAGCGCCTCGCCGAAGACCCCGGCGTCGGCGTGGCGGGCCTCCGGGACCGGGCTGGTGGCCCTGCCCACCAGCTCGATCAGCTCGTCGGGCAGGTCGAACCGCGAGCTGCTCGGCGGAGGGACCCGCACGTCGGCCCGCAGCCGCGCCAGGATCTCCTGAGCCCCCAGGCCCGCCATCGGGGGGGTGCCCACCAGGATCTCGTAGAGCACGCCGCCCAGTGCGTAGACGTCAGTCCAGGGCGCGATGAGGGCTTGGTCTCCCCGGGCTTGTTCGGGCGCCATGTAGGCCGGCGATCCCGCGACCAGGCCGGCGCGGGTCTGCTCGGTGCGGTGGGAGATCACCGGGTCCGCGCCACTCCGCCAGTCCACCTCGAGTCCGGTCCGGGCGAGGCCCCAGTCGAGCACGGACACCTCGCCGTGACGCCCGAGCATGATGTTCTCGGGCTTCAGGTCCCGGTGCACCACCCCCCGCTCGTGGGCGTAGGCCACTCCTTCGCAGGCCCGGCGCAGGGCTTCGAGCAGCCGGCGCACGTTCCACTCGGGCGCCCCGGCGTGCAGGGCCCGGATCGCAGCGCCCAGGGTCTGGCCCTGGACCTCCTTCATGGTGATGTAGAGGCGCCCATCGGGCAGCGGGCCGTAGTCGTGCACCGGCACGATGGCGGGGTGCTGGAGCTGGGCCGAGACCTGGGCCTCGGCGAGGAAGCGGGCGGCGTTCGCCGGCCGCAAGGCGAGGGCGGGGTGCAGCACCTTGAGGGCCACGGTGCGCTCCAGCAGCCGGTCGTAGACCCGGTGGACCGCGCCCATGCCGCCCTGGCCGAGCTGGTCCATCACCTCGTAGCGCGCGTCGAAGAGCGGGCCGCCCAGGGTGGCCTCGGTGGGGGGGGCAATCGACTCGGCGGGCGGCGGCTCCCAGCTGTCCACCCGCGGGTCGGTCCGTCGGCGACTGTCGACGGCGGACACCACGGCTTCGACGAGGGAGAGCTCGACTCCCAGCTGGTCTGCGACGTCCCGGAGCTGCTCGGTGCGAGGCTCCCGGGACCCTGGCGCTCGCGTCTCGTCCATGATCCGCCTCTCCCCCACCGTCCTTGGGGCCAGCCCCCC
>CAYFPX010000012.1:42567-44072 GCA_964344945.1 uncultured Enterobacterales bacterium
GAAGGCCGCTTCGTCAAGCGCTACAAGCGCTTCTTCGTCGACGTGGCCCTGCCCGACGGCGAGGTGGTGGTCGCCCACTGCCCCAACACCGGCACCATGAAGTCCTGCCTTGAGGACGACGGTCCGGTCTGGATCTCCCCGAGCACCAACCCCAAGCGCAAGCTGAAGTGGACCTGGGAGGTCTCGGTGGTCGGCGGGGTGCCGGTGCTGGTGAACACCGCCTTGCCGAACCGGGTGGTGCGGGAGGCCATCGAGGCGGGCCGGGTGCCGTCCTGCGCGGGCTACGCCAGCGTGAGGCCCGAGGTGAGGTACGGGGCGCAGAACAGCCGGATCGACCTGCTGCTGTCCGACGGGGAGCGGCCCGACTGCTACGTCGAGGTGAAGAACGCGACTCTGTCCCTGGGCGCCGGGGTGGGTGCCTTCCCGGACGCGGTGACCGCCCGGGGGCTGAAGCACCTCGAGGAGCTCGCCGAGGTGGTCGCCCAGGGCCACCGGGGCCTGCTGTTGTTCCTGGTGCCACGCAGCGACACCCGGGAGGTCGTGCCGGCCGACGAGATCGATCCCGCCTACAGCGCCAAGCTGCGCGAGGTCGCGGCGGCCGGGGTCGAGGTCGAAGCCTGGCGGGCCGAGGTCACCCGCACGAGCGTGACGATCACCGAGCCCGTCCCGGTCGTGCTGTAGGGCCGGTCACCGGCAGGCCCTGTCGCCCGGATCAGCGCCCGAAGCGGCCCGCCTGGTAGTCCCGGATCGAGAGGCCCAGCCGAACCCGAGCCACCCGCACCTGCTCCAGCACCGCCGCCTGCGCCAGTCCCTCCTCGCCGAGCAGGGCCTCGAGCCAGGCGTCGATGGGCGGGCGCGGGGCGGACTCGTCCTCGGAGCGCGCCACACAGGCCGCTGCGCAGGCGACCGCCAGTGCGGCAGGGCGATGCCTTGCGGGGGCCCGCAGCGGGTCCAACCGGTGCCCCAGGGCCACCGCACAGCCCTCCCACAAGCGCCACTCGTGGGCCGCCAGCAGGCTCATGTGGACGGCGAGCGCCCCGCGCACGGCGCTCACGAAGGCCCGGCGGGGCCGCTTGTCCCGCGGACTGCGCGCGGCCTCCCGCACCACCAGCAGGTCCCCCACCCCGCTGAACACGCCGGCCAGGTAGACCGGGCCTCGGGTCCGCCCCACGAGCCATGCGGCGACCTCTCCCGCGAGCAGTCCGCGGTCGCGGATCCGCACCACTTCGTCCTGATAGCCGGGGACCAGGAACACGGAGTGCACGGCACACTGGACGCCCAGGCGCCAGACTTCGTCCAACCCCACCCGTGTGATCGCCTCGTCGAGCGTGCGCGGGGCGCCCCGGTAGCCGGTGCCGCTGGCCGCGTTCAAGAGGCGCTGGACCAGGGCCGGGTCACGGCTCACCACCGCCAGGATGCTCCCCAGTGACGGCTCGGGATCCTCCAAGACCGCGTCCAGCGCCAGGGGGGTCTCCGGGAAGTGCGGCAGGTCGAGCTCCCGCCGC
>CAYFPX010000012.1:44194-70981 GCA_964344945.1 uncultured Enterobacterales bacterium
GTCGCCCGGTCGGCGCGGAATCGCCGGCCTCCTCGTCGGCTTCGACCTCGAGCTCTGCGCGAGTGGTCGCCCATGGGGGACACCTGACGTGTGAGTCCCCCACCCTGGTAAGCGACACGCTGCGCGCCGCGCTTTACCCCTCGTCGCCGAATTCTGCGACCCGGAAGACGACACCTTCTTCCGACCGAAAGGTACTTCCTTCCACCGGAATAGCGCCTGCACTCTCGACCGCGGCCTCAAACGCCCTGCGGATGACGGCCACATCTCCCGAGGCTTCGAGGGCCGCCAGGCGATCGGCATCGGGCAGGTGCACGGTGAAGTGCGGCCAGCCGTAAGCGGTGCAGTGGGTGACCTGCAGCCCGGCGCCCGCGGCACCGGCCCGGGCCAGGGCGTCGTCGACTATCGCCTGGCGGCGGGCTTCGCGCTCGGCCAGGACCTCTGGGTCCAGCTCCGGATGGCGGTGCTTGCGCAGGCGCATCAGCTGTCCCACCGCCACCACCGTGACACCGACCAGCAGCGCTGCGTAGCCCCACATCGGGCACCTCCGAGCCTCGAGGCTACCGCGGTAGAGTCCCGCCGTGCTGCTGTGGACCCTGGCCCTGGCCTGCGAAGGCACCCTGTGCGAGGGCAACGCGCCCTCCGACGCCGTAGAGGTCGACCTCCAGCTGCACGCCCTCCAGGACGGCGACTACGAAGAGGACACGTCCTGGGCCCACGATCGTCGCGTCGTGGAGGACAGCGTGACCTGGGACCAGCTGGTCGCCGGCATCGGGGTGGACCCCACCGACGGCGTGGACTTCGCCACCCAGGCGGTGTTCGTGAACCCCTGGATCGATGGGGGCTGCGCGGAGCCGGTCGAGTACGAGGGCTGGCGCCAGGACGGCCAGCTCCGCCTCCGGGCGATCGCGGGCGAAGACGGCGGCTGCGAGGCCTACTTCCAGATGCTGGATCTGCTGGTGGCGGAGCGGGAGGAGGCCACGGACCTGGCCTGGTGCGACGACCCGGTCGAAGACTGACTTCAGCTGCGGACCGGCGCGACCGAACCGGGGTCATCGCGAGGTCCGCCATGATCACCCTCGAGCACGAGATCCTGTCCTCCCCGCCCCCGCGCCGGGTCGCGGGCCGCAAGGGTCGCTGGCTCACCACCGAGCGCGGCGAGCCGCCTCGGCGCACCGACCAGCCGCCACGGCGCAGCACGACGTGGGCGCGGTCGGACCAGGAGATCCTGGCGAAGTAGCGGGGCTCATTGCTCCCTGCGCAGGGTGATGAGCGACGACCAGGCGAAGTCCACCGGCTCCCAGCCGGCCTTGCCGTAGCGCTCCAGCACCTCGGCCTGGGTGGCGTACTGGAGGGGCTTCTTCGTCTCGCGATCGTAGGCGTACTCCCAGTTGCCCTTGTGCTCCAGGCGCACGCACCACATGCGGGCGGCCTCCTCGCAGTGGTCGACGAGGATCAGGCGGTACCTGGGGCCGTCGGCGGCGTGGGCCTCGGGGAGGCGGTCGAGCAGGAGCACGGCGAGCAGCAGGGTCTGGACGAGCAGGACGGCGGAGAGCAAGGGGCGCACGGGGCCTCCGGGGTGTGGGGCCGCGATGCTCTCACAGTGAGTGAAATCCGCTGGGGGGTCCGTCCCTTCTCCCTGACACCAGCCGCCCGCGGCCGGTCCGACCTGGGAGGAACCACCGATGACCCGCACCCCGCGCACGAACCACCAGGCCATCCGCATCGAGCCCGGCGAGCCGCCCAAGCGGCCCGAGCGCTGGCGCCCGTCGCCCGTGGAGGCGCCGCCGGTGCCGGTGTTCCTGCGGGTGCGGCGGACGACCAGGGGCGTGTAGAGCCGCCCCTCAACTTCCGCCTGGGCGTGTAGAGCCGCCCTTCAACTTCCGCCTTGGCGTGTAGAGCCGCCCTCCAACTTCCGCCGGCGCCTCGATCGCGCCCGTAAGTGCCCGAAGTCACGTCGCGGCACCGCCGGAGACCCCTCCTGGGCGGAAGTTGCAGCGGGGCTCTACATCCCCGTCGGAAGTTCGAGGCCGGCTCTACACGGCCTTGACGCTCAGAGCCCCAGCGCCCTCGCAGCACTCATCGCCGTGTCCACGAACGGCCCCGGCAGCACACCCAGCAGGACCACGCCCGCGACGCAGATCCCGATCGCGCTCGCCGTCGCCCGGCCCATCGTCGGCACGGTCGTCGCCTCGCTCTCGGTGATGTACAGCGACCGCGCGATCTTCAGGTAGTAGAACAGCGCCAGCACCGCGAGCAGCACCGCCAGCACCACCAGCACGATCAGCCCGCCCTGCCAGGCCGCCCACAAGAGCAGCACCTTGGCCCAGAAGCCCGCCACGAACGGGATGCCGCCGAGGGACAGCAGGAAGAGCAGCATCGCCAGCGACAAGGCCGGCGACCGGGTCGCCAGGCCGGCGTAGGCCTCGAGCCCCGCGTGGCCCTCGGCCTCGCTCACCACGCTCACGACCAGGAAGGCGCCCATGTTCGTGAAGGCGTAGGCCAGCGCGTAGAAGCAGAGCATCGCCACGCCGTCCGCACTCCCCGCGGCGAGCGCCATGAGCATCAGGCCCATGTGGGCCACACCGGACAGCGCCAGCAGGCGCCGGGAGTCGGTCTGGGCCAGCGCACTCAGGTTGCCCTGGACCAGCGTGATCGCCGCCAGCAGCACCAGGGCCGCGCCCCAGACCGCCTGGAGCGGCAGGAGCCCCTCGAGCAGGAAGCGGATGAGCCCGGCGAACACCGCGACCTTGGGCGCCACGCTCAGGAAGGCGACGGTCGGGGTCGGAGCGCCCTCGTAGGTGTCGGCCATCCACAGGTGGAACGGCACCACGCCGAGCTTGAAGGCGACGCCGCCCAGCACCATCGCCAGCGCCAGGGACTGCAGCGGACCGACCCCCATCGCGGCCATGCCGACGAAGGCCGTGTCACCGCTCAGGCCCCACAGGAGCGAGAAGCCGTACAGGGTGAAGGCGCTGCTCGCCGCGGTCGTGAGGAAGAGCTTGAGCGCCCCCTCGGTGCCGAGCTTGTCTTTCTGCAGGCCCGCCAGCACCACCAGCGGGATGCCCGCCAGCTCGAAGGCCACGACCCACAAGAGCACGTCGCGAGCACCGGTCAGCAGCAACATGCCGGTCAGCGACGCCAGCATCAGCAGGTAGTGCTCGCCCTGCCGCGCCGGGAAGTGCTTGTCGACGTGGTCGATGGCCCCCAGCGCACCCAGCGCACCCGCCACCAGCAGGACCTGCTTGAGGTAGAGGCCCACCCCGTCGGAGACGTAGGTGCCGGTGAAGGTCACACCCTGGGGATCGAGCCACCAGGACGCGGCCAGGATGCCGCCGAGGCCCAGGGCCGTGAGCGCACCGAGGCCGCGCTTCTCGTCGGCCGGCAGCAGCAGGTCGGCGAAGAAGACCAGCAGCGCCAGCGCCAGCACGCTGAGCTCCAGGCTCAGGGGTCCGAGATCCGGGAAGAGCATCAGCGCGAGCCCTCCACCGCAGCGACACCGTCGGACAGGTGCTCACCGAACCAGGCCAGGTGCTCGACCGTGGCCACGTCGATGAAGCGCAGGATCAGGTCCGGCGCCACGCCGAACAGGACGATGCACACCGTGAGCATGATCGGCGCGAACCACTCGGTGTCCTGGCAGTCGGTCAGGTCCGGGTACTCCTCGCCAGGCCCCTCGCCCCAGAAGATCGCCCGGCTGACCCGCAGCACGTAGAACGCGGTGATGACCGCCCCGAGGATGCCGGGGATGGCCCACCAGCCGTGGTCGCTGTTCCAGGCGCCCAGGAAGACCAGCAGCTCGGCGGCGAACCCGGCCATGCCAGGCAGCCCCAGGGAGCTCAGACACGCGATGGTGAAGAACACCGCGGTCGCCGGCATCTTGCTGGCGAAGCCGCCCATCTTGAAGATCTCGCGGCTGTGGGCCTTCTCGTAGATCATGCCCACCAGCGCGAAGAACAGGCCGGTCATCACGCCGTGGGCGAACATCTGGAAGACCGCGCCGTTCCAGCCGTCGGTGGTCAGGGTCGCCGCGCCCAGCATGACCACGCCCATGTGGCTCACGCTGGAGTAGGCGATCACGTACTTCAGGTCGGTCTGGCCCATCGCCGAGATGGCGCCCCAGACGATGTTGACCACCGCCACCGTGCCCACCACGAAGGCCCAGGCCAGGGCGCCGTCGGGCAGGCAGACCATGCCGACCCGGATCACGCCGAAGGCGCCGAGCTTCATCAGCACGCCCGCGTGCAGCATCGACACCGCGGTGGGCGCCGAGGCGTGGCCGTCCGGCGACCAGGTGTGGAAGGGGAAGAGACCCGCCAGGGAGCCGAACCCGACCCACAGCGCGGGGAAGGCGATGAGCTGGAAGGTCCGGCTGTACTCCCGGGCCTGCAGGACCTCGAGGTCCCAGGTGATCGGACCCGCCGTGACCATGCCGAAGAGCGCCGCGAGGATCAGCGCCGAGCCCGCCAGGAGCATCAGCGTGAGCTTCATGGCGGCGTACTCCTTGCCGCCCACGTCGAGCATGTCGTACGCGAACCGGAAGGGGCCGTCGCTCTCCACCCGCTTGGTGGAGCCCCAGATGCCGATGAGCAGGTACATCGGCAACACGGCGATCTCGTAGAACAGGAAGAACAGGAAGAGATCGAGGGAGACGAACACCCCGAACACGCCGGTGACCAGCACCAGCAGCCAGGCGTAGAACTCCTTGCTGCGCCTCTGCTCGGTCCAGGTCGCCCAGACCCCCGCGGTGATGATCACCGCCGTGAGCAGCAGGAGCGACACGCCCCAGCCGTCGACCCCGAGCTTCCAGGAGATGCCCAGGCTCGGCACCAGGTCCAGCTGCTCCCGGAGCTGGATGCCGCCGGCCTCCAGGTCGTAGCGAGAGACCACGATCAGCGAGCCGACGAACGAGGTCATCGCGCCCGCCAGGCTCACGAGCCGGACCACGGCCCTCGACGCGCTGGGGATGAAGAGCAGCGCGATCGCCGCCACCATCGGCGCCAGCACGATGAGGGAGAGCAGACCCACGGTCTAGAACCCCCCTGCGGTGTACAGCGCCACGACCAACACGCCGACCACGACCGCGGCGACGTAGTCCGTGACCAGGCCGGTCTGGAGCCTGCGGGCCCGCTCGGCGCCCACGATGGCGCCCCAGCCCACCAGGTTCATCAGGCCGTCGACCACGTAGCGGTCGACCCAGGCCAGGACCGCGGAGCCGGCCAGCAGGACCCGCCGCCAGACCGTCTCGTAGAAGCGGTCCAGGGGGCTCGAGAAGATGTACTCGCCCAGGCCCTCGAGCGCGGCGATGTTGTTGCCGTCGGCCAGCCACTTGCCGAGGCCGAGGCCAGCGAGGGCCAGCACCAGGCCGACGATGCCCACCGGCGCCACGTGGAAGGCGCCCTCGGTGGTGCCGTTGACCAGGCCCGAGAAGCCGCTGCCCGCGAAGCCGATGGCGACGGTGGCCAGGCCCAGCAGCACCATCGGGCCCATCATCGGAGCGGGGCTCTCGTGGGGGTGCGCGTCCGGGCTGCGCAGCTCGCCGAAGAAGATCTTCACCAGGGCCCGGCCGGTGTAGACCGCCGTGAGCAGCACCCCGGCCACGCACAGGGCCAGCGGCCCGTGCTGGCCGCCGTGCAGCAGGCCCTCGAGCACCAGGTCCTTGGAGAAGAAGCCGGCCAGGGGCGGGATGCCCGCCAGCGCCAGACACCCGATCGTGAACAGCGCGAAGGTCCAGGGCATCTCCTTGCGGAGCCCGCCCATCTTGGACATCGAGTTGGTGCCCACCGCGTGGATCAACGAGCCGGCGCCCAGGAAGAGCAGCGCCTTGAACATCGCGTGGGTGGTCAGGTGGAAGTAGCCGGCGATCATCGCGCCGGAGCCCAGGGCCGCGACCATGTACCCGAGCTGGGAGCAGGTCGAGAAGGCGAGCATCTTCTTCACGTCGTCTTCGACGAGGGCGAAGCAGGCGGCGGCGAAGGCCGTGATGCCGCCGAACCAGGCCATGATCATCAGCGTGGTCTCGGCGACCTCGAAGAGCGGCCAGGCCCGCACGACCAGGAACACGCCGGCAGCGACCATCGTCGCCGCGTGCAGCAGGGCGGAGACCGGGGTCGGGCCGGCCATCGCGTCCGGCAGCCAGACGTGCAGCGGCACCTGGGCGCTCTTGCCCATCACGCCCACGAACAGCAGCAGGGTCACCGCGGTCAAGAGCGACGGGTCCAGGGCGGTCGGGTCCCAGTCGAAGCTGCCGGTCGCCCCGGCCAGCACGATCAGCCCCAGCAGCAGGCCGCCGTCGGCGACCTTGTTGACCCAGAAGGCCTTCACCGCGGCCTTGCCGACGTGAGGCTCCTTCCACCAGTAGCCGATGAGCAGGTAGCTGCAGAGGCCCACCAGCTCCCAGCCGATGAACGCCTGCATCAGGTTGGGAGCCATCACCAGGATCTGCATGGCGACGACGAAGAGCGCGTGCCAGGCGAAGTACCGGCCCAGGGCCGGGCCGGGCTCGTCCTCGAGGTAGCTGAAGCTGTAGATCTGGACGCACAGGGCGACCAGCCCGACCACCACGACCATCGGGGCCGAGGTGCTGTCCACCAGCCAGCCCACCTGGGCCAGGTCCTGGCCGGCCGAGGGCATCCAACGCCAGACCTGGTGGGCGACCGGACCGTCCAGGCCGAGCTGGCCCATCAGCATCAGCACGCCCGCGGTCAGGCTGACCGAAGAGGCGGTCACGACCGCCAGGCCCGCGGACGTCCCCCGCTCGCGCAGGGACGGGTACAGGATCACCAGCAGGAAGGCCGACAGCGGTGCCAGCAGGACGATCAGCGGGAGGGGCAGCGTCATCCCGCCAGCTCCCGCGCCGAGTCCACGTCGATGGACTTGTTGTGCCGGTGCAGCTGGATGACCAGCGCCAGCCCCACGACCACCTCGGCCACCGTCAGCGCGATGCCGAAGAGCGCGATGACCTGGCCGGTCAGGTCGCCCCGGAAGAAGCCGAAGGCCACCAGGTTCAGGTTCACCGCGTTGGCCATGAGCTCGACGCTCAGCAGCAGGCCGATGGCGTGCTTGCGCGTGAGCAGGCCGAAGATGCCGACGCTGAACATCGCGGCGCTCAGCAGCAGCCAGGCGGACAGGCCCATCACGATGCGTCCCTCCGCCGCGCGATCACGATGGCGCCGATCATGGCCGCCAGGAGCAGCACGCTCAGAGCCTCGAAGGCCAGCAGGTGGTCGGTCAGGAAGAGCCGCCCGACCTCCTGGGAGTCGCTGACCACCGGGGCCACGCCCGTCGGCAGGTCGGCCTGGATGATGGCCATGCCCATGGCGAAGAAGAAGAGCAGGCCGCCGGCCAGGCCCTTCTCCGGGGTGATGAGCTCGACCGTGGGCCGCTCGTCGTCCGGGCGGGGGGTGAGCATCACGGCGAACAGCACCAGGGTCACCACGCCGCCGGCGTAGAGCATGACCTGGATGGCCGCGAGCATGTCCGCGGCCAGCTGGGCGTAGGCGCCGGCGGTGACCACCAGGCACAGGCCGAGCCACAGGACGGCGCGGACCAGGTCCTGGCTCGCGACGACCATCATCGCGGTCACCATCAGCGCCGCGGCGGTGAGGAAGAAAGCGATCACGCGCTGCCCTCCTCGGGCGGCTTGGCCCGCTCCAGGGCGGGTGCCTCGGGGACGTCGGCCGCGGGGGTGGTGCGCCGGGGCGGCGGGCCCTCGGTGGGCGTCGGCACCACGGGCGCGGCCTCAGGCGCGGCCTCGGGCTTCGGCGCCGCCTTCGGCGCGGGCTTGGGCCGGGGCTTCGGTCGGGCCGCGGGCGGCTGGCCCTTCTTGGGGTCCTGCATCGCGATCAGCCCCGTCCCGGTGCCCCAGGCGGCGGCGTCGCGCTTCTCGTTCTCGTAGAGCTTGTCCATCGTGAGGACCAGGTCCTCGCGCACGTACCCGGGGCCCTGGGGCACCCGGAGGTGGAGGATGGCGTCCTCCGGGCAGACCTGGACGCAGAGCTCGCAGACGATGCAGGCGTTGAGATCGAGGATGAAGTCGTCGGCGTAGCCGCGCTTCTTGCCGGTGACCGGCGACTCCTTCCGACCGCCCGCGACCACCGTGATGATGTCGCTCGGGCAGATCTTCTCGCACATCTTGCAGCCGATGCACGCCTCCTCGCCCAGGTCGTTGTGGACCAGGGCGAAGGTCGAGCGGTACCGCTCCCGGCGCTCCCGGACCTGCTTCCAGGGCAGGATCTCCGTGGTCTTCGGGCGGAACACGTTCTTCAACGTGGTCAGCATCGCGCTCAGGATGGGCTCGGCCATTACTTCGGCAGCCCCACGATCGCGGTCCAGGTGCCTGCCATCGCCACCAGCAAGAGCGAGATGGGCAGGAAGTAGACCCAGCAGATGCGCAGGAGCTGGTCGCTCCGGTACCGCATGAGCGTCCAGCGGGCCCAGTAGATGCCCACGAACAGGGTGAGGGTCTTGGCGATCATCCACCACCAGCCGTCGGGCCCGGGGCCCTCCCAGCCACCCAGGAACAGGAGGCTGGCGACCGCGGCGGAGATGAAGGTGTGCAGGTACTCGGCCAGGTAGAACAGGCCGAACTTCATGCCGGTGTACTCGGTGGACACGCCGGCCACGAGCTCGGCCTCGGCCTCGGGGATGTCGAACGGGATCCGGTTCGCCTCGGCGAGCGCACACAGGATGAACAGCCCGAAGGCGAAGAACCCGGGACCCGGCGGCCACCACAGGAACCAGCCCCAGCCCTGCTGGGCCTCGACGAGCTCGGTGAGGTTGAAGGTGCCGGCGTAGATCACCGGGATCGACGCGCACAGGACCATCGGGATCTCATACGAGATGCCCTGGGCCAGGCCGCGCATGGCGCCGAGCAGCGCGTACTTGTTGTTGCTCGCCCAGCCCGCGGCCCAGACCGGCACGATCTGGATCGAGCCCATCGCCAGCAGGAAGAGCACGCCCACGTTCAGGTCGGCGACCAGGATGTCCTCGCTGAACGGGACCACCGCGAGCATCACCAGGGTGAAGGTCACGGTGAGGGGCGGCATCAGGTTGAACAGGCCACGGTCGGCCTTGTCCGGGACGATGTCCTCCTTCTGCAGCAGCTTGACCAGGTCGGCGATCGGCTGGAACAGGCCGTTGGGGCCCACCTCGGTGGGGCCCGGCCGGTTCTGCATGCGCCCGGCGAACTTGCGCTCGAAGAGCATCAGGAACGCGGTGCCCAGCATCACGATGTTGAGCATCACGAAGCCGCCGACCACCGACCAGAGCATCGACTGGCTCACCGATCCGCCTCGCCCATGATCGGGTCCAGGGACCCCAGGATCGCGATGATGTCGCTCAGGTTCTCGCCCGGCGCGATGTACGGCAGCAGGCTGAGCACGTGGTAGCTCGGCGGCCGGATCTTGCAGCGGTAGGGGTGCTGGTCGCCCTTGCCGCGCTTGCCCGGACCGGCGACCACGAAGGTGCCGAGCTCGCCCCGGGGGCTCTCGATGGCGGTGTAGGCGAAGCCGGGCTTGGGCTTGACCGCGCCCGGCAGCTTGACCTGCTTCAGGGCGCAGATCGGGCCTTCGGGGATGTCGTCGATGAGGCACCGGACGATGCGGATCGACTCCCGCAGCTCGGCCAGCCGCAGCAGGTAGCGGGCGTAGATGTCGCCTTCGGTCCGGGTCTGGACGTTGATCTCGACCCGGTCGTAGGCGCCGTAGGGGGCGTCTCGCCGCAGGTCGTGGTCGCCGCCGCTGGCGCGCAGCACGGGGCCCGACACGCCGCAGGCCATCGCCAGGGTCGGGTCGACCACGCCGACCCCGATGGTCCGGGCCTTGAAGACCGGGTTCTCGGTCAGCATGTCCTCGTACTCGAACGTGCGGCGCTCGATGTGGTCGAGGGTGCTCTTGACCAGCTTGTCCCACCCCGCCGGGATGTCGTGGCGCTGCCCGCCGACGGTGTGGTGGTTGTAGTGGAAGCGGCAGCCGGTCAGCTCCTCGAAGATCTCGAGGATGAGCTCGCGCTCCCGGAAGGTGTGCATGAACGCGCTGGCGCCGCCGCCGATGGCGCCGCCGATGTCCAGGCAGAAGGTGCCGACCCACAGCAGGTGGCTGGCGACCCGCTGGAGCTCGGCGATCACGGTCCGCATGACCTGGGCCCGCGGGGGCGGCTCACACCCCATGAGCTTCTCGAAGGTCATGTTGATCGCGAGCTCGTTCATCATCGGCGAGACGTAGTCGTTCTTGTCGACGATGGGCGTGACGTTGGCGTAGGTGAGCTTCTCGCAGAGCTTCTCGACGCCGCGGTGCAGGTAGCCCAGGTACGGCACCGCCTTGACGCAGATCTCGCCGTCCATGAACAGCTTCACGCGCAGCACGCCGTGGGTGCTGGGGTGCTGGGGGCCCAGGTTGAGGGCCATCACGTCGGACTCGGCGTCGTAGTCGTCGAGGTCCAGATAGGGGTCGCCCCAGGTGGGCTGGATCAGCTCCACGGGCACGTCGAGGCCGCCCACCTTTGCGCAGGTGGGCGCGGGCGTGCTGGCGGGGGTCACCGCCACGGGTGGTGCCTCGTGTCGATGGCGTAGTCCCGGCGCAGGGGGTGCCCCGGCCAGTCCTCGTCCATCATGATGCGGCGGAGGTCCGGGTGGCCGTCGAACACCACGCCGACCAGGTCGAACTGCTCGCGCTCCTGCCAGTCCATGCCGGCCCAGACGCCGACCAGGGAGGGGCAGGTCTCGCCGGTGGGGACCCACAGGTGGAAGCCGAAGGTGGTGGTGCCCGGGCCCAGGCGGCGGACCCGCCAGGTGACCAGGCTCCGGTCGGGCTTGCCCGGGATCTCCGGGGGAGGCTCCTCGCCCTCCTTGGCCTTGGGCTGGACCGGCTGCTCCTCGGGGTAGTGCACCGCCACGCAGTAGACGACGTAGGCGAAGTCCAGCTCGTCCCGCAGGGCGGTCGCGAAGCGCACCAGCTGGTCCGCCGGGACCTCGGGCCCCAGCTCCGGGTCGGTGGTCTCGAGCCCGAAGCGCTCGGCCACCCAGGCGGCGGTGTCCGGGTGGCTCATCCGTCGGTCTCCGCCGCGCGGTCCTCGGCGCCGTGCAGCCCCAGCTTCAGCACGCTTGCGAGCTGGTCGGCGCTGGTGTTCGGCAGCCGGTCCGGGTCGCCCAGCCGGCCGATCGCCGGCCGCTTGAAGCCCGCGGTCTCCGGCGCCAGCTCGGGCTCGACCCAGGTGCCGGCTCGGACCTTGGTGATCTTCTCCTGGAGCCGCCGCATGCCCATCAACAGGTCGTCGGGGTTGGGCGGGCAGCCGGGCACGTACACGTCCACCGGCATGAAGGTGTCGACCCCGGGGACCACGCTGTAGATGTCTCGGTAGAAGTCGCCGGAGATCGCGCAGGAGCCCATGGCGATGGCCCACTTGGGCTCGGGCATCTGGTCCCAGAGCTTCTTGACCCGGGGGGCCATCTTCACGGTGATGGTGCCGGCGACGACCATGACGTCGCACTGGCGCGGGGTGCCGCGGGCGATGGAGCCGATGCGGTCCATGTCGAAGCGGCTGCAGGCCGCGGCCATGAACTCGATGCCACAGCAGCTGGTGGCCATCGGGAAGACCCACAGGGCGTTCTTGAGGCCCCAGGTGAGGAACTCGTCGGCCTTGGTCAGCAACAGGTCGGCGCCCGGCAGCGACTCGGCGTAGCCGTAGATCGGGTGCGTGTAGTTCCGCCCGGACTCGTCTACTGCCACTTGAGCGCTCCCTTCTTCAGGGCGTAGACCCAGCCCAGGGTGAGGATGCCCAGGAAGGCGCCCATCTCGATCAGCGCGAAGCTGCCGAGGGCTTCGAGGTTCAGGGCCCACGGGAACAGGAAGGCGGCCTCGACGTCGAACAGCACGAAGACCAGCGCCACCACGTAGTAGCGGGGGTGGAAGCGCAGCCAGGCCAGGCCGTCGGGCTCCTCGCCGCACTCATACGTCAGGCCCTTGGTCGGCAGGTCCTCCCGGGCCCGGACCCGCAGCGCCCACGCAGCGAAGAGCGTGCCGAACGCGATCGACGCGCTCAGCCCGAGGAAGGCCAGGATCTGCAGCCAGGGGGAAGGAGCCATCTCTGCCGGGGGGGTGTAGCGGGGTGGGATCCGGTGGGCAAGGCACTCCGCACGACGTCGCTGCCACGTAGAGTGGGGGGGTGATCCTGACCCTGCTCATGGCCTCCGCCGCCCTCGCCGACCGCTGCATCGCCTGGGACGAAGGCGTCTACCTGCCCGACGCCGCCTGCGGGATCCAGGAGTCCTCGGGACTGGCCGCGTCGCGCACCCGGGACGGCGTGATCTTCACCCTGAGCGACAGCGGTGGCCCGGCCAGCCTGTACGCCTTCGACCTGGACGGCACCTGCCTCGGCGAGCACGCGGTGTCCGGCGCCCGCAACTGGGACTGGGAGGACCTGTCCAGCGGGCCATGCCCCGACGACGGCGGGCCATGCCTCTACATCGGCGACGTCGGCGACAACGGCGAGAGTCGGGACCACGTGACGATCTACGTGGTCCGGGAGCCCGCGGTCGGTGAGCCCGCCGAGCTGGTCGCCACCTGGGACGTGGCCTACCCCGACGGCCCTCACGACAGCGAGTCGATCCTGGTCCACCCGCTGACCGGCGACCTGACCATCGTGACCAAGCACGAGACCGGCGACGCCGGGGTGTTCCGGCTCCCCGCCGAGCGCGCGGCCGAGGGTGAGACCCTCACCCTGGACCTGGTCACCTGGCTCTTCTTCGACGCCAACAGCTCCGGCGGCCGCACGACAACCGCCGCCGACTGGTCCTGGGACGGTGGCGAGGTCGTGATCCGCAGCTACACCAAGCTCTTCCACTGGCTCGCCGACCCCTGCGAGCCCGACGCTCACTGGGACACCGAGCCCACCTGGTGGCAGACCCCCTCGGGCCCCGGAGACGAGGCGATCGCGTACCTGCCCGACGGGGACCTGGTCGTGAGCTTCGAGGGCGACCCGATGGAATTGGCCCGCATCTCCTGCACCGACTGGGTCGAGGACGCCGAGCCCTGCCCGGAGCCCGAGGACACCGGGGCTGCGAGCGACAGCGGTTCGAGCGACACCGGCACGCCGCCCGACCTCTCGGAAGGCGACCGGGCCTGCGGCTGCGCGACCCCCGGCACGGGCGCGCCGCTGGGGTGGCTGGCCCTTGTGCTGGCCATCAGGCTCCGTCGCCCCCCGAGACAGGCAACGCAGAGCAACAGGGGTCAGCAACAGTCAGCAACAGGGGTCAGACCCCTGAGCCTGACACTTTGAGCAACAGCAACAGGGGTCAAGCAACAGGGGTCTGACCCCCCTGCCTGACCCCTCAGCAACAGCAACAGGGGTCAGACCCCCGAGCCTGACACTTTACAAGGTATCACGTGCTGGGGTCTGACCCCCCTGCCTGACCCCTCTGCCTCACTGCGCCACCCCTGTGAGCAACAGGGGTCAGACCCCTGCGCCTCTGCGTTCCTCAGCGCCCCCCGCGCCAGCGCACTAGAATACCGGCCACCCATGCCGAGCCCGTGGACCCTCCTGCTCGTCGCGGCCCAGGCCGCCGAGCCTCCGAACTTCCTGGTCGTGATCGCCGACGACCAGCGCTACGACACGATCCACTACATGGACGTGGTCTCGACCCGGCTGCTGGACGAGGGCGCGTCCTTCGAGCGCGCCTATGTCAGCACACCGCTGTGCTGCCCCTTCCGGGCCTCGACCCTCTCCGGGGGCTTCCCGGCCCGGGAGACCGGGGTGCTGGCGAACGAAGGCGACAACGGCGGCCCCGGCCGCCTGGTCGACGACACGACCCTCGCCACCCGCTTCCAGGACGCCGGCTACGCCACCGGCTTGGTCGGCAAGTACCTCACCCACTACGACGAGGAGGCCCCCCGCATCCCGCCGGGCTGGACCTGGTTCTCGGCGATCACGGACATCGAGACCTGGTACGACCACGAGACCCTGGACGGCGCCAGCGGCTCGGAAGCGGCCGAAGGCACCCTGGTCCGCCACGCCAAGTACATCACCTACCAGGAGAGAGACGGCGCCCTGGACTTCCTGGCCACCCACGGTCAAGAGCCCTTCCTGCTCTTCGTGACCCTGGCGTCGCCCCACAGCCCCTGGCGCCCGGCCACCGAGGACCGCGGCGCCACCCCAACCGTGGAGCACCGCCCGCCCTCCTTCGACGAGGAGGACGTGTCCGACAAGCCCACCTGGATCCAGGAGACCGAGCGGCTCGGCGAGGTGACCATCGCCTCGATCGATCGCCAGATCCAGAACCAGCTCGACTGCCTGCTCTCCATCGACCGCTCGGTCGAGCAGCTCCTGGACCGGCTGGAACGCATCGGCGTCGCCGACCGCACCCACGTGATCTACACCTCGGACAACGGCTACCACTGGGGCGAGCACCGCCTGAATTTCAAGGGCGTCGCCTACGAGGAGTCGGCCCGGGTGCCGCTGATCTGGCGGGCCCCCGGAGCAGCACCCGTGACCATCAGCGAGCCGGTGCTGGTGGACCTGGACGTGCCCGCGACCCTCGCCGCCCTGGCGGGCCTGGCGCCCCACACCAGCGGAACCGACCTGGCCGCGGCCCTGGCTGGAGACCCCCTGGATCGCGGCCCGATCCTGCTGGAGAACCTGGACTCCAAGCCCTTCCCACCGTGGACCGCCGTGATCGACGGCACGGTCAAGCTGGTGTCCTGGAGCGACGGCGAGGTGGAGCTCTACGACCTGGAGACAGACCCCCACGAGCTGGACAGCCTGGCGGGAGACCCGGCCTGGGCCACCCGCCAGGCCGCGCTGCAGGCCCTGGTCGACGCCGAGCGCGGGCTGTCGATGCCGCCCCAGAGCCTGCCCGGAGGTCGGGTGGGCGACCCCTACGAGGCGACCCTGACCGCGGTCGGGGGCGACGGCGCCCTCTCCTGGACCGCGGTCGAGGGGCTGCCGGCGGGCATCGCGCTGTCCAGCGACGGCGTGCTCTCCGGATCCCCCACCGAGGCCGGCACGGTGCGGTTCGATGTCGTGGTGACCGACAGCAGCACCTCGCCCCAGCACGGCGGCCCCCAGGTCCTCGCCAGGACCATCAACCTGGAGATCGCCGAGGCCTCGCCGGCGGACAGCAGCGCCGGAGAGTCCCGCTGCGGCTGCGGCGGCTCGAGTGGCACGGCGGCGGTGCTGTTGCTGCCCTGGGCGCTGCTGGGTCGGCGTCGACGCGACGGCCCCTCAGGCCGGTGAGCGCCCTCGCGCTCCTGGTCCTGGCGAGCGCCTGCACGGGCGAGGACCACCCGGCCGAGCCGGATCCACCGACCTGCGACCCGGTCCCGGTCGATGAAGCGGCGGCCAGCCCCCTCGACCTGGACGCCGCGACGACTTGGAACCTGCTGCTCCTCTCCATCGACACCCTGCGCAAGGACGCCCTGGAGCGGGGCGCAGACTCCGAGCAGAACCCCTTCCTGAGTGCCCTGCTCGATCAGGCCGTGGTCCTCGAGGACTTCCGTGCCTGCTCGAATTGGACCCTGGCGTCGATGCTCTGCGTGATGTCCGGCCGGTCGAACGTGGCGCTCGGCCACGTCCCGGCGACCGGCACGACCCTGACCTTCCAGGAGCCACCGGGCTTCCTACCCGCCCTGCTCGGCGAGGCCGGGTACACCACCCGCCTGGTGTCCGCCAACTACTTCCTGAACGACTCGAGCCCGCTGGGCAGCGAGTTCGACGAGGTGGCGCTGCTCCACGAGGCCCAGGCCGACGCGGTGGCAGCCGAGGGCCTGGCGGCCGTCGAAGCCCTGAGCGCCGGCGAGGACCCGTGGTTCCTCCAGCTCCACTTCTTCGACCCCCACACCCCCTACCAGGCCCCGGCTTCGTACCTCGAGGCCCTGGAGGACCTCGATCCGATCCCCTGGGACGTGAGCCTGCACGCGCCGATCGACGCTCTGGAGCAGGCCTATGGCGATCTCGACGAGGCCACCCAGGCGCTGGTGCGAGCCCACCTCGACGTGCACTACCGGGCCGAGATCGCCTTCCTCGACACCGAGCTCGGCCGTCTCTTCGACCAGCTCGAGGACCGCGGCGCCCTGGACCGCACCCTGGTGGTGCTGGTGAGCGACCACGGCGAACAATTCTGGGAGCACGGAGAATTCCGCCATGGCCGGGCCCTGCACCCGGGCGAGAGCGACGCCATCGCCGCCTTCTGGTGGCCCGGCGCCACACCCCGACGCTGGGACGGCCCCACCGACCAGACCGACCTGGTCCCGACGATCCTGGCTGCCCTGGGCATCCCCCAGCCCGACCACCTGACCGGGACCGTGCTCGGCCAGGCCCCGGCCGACGCCTACCGCTGCGCCCTGGTAAACAAGCAGGTCCGCCCGCCGATCCTGGCCGTCGACCGCGATGGCCTGCGCCTGCACTACGCCTGGGACGGCGAGCGGCAGCTCTTCGACGTGGCCACCGACCCCCAGGAGACCACCGACCTCTACGGCACCTGGGACTTCGACCGCGGGTGCCTCTGGGCCGCCCTCGAAGCCGAGGTCGGAGGCGCCGCTCCGCTCATCGACTGGGGGGAGCCGGTGGACCTGGTGCCGTGATCAGCGCCGGTGTCGGGCGCTCCAGCCCACCTCGGCCGGGCGCTGGAGGGGCTCGCCGTCGCGCTTGAGCACGAAGGCTCGCACATCGGGCGCCGTGCCTTCGAGGGCCCGGACCAGAGCCCGCTCGAGGGGCCGGAAGCGGCACGAGAGCAGGGCCTCCATGCCCCGGTCCAGGCAGGGCCGGAAGACCCTCCAGCCCTCGGGCGGGCCGTCCCGGCGGACGACGGGGGTGACGTGCAGCTCGGGGAAGCCGTCTTCGTCGACCGGGAAGTACTGGTCGTCGCCGTCGTCGTAGTCCTCGACCGCCTGGCCGCCCTGGTAGCGGGTCCAGCGGGGGTGTTCGCCGCTGACCGCCACGCAGATCGGGTAGTCGGCGGTCGAGAGCCTCGCGGCGGCGGCGTGCAGGTCGGCCGTCAGCGCGGTGCCGTCCCGGTCCACGATCACGGCGGCCACGCCCCCGGCGTGGGGCTCGGGCACGATCAGCGCGAGCACGTCCGGACTGGACCAGGGCACCCGCACCAGAGCCCGGGCCACCCGCTCGGGAGGCACGGCCGGGCCGATCAGGGTGTGCACCGCCATGGCGGGACTCTACCCCGTCCAGCCCCACCCCACTGCGCGATAGGGTGGTTCCGATGGTGTTCTGGGCCCTCATCACCGGCTGTGTCGACGCGACGGTCTCCTCCACGGACGACCCGCCCCAGGTCACGTGGATCAGCCCGGTCGACGGCGCCGCCTTTCAGCCTGGCGAGGCCCTGACGATGTGCGCCCAGGTCTCCGACGAGGACAACCTGGAGTGGCTCGAGCTCACCCTCACCAGCTCGATCGACGACGTCATCTGGACCCACGACAGCGGCTTCACCAGCTGCCCCGGCGGCAACGTGGGCCTGCTGCTGGCCCTGAGCGACAGCGACCAGGACCTGGTGCTCACGGCCGTCGACACCCGGGGCCGGGCCGGCCAGGCCACCCTGCGGCTGGTCGCCGACACGAACTCGGCGCCCTGGTGCGAGCTCCACACCCCCCGCGACGGCCACGCCACCGAGCTGGGCGACACCGTGGCGGTCGAGGCCAACGTGGGCGACGCCGAGGTCGACCAGACCGACCTCTCCGTCCGCCTGGCCACCGACCTGGACGGCGAGTTCTGGACCGGAACCCCGGACTCCGACGGCAGCATCGCCACACTCTGGACCCCGACCATCGACGGCACCCACAGCTTCTCCCTGGTGGTCGAGGACCCTCGCGGCAAGGCCCAGACCTGCGAGGCGGCGATCGTGGTCGACGCCTGCACCGACGAAGACCTGGACAGCTGGACCAGCTGCGGCGGCGACTGCGACGACGACGACGCCCTCAGCTACCCCGACGCCCCAGAGGAACCGGACAGCGCCGACAACGACTGCGACGAGACCGTCGACGAAGGCACCACCCTCTACGACGACGACGGCGACGGCACGAGCGAGGTCGACGGCGACTGCGACGACACCGACGCCACGGTCTACGAAGGCGCGCCGGAGATCGCCCACGACGGCGTCGACCAGGACTGCGACGGCGGCGACCTGATCGACGGCGACCAGGACGGCTACACCGGCGAGGAGAGCGGCGGCGTGGACTGCGACGACACCGATCCCGCCGTGTTCCCCGGGGCCGGGGAGATCTGGTACGACGGGGTCGATCAGGACTGTGGCGACGACTCCGATCTCGACGCTGACGGCGACGGCTTCGACAGCAGCGACCACGGCGGCGACGACTGCGACGACACGGACATCTGGGTGAACCCGGACGCCGTGGAGACCTGGTACGACGGCATCGACACCGACTGCGACGGCTGGAGCGACGACGACGCCGACGCCGACGGCCACGACGCCAGCACCCAGGGCGGCGACGACTGCGACGACGCCGACCCCAGCGTGAGTCCGAGCGCCACCGAGGTCCGGGACGGCCTGGACAACGACTGCAACGGCGCCTGCGACGAGGGCCTGGTCAGCGTGGGCGACGTGATCATCACCGAGGTGCTCTTCGACCCCGACGCGGTCGAGGACAGCGCCGGCGAGTGGTTCGAGGTGCACAACACCACCTCCGTCGACGTGGCGATCTGCGCCGACTGGACCTTCCAGGACGACGACAGCGACAGCTTCGTCCTGCCCAGCGGCACCCAGGTGTTCCTGCCCGCCGGTGGCTACGCGGTCTTCGCCCGGGAGACCGACACCAGCAGCAACGGCGGCGTGCCCGCCGACCACGGCTTCGCCACCGGCATGCAGCTCGCCAATGGGGACGACGAGCTGGTCCTGCTCCACGGCGGCACCGAGCTCGACCGCATCGCCTGGGACGACGGCGTCACCTTCCCCGACCCGACCGGGGCCAGCATGAGCCTGGACCCGGGTGCCTACGACCACTCGGACAACGACAGTGGCGACAATTGGTGCACCGCGACGAGCACCTACGGCGACGGCGACAGGGGCACGCCCGGGGCGGCGAACGACGGGTGTTGATCAGCTCGAGCAGCTGAGCATCGAGCACCCCGGCTTCGTGCGGGCCCAGTCCGGCCGCTTCGCGGCGAAGGCCTCGTGCTCGGGCTGGACCTCGTAGGGCCGCCGCATCGCGTCGAGCAGGTCGTGGATGCGGGAGGGGTCGCCCTCGGTCGCCAGGTCGATGGCTTCCTGTGCCAGGTAGTTGCGCAGGACGTAGCGGGGGTTGGCCCTGTTCATCGCCGCGACCCGGTCGGCGGGGTCCCAGCCGTCGGCCCTCACCCGGTGGGCGTAGAGTACGAGCCACTCCCCGAGCAGGCGGCGGTGCTCCGGACCTACCTGGTCGGGCTCGTAGAACGCGATCTCCAGCGGTCCGGCCCGATCCACCACCCCGTCGGCAACGTCCACCTCGGACAGGTGACGGAAGAACAGGGTCATGTCCGTCTCGACCGCGCTCAGCAGCCCCCGTAGACCGGTCTGAAGCTCCTCGTCGCCGTCCTGCCACGTCCTCAGGCCGAGCTTCTGGGCCGTCTGGGTGTGGTGCTCGGCCAGGAAGGTTGCGGGGAAGGTGTCCAGCGCCTCCTGCAAGGGCTCGGGGTCGTCGACCAGTGGCACCAGGGACCGGGCGAAGCAGGCCAGGTTCCAGTGGCAGACCGCGGGCTGCTGGCCATAGCGGTACCGCCGCATCTGGGCGTCGGTGGTGTTCGGGGTCCAGGTCTCGTCGTAGTGGTCCAGCCAGCCGTAGGGGCCGTAGTCGATGGTCAGGCCCAGCACGCTCATGTTGTCGGTGTTCATCACCCCGTGCACGAAGCCGACCCGCATCCAGTGCGCGACCATGACCGCCGTGCGGCGGGAGACTTCCTCCACCAGGGCGACCACGCTCTCGGCGCTCACCGGACCGAGCTCGGGGAAGTGGCGAGCAAGGGTGTGGGCCAGGAGCGCCCTCAGGGTGTCGTGGTCCCGCCGAGACGCGAAGATCTCGAAGCTGCCGAAGCGCAGGAAGCTCGGCGCCACCCGGCACACGATGGCCCCCGGCTCGTAGGCCGCCCGGCCGTCGTAGAACATGTCCCGCAGCACCGGCTCGCCGGTGGTGACCAGGCTCAGGGCCCGGGTGGTCGGCACACCGAGGTGGTGCATGGCCTCGCTGCACAGGAACTCGCGGATGGAGCTGCGCAGCACCGCGCGGCCGTCGCCCCGCCGACTGTAGGGGGTCGGGCCGGCGCCCTTGAGCTGGAGCTCCCAGCGCTCGCCGTCGTGCACCACCTCGCCCAGGCTGAGAGCCCGACCGTCGCCCAGCTGCCCGGCCCACCCGCCGAACTGGTGACCGCCGTAGCAGCTCGCGTAGGTGGCGCCGCCCCTGGGCACGGCGTTGCCCCCCATGACCGCGGTGAAGGCTGGCGATGCGAGGTCTCCTTCGTCCAGGCCCAGCAGAGCCGCGACCTCGCGGCTGTGGGCGAGCAGCTGAGGCCTGGCGACAGGAGTGGCCGGCACCGGGGACCAGCAGGCGTGGTGGACCTGGCGTCGGAGGTTGTCCGGGACGGGATCACCTGGGGTCTCCCGGAGGAAGCTGTTGTCGAAGTTCAGGGGGCGCACGACGGGGGTCAGGGTAGCCGGCCGCGTGAGGCGGGACCCCGATCCTCGTCACTGGGTGATCCTGTGTCACCGGCTGCCACGATCCGGTCCCGAGGACATCGGGCGTTAGCACCAGCCTATGACCGAACTCCGACCCAAGCGATCCTCCTTCCTCTTCCAGCGGGTGAGCGGTGCCGTGATCGGCAGCACCGTGCTGGCCCTCGCACTGGCCGGCGTCGGCTTCGCGGCGGACCTGGGCCCGCTGAAGCTGGCCGCCTTGGCGCTCTGGCTGTTCCTCGTCGGCTGGTCGGTCTTCGGGGCGAGCGTGGCCTGGCGAAAGGAGCGCTACGAGGTGCACGACGGACATCTCGTCGCCCACGGCGGCGGGCTGGTCAGTGACTGGACCCAGGAGCTCGACCTGCGCAACGTCACCCACGTCAAGCAGCACCTGCACTGGATCCGCTACCGCTTCTTCGACGTGGGCGACGTGATCGTGCAGTCCGCCGGCAGCGCCAGCGCCGAGGTGGTCTTCCGCTCGGTGGTCGACCCGGACGGTCTGGTGGAACGGCTCCGCCAGAGCCTGCGGGACAACGGCTTCTCCCTGCAAGCCAGCGAGCTGCGTCTCCGCGAGAGCCCGAGCACCCTGGGTGCGGTGGTCGAGTGCGCGTCCATCGCGGCCGGGTTCGTCTTCTTCGTGGCCTGGTTCGGTGCCGGCGCTCTGGTGGAGGACCAGCCGCTGATGCAGTTCCTGGCCCTCGTCGGCGGGGGACTGGCCGCGGGGGGGCTCTCGGTGTTCCTGGTCTTGCACTTCCTCGACCTGAAGCGCCGCACCTACGAGGTCCACGACGACGTGGTCGAGTACCGCGAGGGCTTCCTGAGCCGCACCAACGCCTTCATCCCCTTCGAGAACATCGCCGACGCCTCCACCAAGCAGACCTTCCTGGATCAGATCCTGGGGCTCTACGACGTCAAGGTGAGCTGCCAGGGCAGCGGCTCGGAGATCGGCTTCCGCCGGCTCGCCCGGGGGCCCGCCATGCAGCAGGCCGTGCGGGGTCTGGTCGAGGCCAACCAGGGCCTCCGGGAGCTGGAGGCCCAGGCTGCGGCCGAGGTGGCGGGGCCGGCAGAGGGCACATCCTCCAGGGCCACCCGACCCGCCGCCCAGGCTGTGCCCGCTGACCAGGCCTGGACCTCCGAGCTGCGGATGAACGTGGCCCGCGCGTTCTTCGGCACCGGGATCCTGCGGGCGATCGGCACCCGGTACACCGTAGGCGCCAGCTCGGTGGCCAGCCGCTACAAGCTCATCGGCCAGCAGCAGCTCGAGTTCGCGTACGACAAGGTCACCGGCGTGCAGCAGCGCACCAGCCCGCTGGACGGGATCTTCGGCACGACCACGGTGCGGGTCTGGAGCATCGGCTCGTCCCTGCCCGTGGACCTGAAGCACGTGACCCGCTCCCGGCTGGACCTGCCCGCCCTGCTGCGCCAGTGCGGCATCCCAGGGGGCGAGGCCCAGCTGAGCCTGCCCACCGGCCTGACCCCGCAGGTGTGGCTTCGGGCCCACCTTGGCACCGTGGTGCTGCTGGCGGTGCTGGGACTGTTCCCGCTCCTGCTCGTGCCCCTGCTGTTCGCCACCGCCCGCTGGCGGGCCGGTCACCAGCACCTGACCCTGCACGAACACCACGTCGAGCTGCGCAGTGGGGTGTTCTGGCGCAGGCACACCTGGGCCCGCTACGACGACCTGAAGAAGGTCCAGGTGTTGCGCTACTACGGCTCTGAGGCCGGCCGGCTGACCCTCTTCGTCGCTGGAGAGACCGCGCGGCAGACCAAGAAGGGTGCCGCGGGTCCGCCGATGCAGAACCGCCTGACGGCCCACTACCTGCCCAGCGCGGGCCCCCTGGCCCACACTCTGGATCCGCTGCTCCTGGGGCGCCTCACCCCCGACCGGGCCCTCGAAGGCTCCGCCGCGGCCCCCGATGGCGAGGCCTTCGTGCCAGCCGTGGCCAACGCCCTGGTCCCCTTGCTCCTGTTCCCGCCTCTGTGGCTCCTGATCCCCTGGCGCTGGCTCTCCGTGAAGCGCCGGTCCTACCGGGTCGAAGCTGACCGCGCCGTGATCGAGCACGGCGTGCTCTACCGCACCCACACCAGCGTGCTCTTCGATCGGATCGACTCCCTGAACCAGGGCCAGGGCCTGTTGGGCAAGACCTTCGGCAACGGCTCGGTCACCCTGTTGACCGCCGGCAGCAGCCGACCGGACCTCGTGCTGTCCCACACCCCCGGGTACACGGCGCTCTACGCAGCGATCCGTGCGCGCTACGGGCGCTGATCGACCGGGTCGGAGAGCTCACCATGCCCGTCAGGTCCACCCCGAACGCAACACACGCGGCTCAGGTGCGGGTCAGACGCAACAAAATCGGCCGATTCACCCGAAGGAGGCCCTCACGGGGCCTCAATTGGCCCTCGACGGGCCCTCCTTGGCCGGAATTGTTGCGTCCAGGTAGGACCTGAGCTCCGCTTGTTGCATCCACCCCGGACCTGTCGGTGGGCAAGGATAGGTTGCTCCCAGTGAGCTGGTCCCTCCCTCTGCTGGTCGCCTGTGTGACACCCCAGGGCGACTCCGCGACCACCAGCCCCCCCGTCGACACCCCGTCGCCGACGGACTCCCACACCCACGCGGAGCCCGCCGTGACCCGCCACGTCCGGGTGACCCTCGACGACGAGCCCACGGCCGGGATCACCGTCTTCCAGGGCGGCCTGCCAGACCGCTACGAGACCGACGGCGCCGGCGAAGCCACCGTTCCCATCGACCCCGAGCTGGACGGCGAGCTCTGGGTCCTGGCGGCCCACCCGGACGCCCGCACCGACGGGGCCCAGGTCTGGGACCTCGAGAGCACCGAGACCCTGGAGATCGCCCTCACCCGCTTCTCCACCGCCGACAACGCGGTCTACGTGTTCGAGCACGCCGGCACGCCCGAGGATCGGTCCGACACGGGCCGGTGCGCCCACTGCCACATCACGATCAACGCCGCCTGGCACGCCAGCCCTCACGCCACCGCCGCGAGCAACCCCTGGGTCCAGGACCTCTACGCCGGCGCGGCCGCAGCCTACGAAGACGAAGCCGCCTGCCTCGCGGCGGGGGGCCGGTGGTGGACGGGCCTGGCGCCGGGCACCGCCGAGGCCGCGCAGCGCTGCTACCTGGGAGCAGGCGCGCTGCCCGACCTCAACGGGGACTGCGGGGACACCGCGCCCTGCGACGGGGTGGCCACAGAGACCGGTGCCTGCGCCGACTGCCACGCGCCGGCCATCGACGGCGAGCTCGGGGGCCGTGACCTGCTCGAAGCGGTCGGCGAGCCCTTCGAGAGCGGGGTCTCCTGTGACCTGTGCCACAAGGTGGCGCAGGTGGACCTGGACGCCCCCGCCGGCGTGGCGGGCCGGCTCGGGGTGGTGCGCCCGTCCGAGGAGCCCACGAGCATGCTCCTGGGCGACTGGCAGCCCCTGACCTTCGGACCCTTCGACGACGTCGCCAGCATCCGCATGGGCGGCGTGCAGCGAGACCACTTCGCCGACGGCACCCTCTGCGCCGGCTGCCACCAGCTGGACCAGCCGGTGCTGGTGCCCGGCGCCTCCGCCGATCCCGAGCGCTGGCCCGACGGCACGCTGCCCATCCACTCCACCTGGGAAGAGCACCAGGCCGGCCCCCTCGCCGACGCCCCCTGCCAGAGCTGCCACATGCCGCCGGACCCGACGGTGGGCAACGCCGCGGACCTGGGCAACGAGATCGAGGACGTCGACCCAGGGGTGGTGGGCGGCTGGTACAGGCCCCCCGGCGAGGTGCGCCTGCACGCCTGGTACGGGCCCCGCCAGCCCGAGAGCGGCATGCTCGAGCTGGCGGCGACGGTCGACGTGACCCACGCCCGGGACGGCGACACCCTGACCCTCTCCGCCACGGTCACCAACGTCGGCCCCGGCCACGCCCTGCCCACCGGCGAGCCCCTGCGCCACCTGCTCCTGCGGGTCGACGCCCGCTGTGACGGCGCTTCGCTGACCCCCACCGGTGGCGATGCCCTGCCGGCCTGGGCGGGGGCCCTGGCGTCCCAAGGCACCGACGGGGACTGGCTGAGCTGGCCAGGCGCCTCCCCGGGGGAGCAGCTGCTCGTGGTCGCTCGAACCGGCAGCTGGCACGCCTACACGGGCACCGGCCCCTTCGGCGACGGCACCTTCGACACCGAAGCCAAGGGCCTGCCCGTGGAGCACCTGCTCGGGACCGCGACCATCACCGCCGTCGACGGCGACGTGGTCACCCTGGCCACCCCGCTGCCCGAAGGGGGCACGGCGGTCTACCGGCTCCCAGCCCACGCCTGGCCCACCGACGACCAGCCAGGCGCCCCCCTGGCCGGGCGCCCCGGCTTCGCCTTCGCCCGGGTCCTGGCCGACGCCGACGGCGAGCTCATGGTGCCCCACCACCGGGCGATCGATGTGGTGAGCGACAACCGGCTGATGCCCGGCGGCGGTGCCTGGACCTCGACCCACTCCTTCTCCGCGACCTGCGACACCCCCACCCTGCACGCGGCCCTGCTCTACCGGGCCGCGCCCTACGACCTGGTGCAGCAGCGGGGCTGGGACCGTGGAGACCGGATCCTCGCCGAGGTGAGCCGGTGATCGCCCTCTGGCTGGCCTGCACCGGCGCCACCACGACCGGTGACAGCGACCCGATCCCACCACCGGTCCACACCCACGACACGGGACCCACCCCACCGCCTGTCTTCGCCAACCCGCCCGAGGCGGAGGATCTCGACCCCGCCGAGGGCGTGCTTCAGGTGGCGCTCTCCATCGGCCAACACCGCTTCCAGGTCGATGGCGAGCCCATCGACGGCTTCGCCTTCGACGGCTCGGTGCCCGGCCCCACCCTGCGCCTCACCCGCGGCGACACCTTGATCGCCGAGGTCACGAACACCCTGAGCGCCGACACCACCGTGCACTGGCACGGCCTGCACGTGCCCTACGACATGGACGGCGTCACCTGGCAGCACGACCCCATCGGGCCCGGCGAGACCTTCACCTACACCTTCACCGTCGACCAGCCCGCCGGCACCTACTGGTACCACCCCCACCTCGACGTGGACCGCCAGGTGGACTTCGGCCTCTACGGTGTGGTCGTGGTCGAGGACCCGGCCGACCCGCCCGTCGACCGCGAGCTGATCCTGGTGCTCGACGACTGGCCCACCCTCGAAGTGCCACCCAGCGACAGCGGGCCCTCCGACCGTGACGCCCACGACCACGGCCACGGCGGCGCCTCTGGACCTTGGACAGTGAACGGGCTCACCCGGCCCACCCTGGCGCTGTCCGCCGGCGAGACCGTGCGGGTGCGCGCGGTGAACGTCGCGAACACCGGGTACGCCGACCTGCGGGGACTCGGTCCCGTCCTGGCCACGGACCAGGGGCTGCTGCCCGCGGCGGTGGCGACCGAGGCCTGGCTGCTCGCGCCGGGTGACCGGGTCGACTGGCAGTGGTCCCCGGATGGGGGCGGCTCGCCCCTGGAGACCGCCCCCTACGCCCTGGCCGGAGGCGAAGCGCTGGGCGATCCCGAGCCCCTGCTCACCGTCGAGAGCTCGGGAGACGCCGCAGCCGCTCCCCTGGCGGCCTGGCCCTTCCCGGGCGGCGAGGTCAGCCCCGACCCGGGCACCACCGACCTGACCTATGTCTTCCAGGGATCGCTGCACACCGGGGAGTGGTTCATCAACGGCGAGCAGTTCCCCGAGGTGACCGTCGAGTCCCTGCCTCTGGGTGCCGATGCCGTCATCGAAGTGCGAAACCTGAGCGCGTCCGAGCACCCCTTCCACCTCCACGGCCACGCCTTCGAGGTCCTGTCGGTGGACGGGGTGGCCCCCGCCTGGCGCACGGTCGAGGACACCGTGAACATGCCGATCCGCAGCACCCTGCGCCTGCGCCTGCTCGCTGACAACCCCGGGTCCTGGATGACCCACTGCCACATCCTGTCCCATGCCCACGGCATGATGACGGTCTTGGAAGTGGACGAAGAGGGATAAGGGGTACCCGAACGGGCGATAGACTCGCCAACCCTCACCCGCCCCCTCGAGGCCTCCATGCGCGTCACCTCGCTCTCCCTGATCGCCCTGCTCCTAGCCGCCTGCGGCGACGACACCACCACCTCGGACTCCGGCACCACCGCC
>CAYFPX010000013.1:0-312 GCA_964344945.1 uncultured Enterobacterales bacterium
TCGGGCTCGGGCTCGGGCTCCGGGTCCTCCTCGTACCGGTCGTCCTCCTCTTCCTCGTAGCGGTCGTCGTCGTTGCTCGACGACGAGGAGGACCTGGACGAGGAACCGCTGCTGGCGCTGCCGCCGTCGCCGGTGTCCTCCTCCTCCTCCACCTCGGCGACCGCGGCCGCGGGCTGGTCGTCCCGGCCGCCGGCGTCGGCGGTCGAGGCGCTCGCTGCCACTGGCGCCTTGCCGGTGTAGCTGGAGAGGCCGGCGAAGGGGCTGAACACCGCAGTGGGCTGCAGGTCGAACCAGCCGAGCCGCAGATCCGAG
>CAYFPX010000013.1:322-5855 GCA_964344945.1 uncultured Enterobacterales bacterium
CGAGGGCTGCGGGCGACCGGCGGAGTCGTGGCCCACGCCGGCGTCGACCTCGAAGCCGCCCACCAGGCAGCCGGCCCAGCCGTCCTGGCAGGGACGCTCGGGGAAGAAGTCGCCGTAGTCGCTGAGCTGGCTGGCGAACGCCAGGCCTCCCGCGAGGCCGCCGAGGGAGAGCAGGGCCGACAAGGCCAGGAACCTGGATTTCATCGACGCCTCAGTTGGCGGGGCCGGAGCCGCTGGAGCTCTCGCGTGGGGTGTCGCGACCGAAGGACATCATCGGCTCCTCGATCTCCTCGTCGTCGAAGTTCAGCTTCACGAGCTTCACCTCGACGAAGTTCTTGCGCTTGCGCACCTCGTACTGGATGACCTGGGTCTCGTACCCGGGCGCCGAGATCTCGAGGAACAGGACCAGGCCGGGCTCGAAGATGAGCTCGGTGCCGTCGGGCATGTAGAGGACCTCTTCCTCCCAGCTGCCGTCCACGCTGTTGACCCGGTGGCGGTCGGCTTCGTCCGGGTGTCGGATGACGGCGGTGGGGATGGCCTCACCGGCCTCGTCCATGACGGTCACGTGGACCCGGGTGCCCACAGAGGCTTCGCCCTTCTTGGCGAGGGCGTCGGCGGGCACGAGGGCGAAGGAGAAGAGAGCGAGCAGCAGGAGTCGCAGGAGGGTGCGCATGGTTCACATCCCCGAGATGTAGGTCTTCATGACGGTGTCGGTGGCCAGGCTTCCCGCCAGCCCGGGGTCACCGAGGACGAGCGCTGCTCGGGCAGCAGCGTCCGATGCGGTGGAACCCAGCACCGCCACCGCAGCATCCCTGTCCTCTCCACCGAGTGCGATCGCGGCGGTGGCGCGGGCGTGGGCGAGGCCGTCGGCCGGGGCCTTGCCGTCGAGGCTGTCGAGCATGGTCTGGCAGTTGTCGGCCTGGCCTTCGGCGCAGAGGATGATCGCGCGGGTGGCCAGCACTCGCCAGGCCTGGCCCTGGGGCGGGAAGTCGATGGCTTCCAGCAGGTTGGAGCCCACCTGGGTCTCGCCGAAGCTCGCCGAGCGACCGGCCCAGACCAGGAGCTCCTCGGACTTGCCCTCGTAGTCTTCGGGCAGGCCCTTGACGACCTCTTCGACGCTGGCCACGGCGACCTCGCGCTGGCCGAGGGCCCAGAGGGCGTAGTTCTCGGCCAGGCCCGCCACGGCCGGATCGGGGTGCTTGAGCAGGTCGACGTAGTGGGTGGCCACCTGGCCGATGGGACCGGAGACCTGGGCGGCGCGGTCCAGCAGCGCCCGGGCCTCTTCGCGCTCGCCGTCGGCCAGGGCGACCTCCGCGGCCAGCACCAGGCCCGCGGCGGTGTTGGACGCCTCGGCGTGCTCGCGCAGCAGATCGGTGTCGCCGTCCTTCATCGCCACCAGCGCCCGGCGCAGGCGGAGCTCGCCTGCCCGCTCGCCCGCCGTGGCCTCCGCGGCGGCCAGGATCTGATCCGCCGCGGCGAAGTCGCCTCGGGCGTAGGCCCCGAAGGCTGCCCCGATGGCGGCCTCCAGGTTGCCGGGGTGGGCCGCGTGGGCGGCGGCGTAGGCGTCGGCGGCCCCTGCGATGTCCCCTCCCTTGAGCTGGGCATCGGCCGCGGCGACGGCCGCAGCGGCAGGGTCCTCGGGCTCACCGCCACCGAGGAGGTTGCAGCCCACCAGGGTGGACCAGAAGAAGACTGTGACCATGATGCTCGGACCGCTCCCGCGAATGCCTGTCTAACCACGATCCGGCAGCGCATTGCAAGGCGCTCCGGGGGGTTCCCGTGCCTCTCGGCTCGCCGGACGGGCCATGCTATGACCTCACGACCATCCAAGAGCCTGGGCCGCTTCCACTGTCCGACGGGGCACGAACAGACCGCAGCTTCGAGATCACCCTGCTGAAGCAGCTCAGCGGGGGGACATTCGCACGGGTGTACCTCGCGGAAGCGACCGGCGGCGCCATCAGCCGGCTGGTGGCGGTGAAGGTGCTGCGCGAACAGTGGCTGGAGATGGAGGAGATCGTCCAGCGCACCCAGGACGAAGCGCGCATGCTCGCCCGCCTGCGCCACCCCAGCATCGTCAAGGTCGAGGGACTCGTGGCCTTCCAGGGCCAGCCGGCGATCGTCATGGAATTCGTCGAGGGGCTGGACGGCAAGACCCTGGCGGAGACGATCTGGCGATCCGGGCACTCGGTGAGCCCCGCGCCGTCTGGGCCCTGGGCCGGCGGGTCGCCAGCGCCCTGGACGCCGCCTGGCGCAAGGTGCCCTACGGCCTCGACGAACCCCTGCGGCTGGTCCACCGGGACATCAAGCCCTCGAACCTGATGGTGAGCGTCGAGGGCGAGGTGAAGGTCCTGGACTTCGGCACCGCCCGCGCCACCTTCGAGGGCCGTCAGGCCCACACCCAGGCGACCCGGCTCGGCTCCTTGAAGTACATGAGCCCCGAGCGCCGGGACGGCGAGCGCGGCGATCACCGCTCGGACATCTTCGCCCTGGGGTTGTCCCTGATCGAGTGGCTGGGCGGGTCCTTCCTGCCGATCCTGCCCCTACGCCCCGGGGAGCACGACCAGGCGATCGCCGAGGCCATCGCAGCCATCCGGGACACGGGCCTGGGCCGGGGGGAGTGGGACCAGGCGGCGCGGACGCTGCTGGCGGAGCTCTGCGCCTACGAGGAGGCCGACCGGCCGGACGCCCAGGCCGCCGCCAAGGTCCTGGCGGCGTTCGAGGACGAGAGCGACGGCGTGGGGCTCGAGCGACTGGCCGAGGCCCACGTGGAGCCGGCGATCGCCGCGCGGCGCCTGGAGTCGGCCGGAGAGCTCGAAGGGCAGCGCATCAACCTCTCCCTGACCACGAGCTCGGACCGGCCGGCGGGGTCGGCCCGGGAGGCGGTGAAGTCAGACATGCTCGACGAGCCCACCTGGCGCACCGAGGCCCCAGCGCCCATGGGCTGGGAAGACAGCGCAGAGCAGACGATCCAGGACGCCCGGGTCTACCAGGCCCTGGCGCCGCCGCCCTACAACCCTCCGGCTCCTGGGCCGAGACCGCCTGTGGCCGCACCGCCCGCGGCCGCGCCCGAACCGCCCCCTGGGCGGGGAGTCCTGCCGATGGTGATCGCCGGCCTGGGGGGCGCACTGGTCGTGCTGGTCGTGCTCGGGATCGCCCTGGGTCTGGCGATGAGAGACCAGGGCGAGTCCACGGTGTCGACCCCCACCTCACCCCCGCCCGGGGTCCCCGCCGCCGTCGAGCCGGCGCCGTCCCCAGAGACCGCCGAGGCGCCGTCCGGGACCGGCCCCGAGGCCGACGGCGTGGCCTTTGCCGTCCGGCTCGAGGCCCGCCGCTTCCAGTGGGTCAAGGTCCTGGACCCCGACGGCCGCACCCTGGCGAAGGGGGACCGCAGCGGGCTGGAGACCACCCTGCCCCCGGGCCGGTACCGGCTGTCGGTGAAGCGGGTCGGTCAGCAGGGAGCCCAGGCGGCCTTCGATGTGGACGAGGCCGCCCAGACCTGGCGGTGCGAGGCCGCCGACGGCGGTGGCACCCGGTGCTTCGACGATCTGGGCGAGGAGGACGACCCGCCGGTGCTGCGGATCGCGCCCTGAGCTGGCAGAGTGCCCGGTCAATCAGTCGTCGGCAAAGGGCTGCAGCCCCAGGGCGGCGATGAGCCCGGTCTCCTGGGCGTCGGCGTCGGCGTGGAGCTCGACGCGCACGTAGTCCCGCTCGAGCATGGTCGGTGCCTGGCCCTCGGGCACCCCGGCCGCGGCCAGGGTGTCCCGCAGGCTCGGGTCGTCCGGGTAGACATACAGCAGCCCCAGCTCGTCCAGGATGAGCTGGTCGCCCAGGGCCCCGCGGACCCAGGTCTGGTGGCGGCCGTCTCGGTAGAGCAGGGTCTCGGCGGCGGCGAAGGCCGCCAGCACCCGGTCGGTCGGCAGCTCGATGGCGACCCAGGAGGGCCGGGCGGTGTGCGCGTGCTGGGTCTCGCTCTGCCGCCGGGTGAGCTGGACGTAGCGCACGGCCAGGGGCGGCTCGAGGGCCCTGACCAGGGCCTCGAAGACCGGCTCGAGCGCGTCCGGCCGGGTGGAGACCACGAGGCGCGTGACACCGCCGGGGCTGGCCTGGGCCAACCACTGGTGGGGCGGGGACCAGCCGTCGGGCTGGCCCTCGGCGGTGACAGAGGTGGCCTTGGACTGCGACACCGGCGGCGTCTATCCCGTTAGAGAGGGCCCATGGACCCTGCCTGGCCGACGTCGTTCCGGATCCGGGACCTCACCATCGCGCCCAACGTGGTGCTGGCGCCGATGGAGGGGGTGACCGACGTCTACTTCCGCCGGGTCATCCGCCGGGTGGGCGGGTTCGGCTACACCTGCACCGAGTTCGTGCCCGCCAGGGGGCTGTCCCTCAAGGGCAAGCGGATCATGCAGACCTGCGCCTTCGACCCCGACGAGCGCCCCATCGCGATCCAGATCTACGGCCGGGAGCCGGGGCAGATGGCCCGCGCCGGCCGCATCGTGCAGGACCTGGGCGCCACCATCGTCGACATCAACATGGGCTGCCCCAGCAAGAAGGTGTGCGCCCACTCCGGCGGCTCCGCCCTGATGAAGGACCCCGGCCTGGTCCGGGACATCGTGCGGGCGGTCCGCGCCGCGGTGGACATCCCCCTGACGGTCAAGATGCGCAGCGGCTTCGACGCCGACCGCCGCAACGCCCCGGAGATCGCCTGGATCGCCCAGGAAGAAGGCGCCGAGGCCGTCACCATCCACTGGCGCACCCGCGAGGACCGCTACGGCGGCACCCGGGCGGTGGACAAGATCGCCGAGGCCAAGGCGCGCCTGTCGGTGCCGGTGCTGGCCAACGGCGACGTGGTCGACGTGCCCTCGGCCCTGGCGATGCTCCGCGACACCGGCTGCGACGGCCTGATGATCGGCCGCGGCGCCATCCGGAACCCGTGGCTGGGCCTGCAGATCGCCCAGGCCACGCGGGGCGCCGCGGTGGTCGAGCCGACCCCGGCCGAGCGGCGGGAGGCGCTGTTCTACTACTTCTCGCAGATCCGGGCCGCCTTCCGCTCGGACAAGGGCGCCCTGGGCCGCATGAAGATGGTCAGCAACCACTTCACCCGGGCCCTGCCCGGCGGCGAGGACCTGCGGACCCGGGTGTTGCGCAGCCAGACCCCCGACCAGGCAGAGTCCCTGTTGGGGGCTTTCTTCGACGCCCTCGAAGAGGCCGCCACACGAGCCGCGTGAGAAAGTCTTTCCGTCCAGCCGCCCCCGCGGTTCCAAGCGTGTGGAGGACCTGTTGACCTCAGCCCCCGTCCCCGGGGCCGGCCCCACCGAAGCCGAGCTCCGGGAGATCTACGACCGCTACGGTCCCGTCATCTATCGGCGGTGCCGCAGCATCCTGGGGACGGACGAGGCCGCACAGGACGCCCTCCAGGAGACCTTCGCCCGCGTGATTCGAAACTGGGACTCCTTTCGCGGGGAGTCGAGCCCCCTGACCTGGATGTACCGAATCTCCACCAACTGGTGCCTCAACCAGATCCGGAACCGCA
>CAYFPX010000013.1:5865-35685 GCA_964344945.1 uncultured Enterobacterales bacterium
GGGCCGGTCCGAGAAGCTCCACGTGCACCGCCAGGACCTCGTCGGAGACGGCGTGGCGACGCCGGACACCAGCCGCTGGGAGGCGGCCGACATCGTGCGCTCCCTGCTGGCGGACGCCGACGAGGAGACCCGCCAGATCGTCACCTACCTCTACTTCGACGACCTCACCCAGCAGCAGTGCGCCCAGCTCGTGGGGCTGAGCGTGCCCACGGTGCGCAAGCGCCTGAACCAGTTCCTCAAGAAGGCCAGGAGGCTCACGGCGTCTGCCCCGGCCCCCGTGGCCCTGGGCCTGGTGCTCCTGGCCATCTGGTGGATGCAGTGATGGCAGACCTGTTCCAGCCCAACGACGGCTCCCGTCCCTCCGACCTCGACCTGGGTCAGATGGCCACCGGCGAGCGCGACCGGGTGGAGAGCCCCGCGCTCGCCGCCTTCGAAGCCGAGCTCGGCGAGGCCCGCGAGGCCATGCCGGCCTTCGACATGGCGATCCTGCGGGCCGCCAGTCACCGGGTCGAGGACGGCGAGCGGCCGTCCCTCGATCTCTTCGACGGGGGCACCGAGCAGCTCGTGTGGTGGCGCTCCTGGATCCTGATCCCCCTCGCCAGCGTGGCGCTGTTGTTCTTCATGACCATCACGCCGCCGAACGACCTCGAGAACCGGCTGAAGGGGCCCGGAGACACGGATCTGTCCTTCTACCTGCTCCGCCGGGGTCGGATCCTGCCGGGCATCGAGAAGGCGCCGCTGCGGGCCGGCGACAAGATCCAGTTCACCTACCGGGCCGACGTCTACGAGACCCTGGTGCTGATCAACGTCGACGGCAACGGCGAGTTCACGGTGTTCCACCCGGAGTCCGGCGACGAGCCGGTGCCCGTGCTCCCCGGCAGCCGCCGGGTGCTGGAGGGCTCGATCCTGCTCGACGACGCCCCGGGACCGGAGACCTATGTCGCGGTGTTCGATCCCGGCAGCGTGGAGGGCGCGATGGAGCTGGTCAGGACCACCTACGAGGCCGGCGGACACGGCGCCCTCGAAGCGCTGGAGACCACCGACCCCGCGGTGGCCATCGTGGTGATCGACAAGAAGGAGAGCCATTGATCCGTGCCCTCGCCAGAGCGCTCGCCCTCGGGCTGGCCAGCGGGGTGCTGTGGGCGAACGCCGCCCAGGCCGCGATCCAACGCTACGCCCTGCTCGTGGCGAACAACGACGGCGACAAGGGCACGGTGCCCCTGGTCTTCGCCCACGACGACCTGGACCGCATGCGCGACGTGCTCGAGGAGCTCGGGGGCTACGAAGAAGACCAGATCGTCGCGCTCACTGGCGAGAACCGACGGGATCTGCTCGCGGCCTTCGGCGCGATGCGCACCGACATCGCCGAGGCCCAGGCCGCCGGCGACGAGGTGGTCTTCCTCTTCTACTACTCGGGCCACGCCGACGACGACCGGCTGCAGCTCGGCACCAGCGAGCTCACCTACGACGAGCTCGAGGCCATGCTCGACAAGAGCGGCGCCGAGGTCCGGCTCGCCTTCATCGACGCCTGCCAGTCCGGCGCTCTCACCCGGGCCAAGGGCGGCACCCGGGCGCCGAGCTTCGTCTTCGACGTGTCCGAGCGCCTGGGCGCTCAGGGCACGGTCATCATCACCAGCTCCACCGGCGACGAGAGCAGCCAGGAGAGCGACGAGATCGGCGGCAGCTACTTCACCCACTACCTGGTGAGCGGGCTCTACGGCGCGGCGGACCGGAACCGGGACGAGGTGGTCACCCTCGCCGAGGCCTACGACTACGTCTACAACGAGACCGTGCTGCGCACCTCGGGCACCCGGTCCGGCGCCCAGCACCCGAGCGTCGGGTGGGACCTGGGCGGCGGGGGCGACCTGGTGCTCACCGACCTGGACAGCTCCCGGGCGACCCTGATCTTCCCAGAGGGTCTGGTCGGCGCCTTCGCCGTGTTCGACGTCACCCGCCGGGCCTTCGTGGCCGAGGTGGACCTGCTGCGGGGGTCCCCGGGGGACCGGCGCCTGGCGATCCGGCCCGGCCGCTACCAGATCCAGGAGCGCTTCCCCACCCACCTTCGGGTGTCCGACGTGGTGGTCCGCGCGGGCGAGCGGGTCGACGTGTCGGGCCTGGCGTTCGAGTCCGTGGAGTACGAAGACGACGTCGCCAAGGGCACGATCGACAAGAAGCTCAAGCGGGCGCGGCTGCCGGACAGCTCCTTCCGCCTGGTGAGCGGTGCCTTCGCACCCCTCAACGGCGACGTGCTCAACCAGTACATCCCAGCGATGGTCATGGGCGGCGCCAGCTGGCGCCTGAACTGGCGCGACGGCCGCTGGCTCAGCGTGGACCTGATGGGTGGCGGCGCCTCGTCCACCATCACCATCCCGGACCTGGAGCCGGAGCCGGTGGCCGTCGGCTCGGCGCTGGTGGGCGCGGGCGCCGGCTGGAGCACCGCGCCGCGCCAGTGGCAGGCCGGGGTCGGCATCCGGCTGGACATGCTCTACATCGGTCGCTCCTTCACCGCGGACCTCAGCCTGCCGGACCAGCAGCTCACGGCGCTGAGCCCGGGCGTGGAGCACTGGGTGGGCTGGCACCCGGGCAAGCTGGAGTTCGACCTGGCCTGGCGGGTCCAGGCCGTGCCGATCACGTTCGAGGACCGGGACCGCGGGTTCTTCATGCACCAGGTCCTGATCGCCGGGGGGTACCGGTTCTGATGCGGCGACTCTCCCCCGGGCTGGTCCTGCTGGCCACCGGCTGCGGCAGCACGATCTCGAACCAGGTCTTCTACGACGACGCGGACTTCCTCAACGCGCTGCCGGGGCCCGAGCAGTTCGATCTGGCCTACCCCAGCGAGCTCGACACCGCCGACTGCCACGAGGAGGGCTCGGAGAAGGCGACCTTCGCCTGCGTCACCGTGGAGGCCCTGGCGTCGGGCAACGGCTTCGTGGGCATGATCACGGCGCTGACCGAGGTGATCCGCACGGCCACCCCCGCGGAGCGAGGCGAGGACTACCGGGTCTGGGGGCCGGGAGACTGGATCCCGGACTACCCCGGCCACTTCCTCCGGGTGGAGATGAGCCGCAGCGCCACGGGCTCGGCCTACTCCTGGGCCTTCCAGCTGGCCGCCACGACAGCCGGCCCCTGGGACCACGAGATCATCGCCGGCACCCACTACGCTGGCGAGGTCGAGGTGGCGGCCGGTGTCGGGGATCTGACCCTCGACTTCGACGCGCTGAGCGAAGTCGTCGGCTCGGAGTCCGGCGGTGTCGTCAACGTGAGCTACGACGCCCGGGACCTGACCTGGTTCTCGGTGACCAGCGAAGCCCTCGATGTGGGCCTGGAGGAGACCTATGACAGCGAGTGGGTCTTCCAGGAGGCCGAGGACGGCGGTGGCGACCTGAGCTTCGAGACCGGCCTCGCGGTCGATCCCGGCGCGGCTCTCGAAGAGCTCGCGCTGCGCACCCGCTGGACGCCCTTCGGCGAGGGCCGGGGCGACGCGCTCATCCACGGCGGCGACCTGTCGGGCTCCCCGCGCTCGGCCAGCGAGTGCTGGGGCGCCTCAGGCCACCTGACCTGGCACCAGGACGACCTGGGCTGGCTCGGGGAGACCGGGGACCCCGAGGACTGCGCCTTCACCGACGCGAGCTTCCCGGCGCTGGACACCGACGGCGAGGACTGATCGACCGCTCTCCTCAAGACGGGCCTTCCCCGTCCGATGTCGCCGTGGTGCTGGCAGGGAGAGGTCCCGACCATGACGAGCCTCGATCGATTCGACCAGAAGTGGCAGCTGCCCGATGTCAGCGACGGAGAGAGCCCGGTCTTCCTGCTGGCCGCTGGCTGGCGGTCGGGCAGCACCCTGCTCCAGCGGCTGGTGTGCAGCAGCGGCGAGGTGCTGGTCTGGGGCGAGCCCTACGGCCGCGCGGGACTGATCCCGGCCCTCGCCCGGAGCGCCCTGGCGCTGCGCGAGGACTGGCCGGGCCAGGGCCACTTCGCCGCCGAGTCCCTCTACCAGGACCTGTCCAAGGCCTGGATCGCCAACCTCTACCCGCCGGCCGAAGCGCTGAAGCGCTCCTTCAAGGCCCAGCTCGACACGCTCCTGGGCGAGCCGGCTCGCCAGCGGGGCTACGCTCGCTTCGGCCTCAAGGAGGTCCGGCTGCACGCGGTGGACGCCCGCTTCCTGCGCTGGATCTACCCAGGAGCCCGCTTCGTGTTCCTGGTCCGAAACCCGTGGGACGCCTGGGCCAGCGCCAAGGGCGCGACCTGGTTCCTGCGCTGGCCGGACCGCAAGGTCGCCGACGCCACCGCCTTCGCCAAGCACTGGCGCTGGCTGATGGAGGGCTTCGCCCAGTGGGGCGACCCCAGCGCGATGCTCATCCGCTACGAGGACCTGACCGCCTCGGGCGTGGATCTGCAGCCCCTGGCCCGGCACCTCGGGGTGACGGCCCTGGACCCGGCCGCGTTCAGCGCCAAGCCCCGCGGCATGAGCCGGCCGCCGCTGGCGCTGGACAGCGGCGAGATCGCCACCATCGCCCACATCACCGGCGAGCTGAGCCAGGCGCTGGACTACCCCGGCCCGAGCCCCCGGACGGCGCTCGCCAGTTAGTCGGCAGCGGGTGAGCCCCGCCCTGCTGAGTCTGCTGCTCGCCCCAGCCCTGGCCGAGGCGTCCTCGCGGCCCGAATTCGGTGCCGATCTGAGCGTCGGGGCCGCCGGTGGGGCCCTGCTGGGACAGTGGCCGATCCCCGGCCCACACGGAGCGATCACGGCCCGGTACGACGCGTTCATCGAGTCCCGTGAGCGGATCGGGCCCCGGCTCGGCCTGAGCATCTTCGCGACCGTCTCCGCCTGGCCGCTGCAGGACAAGCAGGAGGAGATCGACGGCGTGCTCCAGCCGGACGGCGACTTCCGCTGGCGCCAGTACGGCGCCCTGGTGGCCCTGCGCTACGACCCCGCAGCACCCCGGGCCCCGATGGTCGCGCTGGGCTTCTCCCGGCTCGACGTCGACGACTACTACGACGGCGTCCAGGCGATCCCCCTGGTCACCGGCGAGGCGGGCCTGCGCCTGCGGGCCGGCCAGACCTGGACCTTCTTCGACCTGCACCTGCGGGCCGGGTGGGGCAACGCCCGGGGCCTGGACGGCACCTACGACGACTGGTGGTCGGTCCAGGCCGTGCTCGCCGGGGGCGTCCACCTCCGATAGGGGGGCAGGACTCGCCAAGGATCAGCGATGACCGGTGAACCGCCCATCGACGAGCCCTACGGGGACGTCGTCAGCCAGGTGGCTGACGCCCTGACCGATCTGAACCTCCAGGACGGCCCGCTGAGGGACGCCCTGCTCGACGGCCTGCGCTCGGCCCTGGGCCAGGTCGCCGGGACGCCGATCGACGTCGACGCCGCCCCCCCCGAGGTCGTGGTCGTCGAAGGTGGTCGCGCCGAGGACGCCCCCGCCACCCCCAGCGAGCCGCCGCCCCTGCGAGTCGCGGACGATCCGACCGACGAAGACCCCACCGCCGACCTGCGCACCCGCGTGCGGGTGGTGCGCCTGAGCCCCGAGCTCGACGACGAGCCGGACGACGAGCCGGACTGGCTCTCCGCCCCCATCACGGCCGAGGGCCGCATCCGGGTCGGCGATCCCGCCGGCGCCCACCCCTGGCAGACCGTGCTCCGGGCGACCGAGCACCGGGCCTACCGGCTCAACTGCGACCGCGGCACGCTGGAGATCTTCCTGGAGGGCGAGCCCGCCGAGCGCCTGGGCTGCGGCCAGACCGTCGACGTCGAGGCGAAGCTCATCCGGGTGCGGGCCGCCGGGCCCAAGGGCGCGGACGGGAGCTACGTCCGACTGTAGCCTCGGGCCGTTGGCCCTCGATGGCTACGGGCGCCAGGCTGCGGGGGGGACCTCGACGCCCTGGCGGGCGAGGCTGGCGCTGCGCTCGAGCACGGTGGCGCCGGTGAGCAGGGCGTCGGCGATGGCGACCACGCCGCGGTTGGCGAGGGGCTCCAGGGAGGAGCCGCGGACCCAGTCGTTGAACGCGCCCATCGAGGGGCCGGACCAGATCTGGTAGTCGCGCTTGCGCTCGGTGTCGCCGGTGCGGGCCCAGCGGGAGCTCATGCCCAGGTACCAGCGGAAGACCAGGGCCATCTGGTGGCGGGGGTCCTTGGCCGCCCGCGCCAGCTGCTTGTCGTCGCGGCCGCGCCAGTAGGCCTCGGTGTCGGCCCACACCGCATCGAAGGGGCGCCGCAGGATCTGACCCTCCACCTTCTTGCGGTCGGCCTCGGGCACCTCGGACCAGCCGGCGTAGGCCTTGTAGAGCTCGTAGAGGCGGCGGGAGCGAGCCGCCCACAGCGTGCCGCGGGAGAGGACCTGGACGTGGGCGCCGAGCTCGAACATGTCGGGCGCGGCCCCGCTGGCGAAGTCGGCCATGCCGGCTTCGAGCAGCAGGCCCTTGGCGACGTCGCTGGTGCCGGCTTCGGGGGTGGCCTGGTTGATGGAGCCGGTGAGCACGTAGTCGGCGCCAAGGGCCAGGGCGGCGAGCACGGACTCCGGCGTGCCGATGCCCCCGGCGGCGCCGATGGCGACCCTGACGCCTCGGCCGGCGTGGTCGTGCTCCCGAGCGAGCTGGTCTCGGAGCCGCTTGATCAGGGGCAGGACCACCGGGAAGGGGCGGTGGTCGGTGTGGCCGCCGGAGTCGGCCTCGCAGGTGATGGCGTCGGCCACCGGCAGGGCCCGGGCGGCCTCGCCCTCCTCGGCGGTCAGGCCGCCGCTGGCGACCAGCCCGTCGACCAGGTCCGCGGGAGCGGGGGCCAGGAAGTGCCGGGCGACCTCGGGGCGGGAGATCTTGGCGAAGACCCGGTGGGGCAAGGCCCAGCGGCCGTCGGCACCCCGGGTGGCGCCCGTGTAGCGATAGCGCACGACCGCGGGGGTCAGGCCCATGAATGCGCTGGCCGAGGCGGCTGTGCAGCCATGGGCGAGCATCAGGTCGACGGTGGTGTCCTCGACCGCGGGCTCGACCGGGTTGTGCAGCAGGTTGCAGCCCCAGGGCAGCTCGCCGAGGGCTGCTGCGATGGTCTGCAGACCCTGCTCGACCCGGGCCAGCTCCAGGCCCCCGGAGCCGAAGAACCCGAGCAGCCCGGCGCGGCCCATGGCGATCACGAGCTCCGCCGACGCGATGCCCCCGGCCATCGCCCCAGCGACGTAGTTGGCCCGGATGCCCATGCGCTCCCGGAACCAGGCGGGGCCGAGGGGCTGGCTGGGCGCGAGCTGCCCGACCAGGGGCAGGGCGCCGGGCCCGCCGGCGCTGAAGCGGCCCCGGGTGAACCAGCCCTGGCCGGCACCGGTGTCGACCACGTGGATCGGCACGGTGGGGTCTGCGAGGGCCGCGGCCGGATCGGCGATGCGGCTGTCGGGATCGGGCACGAAGAGGGCGGTACCCGGTCGAGCACTGCCAGCGGGATCGGGGTCGAGCTCCAGCACCTCGGCGTGGCTGGCACCACCGTCCCAGGTGACCGAGAGGCGCGCGGCGCTGCCCTCGCGCTCCAGCCGGAGCTGCACGCCGGCGTCGACCAGCGCCACCGCGCGGATGTCCGGCCGACCCCGCAGCAGGGCGGCCAGGGGCGCGGTGCCCAGGCGATCGACCCTGGCGGTGAGCTCGCCACCAGCCGCCTCGGCGACCTCTTCGCCGGAGTCGAAGGTGATGGCAGCGCGGCGGGCGCCGTAGCGAGCCAGGACGTCGAGGGGGGCGTTCACGGGACCTCCGGCAGGGCCGGGCGGAAGGGCTCAGCCGGACTAACGCCGCGGGCGCGGCCCGGCTCCGGGTTAGTCCGTGACCATGCCTGACCCCACCAACGTGCCCGCCTACTGGGACTACCTGCGCCTCGGCGAGCTGCTCTCCCTCCAGGGCGGCCTCGACGACGACGAGACCGATCTCAGCAGCGACGAGACCCACTTCATCATCGTGCACCAGGCCTTCGAGCTCTGGTTCAAGCTGGTGCTCAAGGAGCTGCGCCTCGCCCGGGACCACCTGGTCCAGCCCCGGGTGCCCGAAGCGTCGATCCCGCCGGTCGTGCACCACCTCCGCAGGGTGACCGAGATCCTGAAGCTCCTGGTCATCCAGTTCCGGGTGGTCGAGACCCTCACTCCCCAGGGCTTCCTGGACTTCCGGGACAAGCTGGCGCCGGCCTCCGGCTTCCAGTCCTTCCAGCAGCGGGAGCTCGAGATCCTGTTGGGCACCGACATGGAGACCCGCACGAAGTACGGCTCCGTGGATGCGCTGGCGCACCTGCGCAGGAGCGCGGCCGGCACGCGAGGCGGCCCCAGGGCGGTCGACGCCATCGAGCGGGCCCTGGCGGAGACCTCGCTGCGCGAGGCGCTGCACAACTGGCTCTTCCGCACACCGATCCGCGGCAGCCAGCCCGACGACGCGGGCGACGAGGCCGTCGTGGACACCTTCCTCGCCGAGTACCTGGCGCGCTGGCAGGAGAACAGCGACCGGCAGCTGGCCAGGCTGATCGAAGTCGGCGTCGGCAGCCCGGAGGCGCTGCAGAAGCGCTTCGCCGGGGCCACCCAGGCGGCGAAGACCTTCCTCCGGGCGACCGACGTGGACGAGGGCGACCGTCGGCGAACCCGCCGCATCCGCGCGGGCCTGGTCTTCATCGAGAGCTACCGGGAGCTGCCCCTGCTGGCCTGGCCCCGGGTGCTCGTGGACCTGGTGGTGGAGCTCGAGGAGTACATGGTGCTCTTCCGCACCCGGCACGCCCGCATGGTCGAGCGCACGATCGGCCGCCGCACCGGCACCGGGGGCTCGGCCGGCGTGGACTACCTGGACAAGACCACCCAGCTTCGGGTCTTCACCGAGCTGTGGACCGTGCGGACCCTGCTGCTGCGGCGAGACGACCGGCCGCCGCTGCCCGAGGCCGGGTTCTACGACTACGACTTCCGCTGATTGACCGGGTCACCTGGCAATGCCTGGGATGGCGAGAGCAAGTCCAGCGACGGGAGGACTTGAGAACACCCAGTGAGCGGGACGCTCAGCGCATCCCTGCCGGACGAGCGTCCGGGTGCATCCGCTGGGCGGCGTCGTTCCAGTGCACGATGAGCTCGTCCGGGTGAGGCGCGTCCGGACAGGCCGCGCGGCCCTCGTCCGCCGCGACCAGGCCGTCCTCCAGTCCGGCCACCGACGCGATGCGCAGCTGGCCGCCCAGGGTGGGCCCGGCTCCCGGGTCCACGGGCTCCGCCCGGGCGGCCATGCGCCGGGTCAGCAGCGCGCCGTCGACCCGGGCGCTCCAGGTCGGGCCTTCCTGCACGGGCAGGGCCCAGGTGCCCTCGAGCACCGTCCACCAGGGGCCGGCTGCGTCCTGGCCCTCCCAGGTGACCGTGAGCGTGCCGTCCGGGCGGAGCCGAAGGGCCGCCGGCAGGCCAGCGACAGGCCCGCAGACCGGTCGCAGCACGCGGTCGGCCACCGGTGACTCCCCGGGTGGCTTCGGCCCCGGGAGGGACACCCCGAGGGGACCCTCGGAGGTCCACAGGCGCACCTCGGCCACCGCCGTGCCTCGGCCGGGGGAGGCGTCGAGGCCCCCGCCCAGCTCGAGCGCCAGGCTGCGGGCGGACCCCGCGACGGGCAGGAGGTGGGGGCCGCTGCCCGAGAGGGCGTGGGTCCGCCCAGGCTCCCCGTTGACGGACAGGGTCACCGTGGCCGGTGTGCCCGGCGGGAATTGGGGGGCCGGGTCCCGCAGGTCTCCGACGTGCAGCTCCACGCCCACCAGGTCCACCGGCTGCTCCAGGGTCAGCCAGAGGGTCTCTCCGGCGGCGGACCCGGCGGAGACCCAGGCGGTGTCGGTCCGGCCGTCGAAGGCCTGGCGGGGTGCCCAGGCCGCGGCGGGTTCCTGGACCGAGCTGGCTGCGAGGCGCCCCGGCACGACGTCGGGAGGGGCCAGGCGCAGAGCCCCGCCGGTCCCCGAGGCGGTCACCTCGGCGAGACAGACCTGCCCCGGGGCCTCGACGACCCGGACCTCGATCCGCTCGACCGGCGAGTCCGCGGTGTGGATCACGTACCGGGGCAGCCCGGGCTCGACCTGGACGGCCCGACCGGCACCCACACCGTCGAACCACACGGACACCGCGAAGGGGTCTTGTCCGGGGCAGGCTCGGAGCTTGAGCCGCGACACCGGAGAGGGGTCATCGAGGGTGAGGATCCACCCCTCCCCCACCGGGTCACCGACCGGAGACCAGCCGGTCGAGGCGTCGCCGTCCAGGGCCAGTTCCGGATCGCCGCTGGTGGCATGCAGGGCCCGGACAGGGGTGCTGGCGAGGGCCACGGCGCTGAGTGCGGTCAGGAGCATCGACTGGATCTGTACCCCGAGCCACCGGACACCGCGAGGATCCGCGGTCGCCCGGCGACTTCGCCCGCAGCCTCTGGGGTCGCGTCCGCCACAGCCACTTCACGATTCTCACCTTGTTCGTGTCGGAGCCCGCGCCGGATCAACGGAATACCCCCGATGTCCGGAGGCCCCATGCAGCTCGACCTCTCCCTCGCCGGCCGCCACGCCCTGGTCGGCGGCGCCAGCGCCGGCATCGGCCGCGCCACCGCCCTGCACCTGGCCGGGCTCGGCTGCGAGCTCACGGTGCTGGCCCGCCGGGGCGACGTGCTCGACGCCCTGCTGCCCGAGCTGGTCGAAGCCGGCGCCCCCATCGCCCGCAAGCTGGTGGCGGACCTCGACGATCGGGTCGGGCTCCAGGCCACCGTCGAGGCCCTGGTCGACGAGCACGGACCGGTGCACGTGCTGGTCCACAACACCGGCGGTCCGCCGGGCGGCCCCATCGCCCAGGCCGCCCTCGAGGAGTTCGAGACCGCCCTGGGTCGCCACCTGCTCGCCGGCCAGGTCCTGCTCCAGGCCGTGCTGCCCGGCATGACCGCCGCCGGGTACGGCCGGCTGGTCAACATCGTGAGCACGTCGGTCCGCGAGCCCATCCCCAACCTGGGCGTGTCGAACACCACCCGGGGCGCCATCGCCGGCTGGTCCAAGACCCTGTCCCGGGAGCTGCCCCCGGGCCTCACGGTGAACAACGTGCTGCCGGGCTTCACCGACACCGAGCGCCTCGACGCCCTGCGCAGCGGCATCTCCGCCCGGACCGGCAAGACCCGCGACGACGTGCTCGCCGGCTGGCTGGCCCAGGTCCCCGAGGCCCGCCTGGCCCGAGCGGAAGAGGTCGCGGGCGTGGTGGCCTTCCTCTGCACCCCGGCCGCGAGCTTCGTGCGGGGGGTGTCCCTGGCGGTGGACGGCGGCCGGATGCGGAGCATCTGACCAGCGGGCGCCTCCCGCCGGGTCCAGCGGCGCGGCGAGCGCCGGGCGCTCCGACATCGGCGTGGTGTGGCGCCGGGACGATGGCCGCTTCGACGGCTCGGGCTGAGACGCACTCGAGGGGTCAGGCGGTCTGCTCCGCAGTCGGCGCCAGGAGCGCTCGCAGCGCCGTACGCGGGCCTGCGCATCGCGGAGCCTGGCCGCCAGGCGCGGCTGGAGGCCTCGCTGGCTCGGGAGGGCCAGCAGCGGCCGGCCCTGGTGGTCGCCGGCGAGGTCGGCGGCCTGGTGCTGATCGACGGCTACCGTCGCGTCGCTGCCCTGCAGTCGCTGGGTCGGGACCTGGTCGAGGTGACGGTGCTGCCCCTGGAAGAGGCCGCCACCCTGGTCCCCCAAGACGCTCGCGCCCTTCCGGACCTGGTCTGGACGCAGGCTGAGGGCGATCGGGACGCCAGCCTGGAGCGGATGCGCAAGGAGATGGTCGCCAGCGAGGACTTCGACGCGGCGGTGTTCATCGGGGGGATGGAAGGGGTCGAGCGCGAGCTGGAGCTGTTCCAGGAGCAGTGTCCCGGCAGAGCCGCGTGGCCCGTGGGCTCCAGCGGCGGTGCGGCCCGATCGATCCTGGACGCGGGCGGGCTGGGGCTGTCCGGGGAGGACGTGGAGCGGCTGGGGACGACCCGGTCCTAGGTGGCGCTGTTCGCCCGCTGGGTCATCGACAGCGCCGAGCTTCCCCTCTCCGAGGGCCAGCTCCGGGCGCGTCACCGCCGGGCCGAGGCCCTGGCCGACGTCGTGCACGAGGCCCTCGGCCCCCACCTCCGGCCCCCGGGACAGCGTCGCTACGGGGTCCGCCAGCTCCGCGCCTTCGGCGTCGGAGGGCCCGCCCACCGAGACGCCGTCTCGCTCCTGGGAGGAGACCACGCCGCCCCGACCGCCCTGCGGGAGTGCCTGGTGAGCCATGGACCAGGCGGACCGGATCCTGGCCCGGACCCTGGCCGACGAGAACACCATGCCGCCCCAGGGTGGGGTGACCGAGGACGACATGGTCAAGCTGGAGTACTGGCTGGTGTGCGAGGAGGGGGTGGAGTAGGCCGTCTCGCAGCCATCTCGAGTCCCGACCGCTCACCGCCAGGACGGAAGGGCGGGCAGCCACTCACAGCTCGCGGCGTCCTCCGCGGGGGACAGCGGCGTAGGCTGGCCGTCTGCGACCTGGGGGATGGAAGGACACGGGGACTCCAGCACGATCTCCAGCGGCGCGTCCTTGGTCCCGTGACGGAGGCGGGTCAGCAGGAGCCAGGCACCGACATCGTATCGCTCGGTGGGTCTCGTGCTGCACTGCACCTCCACCATTCTTGCCGGGGGCACCTCCGACCACCTGAGGGCGTGAACTGCGCCCTCGCTGGTGGGCGCCAGGGCCGTTGAGCATGGCACGGCCTGGGAACGGTCGGGCAGGCGGCACAGGCGGTAGCCATCCTCGACGACACAATCCAGATCGGGAGGTGGCGGTCGCCCCAGGGGCGGGTACTCCAGGACGAACGGCACCTCCAGGGCCACCAGCACCTCGACGGCGGACGGCTCCGGCCACCCCGCGAGCACGTGCTGCAGGGCCTCGCGGGCCTTGCTGTAGCGGCCGTAGAACCCGCCGACGATCGGCCGGCCGTGTCGCAGCGCAGCCCGCAGTCGCGTGGCCTTGGCCTCGACCGAGCCCCGGGTCAGGACCTCGTAGACCGGCCCTGGGACCGGGCTGTCGACCAGGTGCTGGTAGATCTTCGGGACTGGCAGTTCGTTCCGCGCCATGGGTTGCGCCCGGGGCAGCTCGCCCGTGGCCGTGAGCAGGACCGCAACCAAGACGGGGAGCCGCGCAGCGGCGGGCAGGTGGTTCCCGATCCAAGCGAGTCCGAAGGCCGCAAACAGGCCCAGGCCGCTGTGAACCAGCCACAGCCATCGGCTGGGAGCGCGAGCGGTGCCTGCCGTGAGCGCCTCGAGGAGGCGGTGGGGCCCTGGCAGACCGAGCTCGAAGCCACCAACGACCGGGGTGGGCCCCATGGCCAGCGCTGCCCCCGCACCGGTGGCGAGCATGACAGCCAGCCAGCCTCTCCGCTGGGGTGAGCGCAGGGCGCGAGTGACACCAAGGGGCGCGAGCAGGAGCACGGCCCAGCCGGGATTGGCCGGATCTTCGGGTCTGGGGGAAAGCGGGTGACCGAGCAGAGTGGCCAGCCATTCATGGAGCGGGGCGGTCGGGTTCGCACCGAAGATCGCGATCGGGTCCCATGACTCCGCGGCCAGGTCGCCGGTCAGGATCTCAGGTGCCTGGGTAGACTGGATGCCTGCATGCAGGAGCACGACAGGGAGGCAGGTCACAAGCGCCGCCGTGCCGCCAGTGGCCATGGCGCCCACGGCCCGGGGCGAGCGGATCCACTGAGGACCCCACGCAAGCAGGACGGCGAGCCCGAGGACGAGAGACTGCAGGCCCATGTAGAGCCCGAAGTGGGCGCTGGCGCCCAGGGCGAACATCCCCAACGCCATCCACCCGTGCCGGCCACGCTCCAGGCCGGCGGCCAGCAAGAGCGCGCCGATCAACCCCGGCCAGTGGTGTACCAGGTTGAGGTGATGGGCGTGGGCCATGGCGATGGGACCCATGCCGACCAGGATGGCGGCCAGCACGGTGTGCGGCCCGGGGCCGATCAACGCCCGCGCCAGACAATGAGCCGCGAGGCCGGATCCCAGCAGCCCGGCCAGGACGAGGCCCAGATATGTGCTCTCGGGACCCACGCCGAAGGGCCGCCCGAGCAGGCCGATGAGCGCAGGGCCGCCGATCCAGTCCGCCTGGGCCGTCCCCCCGGGGAAGGGCCAGCCCAGCGGCGCGTCCTGCCAGCCGCCTCTGGAGATCCAGGCATCCTGCAGGTGGTCGAGCACGAGCAGGGTGAAGCCGGCGTCTCGGTGGGGGAAGAACCACTCGTCGACCTGCCACCAGGGCCAGCAGATCCAGGCCGTGAGGAGGATCAGGGCCAGCACGTGCGGCGAGGGAAGACGCTTCATGGTGTCGAGGAGTTGACTACCAGCGCGCGTGGCTGGTCGTGTACACGTTCCCTGCGCCGGTGGTGGCCCCCGGTGCCCCGATCAGAAGCTCGGGGTAGCCGTCGCCTTCGCTGTCCTCCAGGAATGACACCCATGTGCCGGCGTTGTCCGCGCTGGCCTCGCCCACGAGCTTGACGTCCGCCGCCGACAGGGAGGCCGTCCCGCTTAGCGGGCCGAGGTACAGGTAGGCCGCCCCAGCGGTGGGGCCGCCGGTGGGCTCTTGGGCAGCGCCGACCAGTACGTCTGACTTGCCGTCCAGGTTCACGTCGCCGGCCGCAGACACCGAGATGCCGGCCTGGTCGAACTGCTGCTCGCCCTCCAGGGTCGCATCCGCCCCGGTCAAGAGAGCCACGGTTCCCGTCACCGGTCCCAGGACCAGGTAGGCTGCCCCCGCGTCGGCGATGCCCCCCGAGACGTCACGCTGCCATGCACCCACCAGCAAGTCGTCGTAGCCGTCGCCGTCTACGTCGCCTGCGCCAGCGGCGGCATGGCCAGCTTGATCGCCGCCGTTGGCACCTTCGAGCTTGGCATCGGCCACGCCGTCCAAGTCACCACTTGCAGCGCCTGAGGCAGCCAAGAGCACGTAGGCCGCCCCGGAATTGGCACCACCCGACTCTCGCACTGCTTTCCCACCGATGATCAAGTCCCATAGGCCATCCCCGTCCACGTCACCGGCCACGGCCAAGGACTCACCGATCGCATCGCCGTTGTTCTGCCCCGTCCACTTCGCCGCAGCCACCGTCCCCACGTCCCCACCCGCGGTGACCGGTCCGAGCACCAGGTACGCCGCCCCGTTGCTGTTCCCGACGCTTGACTCCAGGTTGGCCCCGACGACCAGGTCTGCGACCCCGTCGCCGTCGAAGTCCCCCGCCTGGCTGACGGAGTGGCCCAGCTGGTCGCTGCTCGCCTCTCCGGTCAGCTCGGCCAGCGCCAGGTCGGCGCCGGCCCCGCTCGCGGACACCGGGCCCAGGAAGACGTAGGCCGCGCCAGTGCCACTGCCCTCGCCTGGAGCGCCGACCACCAGGTCCTCCAGTCCGTCGCCGTCGAGATCCCCCGCCGACGCGCCCGAGCCGCCCAGCTCGGAGCCCGAGGCCCCCGTGAGGACGTCATCTGCGCCGCCCAGGGAGCCCGACGTCACCGGCCCGTAGAAGACATAGGCGGCGCCCGCAGCGCTCTCCTGGGGCGCACCCACGAAGAGATCGCTGAGCCCGTCGCCATCCAGGTCTCCGACACCAGCGACGCTCGTGCCCGCCTCGTCCCCCGCACTCTCCCCCGTCAGGATCACATCGGCGTCCGACAAGCTCACAGTCCCCGACAACCAACACCCGCTCGACGTCCCGTCACAGTCGTTGTCCACGCCGTCCTCGCAGACTTCCGAGGCCCCAGGGTTCACCGCGCTGTCGTCGTCGTCGCAGTCGTCCCCGGTTGTCGCGTAGCCGCTCAGCACGCCGCAGTCGTCCTGGGAGTCGTCGGGGTCGCCGTAGCCGTCGCCGTCGTTGTCGGCGTACCAGGTCGTGAGTGTCAGCCCCTCGTCCACGCTGGTGTCGCAGTCATTGTCTTCGTCGTCGCAGACCTCTGTGGCCGAGGTGTTGACCGCCCCGTCGGAGTCGTCGCAGTCGTCGGTGTTGGCGACGAAGCCGGAGGGCTGGTCACAGGCGAAGTCGATGGTGGCCAGGTCACCTTCGCCGTCGCCGTCCGAGTCGGCGTACCAGGTGGCGGCGTCGGCCGCGCTGTCCTCGTCGATGGTGCCGTCGCAGTTGTTGTCGACGCCATCGCAGACCTCTGAAGCGTCGGAGTTGACCGAGGCGTCGCCGTCGTCGCAGTCGGTGTCGTCGGAGAGGTGGTCGGTGGGCTGGTCGCAGGCGGTGGTCCACGAGTCGGGATCGCCGAAGCCGTCGCCGTCGGCGTCGGCGTACCAGCTGGCGGCGTCGGCGGCGGAGTCCTCGTCGGTGTCGCCGTCGCAGTCGTTGTCGACGGTGTCGCAGACCTCGGTGGCCTTGGAGTTGACCGAGGCGTCGCCGTCGTCACAGTCGTCGGTGTTGCCGACGTAGCCGGTGGGCTGGGAGCAGCTCCGCTGGGTGGTGGCTGCGTCTCCGTCGCCGTCTCCGTCGCTGTCGGCGTACCAGGTCGAGACGTCGGTCGCGGTGCTCTCGTCGGTGTCGCCGTCGCAGTCGTTGTCGACGGTGTCGCAGAGCTCCTCGGCGTCGGGGTTCACCCCGAAGTCGGTGTCGTCGCAGTCGCTTGCGTCAGCCAGGTAGCCGCTGGGCTCGTCACAGGCGATTGTGGTGGAGAGCGGGTCGCCGAACGAGTCCTCGTCGGCGTCGGCGTACCAGGTTGCGGCGTCGGCGGCGGAGTCGTCGTCCACCGTGCCGTTGCAGTCGTTGTCAACGTCGTCGCAGACCTCGGTCGCCGCTGGGTTCACGGTGTTGTTCGCGTCGTCGCAGTCGCTGGCGTCGGCGACGTAGCCGCTGGGAGCCCCGCAGGCGGTGGTGGTCGTGTCCGGGTCGCCATAGGTGTCGGAGTCGCCGTCCGCGTACCAGGTCGAGGCGTCTGTGGCGGTGTCCTCGTCGGTCTCGCCGTCGCAATTGTTGTCGACCGTGTCGCAGACCTCTGCTGCGTAGGGGTGGATGGTCCGGTTGGCGTCGTCACAGTCGCCGCCATGGTCGGCGTAGCCGCTGGGTGCCTCGCAGGCCGTCAGCAAGGCGCTGTCGTCGCCGTAGCCGTCGGTGTCACCGTCGAGGTACCAGGTCCCCGCGTCCAGGGCGTCGTCCTCCGTTCCGTCGCAGTCGTCGTCGACCCCGTCGCAAGACACCTCGACCGCGTCGGGGTGGATCGTGTCGTTGTTGTCGTTGCAGTCTTCAGCATTGTCGACCGCACCGGACGGCTGGTCGCAGGCGACTTGCTCCCCATCAGGGTCTCCGAAGCCGTCCTCGTCGTCGTCGCTCCACCAGGTCGCGGCGTCCAGTGCGTGGTCCTCATCGACCTCGTCGTCGCAGTCGTTGTCGACCTGGTCGCAGTACTCGTCGGCGTCGGGGAACGTCGTCAGCTCGTCGTCGTCGCAGTCACCCGAGGCGCGCACGGAGCCGGGGACCTCATCGCAGCTGGTCACGACGCCCACGTCGGTCCCCCAGCCGTCCCCATCCGCGTCCGGGTACCAGGGGGTGTCCGGGTTCAGGGTGGGGTCGGTGTCGTCGCAGTCCCCCGCCAAGGGCACGAAGTCGTCGGGCTGCTCGCAGCTGAGGCGCTTGTATTCCTCGGTGCCGAACCCGTCCCCGTCGGCGTCCCCGTACCAGACTGTGTCGGGATTCAGGTCCGGGTCGGTGTCGTCGCAGTCCCTGGCGTTGTCCACGAAGCCGACGGGCTGGGCACAGGCGTCGGTGCTGCTGGCGGGATCGCCGTAGCCATCCTCGTCGGCGTCCAGGTACCAGGTGCGAGGGTCTTCTGCGTCTTCGGGGTCGATCTGGCCGTCGCAGTCGTTGTCCAAGTCGTCGCAGACCTCCACACCCGCCGGGTTGACCGATGGGTCTGCGTCGTCGCAGTCACCGAGACCGACCAGCTCCGGGGTCTGGCAGCGGTCGTCGAGATCGGCTTGGGTGTAGCGGGCGTCGACGTAGCCGTCGTCGTCCTTGTCCATCACCTGCCAGCGCACGGCACAGTAGTCATCGTGGGAAGGGAGGCACGACACCAGGGGGAAGCACAGGAGCGCGACCAGCGCCACTCGGGGTCCTGCCATCTCCGCGTCCTCCACGACCGAGAAGATAGCCCGGGTGGCTGATTCGGGGCACTCGGGGAGACGGGAAGACCAGGCCCCTCAGCGCCCCAACAACTCCCGCGCGATGACCATGCGCTGGATCCCGCTCGTCCCCTCGTAGCTCCGCGTCACCCGCGCCTCCCGGTACGGCCTCACGATGAGGTACTCCTCGGAGTAGCCGTAGCCCCCGTGCAGCTGCAGCACCCTGTCCACGATGCGCCCACACAGGTCTCTCGAGGGGGACCGAAGCGGCCCACCAGCGCCTGGTGTTCGGCGTCCGTCACCCAGGCACAACCACCCAGCAAGGGGGGGATCGAGAGGAAGGCGAGCAGCGTCCGCATGTTGGCGTTCTACCTCACCCGGTCGGGAGGTCCGGTGCGTTAGGACCGCCCCCAGGGACGGTGCCATGAAGTACGACGTCTTCTTCTCCATCAGCCAGACCCCGGTGGACGGCGTCACGCCGCCCGAGCGGGTCATGTTCGAGAACTTCTTCCGCCAGGTCGTGCTGGCGGATCAGCTCGGCTACGGCACCGCCTGGGTGGCCGAGAGCCACCTGAGCACCCAGGTCCAGAAGAAGACCCGCCGACCGGTCGTGCCCCACTGGGAGGGCGAGGTCGGGCTCAACGCGGACATCTTCAACCTGAGCCACGCCGTCTTCGCCCGCACGAAGCGCATCGAGACGGGCTCGGCGGTGATGAACATCCTGTGCAACGGCGGGCCCATCGCCGCGGCGGAGCGGGTGGCGTCCTTCACCGCGCTGCACGGCCTGGACCCCGCGGAGACCCGGCGGGTGCACGTGGGCTTCTCCGGCGGGCGCTTCGAGTTCATGAACCGGCCGTACGGGATCGACGCCCGGAGCCCGGTGGAGGCCGCCGCCTGGCCGGCCCTGCGGGGGCAGATCTTCTGGGAGGCCGCGGAGATCTTCCTGCGGCTCTTGCGCGGCGAGGTGCTGGGCAGCGACGACGTGCGCGAGACCGTGCTGACCCGCGCGAACTTCCGGAGCGACGGGGACTGGGCGAGGGTCCAGGACGCGGCGGGCACGCGCGGCGACGCCGTGCCCATCCCCCGGCGCTTCACCTTCGAGCCCCTGCAGATCGTGCCCCGGGAGTGGCGGCGGGACCTGGTCCAGCTGGTGCTGGGCAGCCACGACAAGCCCCTCCAGGAGGCGGTCAACCGCCTCTGCCCGGTCCAGGTCTTCAACCTCTCGATCACCCAGCCCGCGGTCATCGAGGACACCCACACCCGCATGGCGGCGGCGTACCACCCGGACGGCGGCCCCTGGCAGCGCAGCTACATGCCGCGCACCACCTTCGTCTTCCTCAACGAGGAGCCCGGCCTGACCCCCGAGAGCCGTCGCGAGGCCGCCCACCAGGAGGCCCGCGAGGCCCTGGGCGCCTACTGGAAGGCGCTGCAGGGCACCATCGATCCGGCCAAGGTCGAGAAGGCCGCCACCAACGCGCTCATCGGCAACGCCGAGGACATCGCCCAGCAGGCCCGGGAGCGCTTCCACCCGGACGACCGCCTGATGCTGTGGTTCGACTTCTTCAACCACGACTGCGACCGGGTCATGCGCAACATGGCCGCCTTCCACGAGCGGGTCATCCCGCTCATCGAGGGTTCAGCATGAAGACCCCGAGCAGCGTGCGCCCGGGCCGCCCAGGCAGCGGCATCTTCCCCACCAGCCCCCTGGGCGAGCAGGTCGAGGGCATCCCCACCGGCCGCGACGTCGAGTGGGAGCCCCTGGTCGACTACCGCCGCAACGGCGTGAGCGAGACCACCATCCACGGCGCTGTCGCCTGGGCCTCCGGCGGCCAGGTGGTCCACAGCTTCGGCGGCAACGTGCTCTGCTACGGCCGCTCGATGATGAAGCCCTTCACGATGAAGGTCTTCACCGACGACCTGGACCCGGTCCTGGACTGGCGACAGAAGGCCATCTCGGTCGCCTCCCACAACGGCGAGACCGAGCACGTGGCGGCGGCCCAGAGCATCCTGAGCGAGTCCGAGTGGGGGCTCATGCAGACCCCGCTGGACGTGCCCCTGGTGCAGTTCGGCCGCCAGGTCCGCCGGGCCCGGCGCTGGTACCACTGCTGCTCCGGCGAGCACGCGGCGATCCTGCGGGGCTGCCGGCTCAAGGGCTGGGACCGCGCCGGCTACACCCTGCCCCAGCACCCCCTGCTCCAGGCCTACGTCGACGTGCTGCGGCGCTGGCTGGGCCCGGACTGGACCCCGGCCCGGGTCGCCCGGGACGGCTGCGGCCTGCCCACCGCCAGCAACACCGTGAGCGAGCTGGCGGTGCTCTACGCCGGCCTGGCGGCCACCAAGGACGAGGACTGGATCTGGGAGGCCATCGTGCGCCACCCGGACCTGGTCGGCGGCTTCAACCGCCTGGACAGCTCGATCATCAAGGCCGGCGAGGGCCGGGTCATCGCCAAGGAGGGCGCCGACGGCCTGCTCGGCATGGCCATCCTCCACCCGGACTACCCGGACGGCCTGGGCGTGGTCATCAAGATCGCCCACGGCTGGAACGCCCAGGCCACCTGGTACGTGGCCCGGGCGGTGCTCGGCGTGCTCGGCTTCGAGCTGCGCAACCCCTACAGCCTGCACCGCCAGAAGGCGTTCATCGTCCCCGGCGTGGTGCCGCCGGACCGGCTCGCCGCCCTCGAAGCCACGCCCACCTGGGACGAGTGGGACCCCGACGACGACCGCTGGTACTACGACTGGGAGCAGTACATCCGATGAAGACCGTCCAGAACTTCATCGGCGGGACCTTCGCGCCCGCGGCGAGCGGGCGGCTGCTCGACGACGTGGAGCCGGCGACCGGCGGGCTCCTGGCGCGCATCCCCCGGAGCGACGCCGCCGACGTGACCGCGGCGGCGGCGGCGGCCCGCGCGGCCTTCGACGCCGGCTGGGGCCGCACCAGCGTGGCCGAGCGGGCCGATCTCATCGACGCCATCGCCGACGGCATCCAGGCCCGGTTCGAGGACTTCGTCGCCCTGGAGAGCCAGGACCAGGGCAAGCCCCGGGACCTGGCCCGCAGCGTGGACATCCCCCGGGCGATCCGCAATTTCCGCTTCTTCGCCGGCGCGGTCCGCCACGACCGCGACGACGCCTTCCACATGGACGGGGCCCTCAACTACACCCTGCGCCAGCCCCTGGGGGTGGTCGGGCTCATCACGCCCTGGAACCTCCCCCTCTACCTGCTGACCTGGAAGGTCGCGCCGAGCCTGGCGATGGGCAACTGCGTGGTCGCCAAGCCCAGCGAGCTCACGCCCCTGACCGCGGACCTGCTGGCCCAGGTCTTCGCCGAGGTGGGGGCGCCGGCGGGGGTCTTCAACCTGGTCCACGGCCTGGGCCCCGAGGTCGGCCAGGCCATCGTCGAGCACCCGGGCATCCAGGCCATCAGCTTCACCGGCGGCACCGCCACCGGGCGCATCGTGGCGGCCACCGGGGCACCGCTGTTCAAGAAGCTCTCCCTGGAGCTCGGCGGCAAGAACGCCACCCTGGTCTTCGCCGACGCCGACCTGGACGAGGCCGTCGACGGCGCGACCCGCGCGGCCTTCGCCAACCAGGGCGAGATCTGCCTGTGCGGCAGCCGGATCCTGGTCGAGCGCTCGGTCTACGAGCCCTTCGTGCAGGGCCTGGTGGCGCGGGCGAAGACCTGGAGGGCCGGAGACCCGGCCGTCCGCGGCACCCGGGTCGGGGCCCTGGTCAGCGAAGCCCACCGGGACAAGGTCGCCAGCTACCTGGAGCTGGCGGTGGAAGAGGGCGGCACCGTGCACTGCGGCGGCCCGCCGGCGGCGCTGCCCGAGCGCTGCAAGGACGGCTACTTCCTGGAGCCCGCGGTCATCACGGGCCTGGCCCCGACCTGCCGCACAGCGACCGAGGAGATCTTCGGACCGGTCGTGACCGTGCACCCCTTCGACACCGAGGCCGAGGCCGTCGCCATCGCCAACAGCGTGGTCTTCGGCCTGTCCGCCAGCGTCTGGACCAGCGACCTGGGCCGGGCCCACCGCGTCGCACGGGACCTGGAGACCGGCATGGTCTGGGTCAACACCTGGCTCAAGCGGGACCTGCGGGTGCCCTTCGGCGGGGTCAAGGACTCCGGCGTGGGCCGCGAAGGCGGCCGCTACTCCCTCGAATTCTTCAGCGAGAGCCGCAACATCTGCATCGAGTTGACCTGATGGCCGACGGACGCATCGTGGCGGGGGCCCTGGCGCCTCACCCGCCCCACCTCATCTACGCCGAGAACCCCCCCCAGAACGAGCCCACCGCCGAGTGCGGCTGGGAGAACCTGCGGTGGGGGTACGAGCGGCTCCGCAAGGACCTGCCCGAGCACGACGTGATCATCGTGCACTCGCCCCACTGGCAGACCTACGTGGGCACCCACTTCCTGGGCGTGCCGCACTTCAGGTCGAAGTCCGTGGACCCCATCTTCCCGAACCTGTTCCGCTACAACTACGAGCTGGACGTCGACGTGGCCCTGTCCCGGGCGATCCACGACGCCGCCGCGGCCGAGGGCCTGGTGGTGAAGATGATGGAGAACCCGGACTTCCGGGTCGACTACGGCACCATCGTGAGCTGCCACCTGGCGAACCCGGCCTGGGACAAGCCCATCGTGAGCATCAGCTCCAACCGCTCGACGGCCTGGTACAGCGTCGAGGTCATGCGGGAGCAGTCCCTGGCCCTGGGCCGGGCGACCCGGGCGGCGGTCGAGGCCAGCGGCAAGCGGGCGGTGCTGCTCAGCAGCAACAGCCTGAGCCACCGGCACTTCACGACCGAGACCGCCATTCCCGAGGACATGAGCCGGGAGCACATCACCCACCACGGCCTCTACCTGTGGGACATGAAGCTCATCGAGATGATGAAGCAGGGGCGCAGCCAGGAGCTGGTCGACGTGATGCCGGAGTTCATCGAGCAGGCCGTGTCCGAGGCCGACGCCGGCAGCCTGACCTGGCTGATGTCGGCCCTGGGCTTCCCCACCTACGGCGCCGAGGTCTACGCCTACGGCACGGTCATCGGCACGGGCAACGTGGTCGCGGGCTGGTTTCCGGAGGAGGTGTCCCCGTGAGTGCCGTCGTCACCGGCGTGCTGGCCACCGGCCTGCCCCAGCCCTTGCTGGCCCCCGATCAGAACCCCGGCTGGCGGCGCATCCGCGACGCCTACGAGGCCGCTCGCGACCACGTCCGGGCCAGTGGCGCCGACGTGCTGCTCCTCTACAGCACCATGTGGCCGTCGATCATCGGCCACCAGGTCCAGGCCCACCCCCACCCGGAGTGGGTGCACGTGGACGAGAACTTCCACGATCTGGGCTCCATCCCCTACCGCTTCACCGTGGACACCGAGCTGGCCCACGGCATCGTCGCCGCGGCCCAGGCCCGGGGGCTGATGGCCCGGACCGTGGCCTACGACGGCTTCCCCGTGGACACCGGCTCCGTCGTGGCGAACCGCCTGCTCAACCCGGACGACGACCTCCCGATCGTCGTGGTCAGCAGCAACATCTACGCCGACCGGGCGGAGACCATCGTGCTCGGCAAGGCCTGCCGGGACGCCCTGGAGGCCAGCGGTCGCAAGGCGGCGGTCGTGGTCGTGTCCTCGCTGAGCAACCGACTCTTCACCGAGTTCATCGACCCGGCCGACGACCACATCCACTCCCCAAAGGACGACGAGTGGAACCGCAAGCTCCTGGAGTTCCTCGGAGACGGGCGCCTCGAGGACGTGGCCCAGCTCTCCCGGGAGATCCACAAGCAGGTCCGGGTGCACAAGGTCGTGAACTTCAAGCCCATGTGGTGGATGTCGGCCGTGATGGGCCAGCACAACCGGTACGACGGCGAGGTCCTGGGCTACGAGCCGATCTACGGCACCGGCGGATGCGTCGTCACCCTCACCCCGACCGCCCGTGGCGTCGGCGACAAGGAGTTCGACGAGGACGACGTCGAGGTCTACGGCGGCGACCGGGGTGTGCTGGACGCGGGCATGAGCATTCCCTCCGGCCCGGCGGCGGCTCCCGCTCCTCCTGCGGCGCCAGCGGGCACCGTGACGACCGAGTCCGCCGCCAGGCCCGTCGGCGCCTACCCCCACGCCCGGCGGGTCGGCGATCTGCTCTACCTGAGCGGCGTCGGCCCCCGGCAGCCCGACACCGACGCCATCCCCGGCGGCCCCATCCGCGACGCCGACGGCAACCCCCGGGACTACGACGTCGCCGCCCAGACCGCCGCGGTCATCGAGAACGTGCGGCGCATCCTGGAGGCCGCCGGGTCCAGCCTGGACAAGGTCGTGGACGTGACCGCCTTCCTGGTGGACATGGACCGGGACTTCCAGGACTACAACCGGGTCTACGGCGAGACCTTCGCGCCCATCGGGGCCACGCGGACGACCGTGGCCGTGCGGGCGCTGCCGACGCCGATCGCGGTGGAGTTCAAGGTGGTCGCGCTGCCGTGATCATCGACATCTCGCCGCTGGTGCACCCCGGCATCGCGGTCTGGCCCGGCGACGTCGGCTTCTCCCGGTCGGTGGCCCTCGACCTGGACCAGGGCGACAACCTGACCCTGTCCAGCGTGACGACGACCGTGCACGTCGGCGCCCACACCGACGCGCCCAACCACTACGGCCGCGGCGCCCCCGACATCGCGAACCGGGACCTGGAGCGGTACTACGGGCCCTGCCAGGTCATCGCCGTCGACGTCGGCCGCGGCGAGCGGCTGACCCCGGCCCACCTGCCCGGCCCCGTCGAGGCCCCCCGGGTGCTGTTCAAGACCGGCACCTTCCCCGATCCCGACGCCTTCAACACCGACTTCGCCAGCCTGTCTCCAGCCCTGGTGACCCACCTGGCGGACGCCGGGGTCGTGCTCGTGGGTCTGGACACGCCGAGCGTGGACCTCTTCGACGACACCGTACTGCTGAGCCACAACGCCGTGCTGGCGCGGGACCTGGGTGTGCTCGAAGGCGTGGTGCTGGACCACGTCGACCCCGGCCTCTACACGCTCGTCGCCCTGCCCCTGAAGCTCGCGGGCTGCGACGCCTCGCCGGTCCGCGCCGTGCTGGTGACCTCCTGACGCCCCTGCTGCTCGGGGTCCTGCTCGCCGCGGACGCGCCGCGGGTCGAGGTCGCCCCGGACACCGTCGTCGCCTTCATCGGCGACCAGGGCCTCACCGAAGACAGCCACGCCGTGCTGCGGCTGATCAAGGACGCGGGCGTGGACCTGGTCGTGCACGCCGGTGACCTGGACTACGTCTTCGATCCGCCGGCCTGGGAGGCGATGGTCGACGGCGTCCTGGGGCCGGACTTCCCCTACGTGGCGGCGGTGGGCAACCACGATCGCAGGGTCTGGGACGACTACGCGGCGCTGCTCGACGCCCGGGCCGCGCGGACCCCGGAGCTCTCCTGCGAAGGCTCCACGGGCATCACCCAGGTCTGCACCTTCCGCGGGCTGCAGGTGTTGCTCAGCGGTGTGGGGGTCAAGAACACCGGGGGCGCCCCCGCCCACGAGGCCTGGCTCGACGGGCACCTCGCCGCCAGCCCCCACACCTGGTCCGTCTGCACCTGGCACAAGAACCAGCACGCCCTGCAGACCGGCCGCAAGGGCAACGACACCGGCTGGGGGGTCTACGAGACCTGTCGCCGCCACGGAGCCCTGGTCTCCACCGGCCACGAGCACGCCTACAGCCGGACGCACCTGGTGACCGGGTTCTCCGACGAGCCGACCTTCGAGGTGGCCGACGGTCCCCTGCTCCTGCGCGACGGCGCCACGGTCGCCTGGGTCAGCGGCCTGGGCGGCCAGAGCGTGCGCAAGCAGCACAACGACGGCCCCTGGTGGTCGTCGGTGTGGACCGAGACCCAGGGGGCCGCGAGCGGGGCCCTGATCTGCACCTTCGCTCCCGGCGGCCAGGTCGACCGGGCGGACTGCGTGTTCCAGGACATCCAGGGCCGGGCCCTGGACACCTTCACGCTGGTTCAGTCCGCGGCGACGAAGTCCAGCGAAGCCGAGTTGACGCAGTAGCGCTCGCCCGTGGGCGCCGGGCCGTCCGGGAAGACGTGGCCCAGGTGGCCGTCACACTTCGCGCACAGGATCTCGACCCGCTCGATGCCGAGGGAGCGGTCGGTCCTGGTGGCGACCTGGCCGTCGGCGATGGCCTGGTTGAACGAGGGCCAGCCGGTGCCGCTCTCGAACTTGTGATCGCTGGAGAACAGCGGCTCGCCGCAGCCCCCGCACACGTAGGTGCCCTGGGCCTTGTGGTCCCAGTACTCGCCGGTGAAGGCTCGCTCCGTGCCCGCCCGGCGCAGGACGTAGTACTCGTGAGCGGTGAGCACGGCCTTCCAGTCGGCCTCGCTCATGGCGGCGGGCTCGAGGGCCGTCTTGGCCGCGGTCGTCGTCTTCACGGGCTCATCTCCGGCGGTGGCGGGGGGCAGCAGCAGCGGAGTCGCTGCGACCACCAGGGCGCCGAGGGCCAGGAGCAGGGCGGTGCGACGGGGCATCCGGGATCCTCCAGGGGGGAATTCGCCCGTGTGTACGACAGGACTCTGCCAGCGGTTCCCCGTCGGGACCACCTTTCTTCGGCTCGGAGTTGTTTACATAACGAACGTTCGATATAAAAAGGACCATGCCCAGAGTCGTCGACCGAGAAGCCGTGCGCGCAGACCTCATCGAGCGCTGTGTCGCCCTGTTCGCGGACCAGGGCTTCGCCGGCCTCACCATGCGGCGGCTGGCCAAGGCGCTGTGCGTCTCGACCGGCACGCTCTACCACTACTTCCCGAGCAAGGAGGCGGTGTTCGAGGGGGTCGTCGAGGCGGTGGCCCGCCGGGAGTTGGAGGCCGCGGTCGCCGCCCTGCCCGCGGAGATCGACGATCCCGTCGCCGTGCTGCTCGACTACATCGAGGCCCACGAGACCCGGCTCGTCCAGCAGTTCCTGGTCCTGATCGAGTACCTGCGGGCCCAGACCATCGACCCGACCTCCGACCAGGTCCGGGGCGCCCTGCTCGCCTACCACGGCCGCTTCTTCGACACCCTGGGCCAGGTGCTGGGCATCGCCGACCCGCGAGCGGCCCAGGCGACCTTCCTCTTCCTCCGCGGCCTGCTCCTCCAGCGCTTCCTGGACGGCGGCACCACCCCGCTGCGGGCCCACGAACCCACCCTGCGCGCGCTCGTCGCGTCCTGACCCCGGAGCTCCCCATGGAAGCGATCACCCGACCCGACGGCCCCAAGGGCCTGCCCTTCTTCGGCCCCGTGCGCGAGGTGCGCAACGACGGCCTGGGCTTCGTCCGCCGGGTGGTGCGGGAGTACGGGGACATCTCCTACACCCGCTTCGCCGGCCTGGGCGCCTACCTCGTCTACCACCCGGACCTGGTCGAGGAGGTGATGGTCAAGAAGCGCAAGGTCTACGGCCGCAGCGAGCTGAACGGCCGGCTCAAGCCCCTGCTGGGCAACGGCCTGCTCACCGCCGAGGGCGACGGCTGGCTCGCCCAGCGCCGGCTGATGGCCCCGGCCTTCCACCACCGGCGGGTCGCGGGCTACGGCGAGACCATGGTGGCCTCGACGGTCGAGGGCCTCTCCGACTGGCAGCCCGGCGAGACCCGCACGATCGACCGGGACTTCAACGAGATCACCCTGGACATCGCCATCCGGACCCTGTTCGGAGTCGACGTGGGCGACGCCGGACGCAAGGTCGGCGAGGCCTTCCTGCGCCTGGGCGCCTTCTTCGAGCAGACCCTCTCCTCGGTGGTGCCGGTGCCCCTGTGGCTGCCGACGCCCGCCGTGCGGAACTTCCTGCGAGCCCGGGAGGAGCTGGACGAGGTCGTCGCCGCCATCATCTCGGAGAAGCGCACCCAGGGCAGCGAGGGCGACGACCTGCTCTCGATGCTGCTGGACCTCCGAGACGAAGACGGCCAGGGCATGGACGACACCCAGCTGCGCGACGAGGTGCTGACGCTCCTGCTCGCGGGCCACGAGACCACCTCCTTGGCCCTGACCTACACCGCCTGGCTGCTCGCCCGGCACCCAGAGGCCGACCGCAAGCTGGCCGCCGAGCTGGACGAGGGGCTGGGCGACCGCGACCCGACCATGGCCGACCTGCGCGCCCTCCCCTACCTGGACAGCGTGGTCAAGGAGTCGATGCGGCTCTACCCGCCGGCCTCGATCATCGGCCGCCAGGCGAAGCAGCCCGACACCCTCGGCGGCTACGACATCCCCGAGGGCTCGCTGATCGTGCTGCCCGCCTTCGCCATCCACCGCGACCCCCGCTGGTGGGACGCCCCGGACAGCTTCTGGCCCGAGCGCTGGACCCCCGCGCTCGACGAGTCCCTGCCGAAGTTCGCCTACTTCCCCTTCGGCGGCGGCCCGCGGGTGTGCATCGGCCAGGCCTTCGCGGCGATGGAGGCCCGGCTCGTGCTCGCGACCCTGCTCAAGCGCTTCCGGCTGGCGCCGGTGGACGACGCGCCCCTGCGGCTGGTGCCCACGGTCACGACCCGGCCAAAGGACCCGGTGCGGCTGGAGGTGCGGGCTCGCTGAGGGTCAGCCCGCCTGCTGCATCCCGCCACCCAGCGGGTACCCCAGGTGCTGCAGCATCGTCCGGTGCCGGGCCTCGAAGGCGATGGCCTCCTCGGGGGCGAAGGCCAGCCGCCAGCCGCCTGCGCGGGTCGCGTCGAGGCGGCCGGCGCCCTCGTCGTACGCGGCGACCATCCGGGAGGCCTCGTCGGGCACGCCCAAGAAGCCGCAGACCTGGCGAATCGTCTCGACCGGCTTGCACAGCAGGTCCTCGTACCGGACCTCCAGGTAGCGGTCCGGGTGGGCCAGGCCCCAGCGCAGGCCGTCCATGACCTTGCGGGCCCACCAGTCTCCGCCGGCCAGGTGGGTCATGGGGCCCCACTCACGGGTCACCACCGACGCGGCCACGTCGCGGCCGTCGCGCACGCAGTGCACGAAGCGGAAGCCCGGGTAGAGCTGGTCCAGGGCGGGCAGCAGGTGCACGTAGACCGGGGTCTTGTTGATCCAGCGGGGCTTGCCGCTGGCCTCGCAGTGGGCATCGAAGAGGGTGTCGAGGAAGCGGCGAAAGGCCCTCGGCCCACCGCCGGCCGACAGGTCCTCGAACATGCGGTCCAAGGCCTCCAGGGCCTGCTCCCGGCTGAAGAGCACGTGGTGGGGCCCGTGCAGGTAGCGCTCGTACTCCCGCTTGTTGTGCGGCCGGAGCGGCAGGGGCGCCGTCCAGGTGTCCATGAAGGATCGGACCCGGGCCTCGATCACCTCGGGTGGCCGACGGTGGCCGCCAAAGAGCTCGGGGATCAGCTGGGCGACGAAGTCGGTCTCGTAGATCGGCGAGAGCTGGCTGTGCACGCCGAAGAGATCGACGACGAGGGTGGTCCCGGACCGACCGGCGCCACCGATGAAGACAGGGAATTCCGCGCTCACGATCCCTCCCGGCAGGTCCCCGGGATCGGCCGCCTCCAAGCGCCCTTGAGGCTTTGATGGCCGGCGCTATGCTGCTCTGATGATCCCTGTGCTGCTGCTGTCCCTGGCCTGCCCGGGCCCCACCGGCGAAGAGCCCGAGTGAGGTGGCTCGAAGTCGACCGCACCTGGAACGGCGACCCGGCCGAGCCGCCGGAGCACGCCAGAGTCGGTCTCGCCCGGGACGACGGGGACCTGGTCATGCTGGTCGAGGCCACCGTCCACGGCGATCCGCCGCCGCCCCACCCCCCCGGTCACACGCCACAGCTCTGGGAACACGAGGTC
>CAYFPX010000013.1:35695-46875 GCA_964344945.1 uncultured Enterobacterales bacterium
TGCCCGGCGAGGTCGAGCTCGGCCCCGCCGGCCACCACCTGGTGCTGCTGCTCGACGGCGTGCGCACCCCGGTCACCACCCCCGAGGACCTCGACGCCACCTGGTCCCGAGTGGGCGACCGCTGGTCCGTCACCGCGCGGCTGCCGGCGGCCTGGCTCCCTCCCCTCCCCTGGCGGGCCAACGCCTACGCCATCCACGGCGTCGGCGCCCGGCGCCGTTACCTGGCCCACAGCCCGGTGCCGGGCGACGCCCCCGACTTCCACCGCCTCCACCTCTTCCCGCCCCTGAGCCTCGAGGACCCATGACCCCTGGGTATCTGCGCATGCCCGCCGTGCACGGCGACACCGTCGTCTTCGTCAGCGAAGACGACCTCTGGTCGGTGGCGCGCTCCGGCGGCACCGCCCGCCGCCTCACCGCCGGCCGGGGCGAGGTGAGCCACCCCTGCATCTCCCCGGACGGCGCCTGGCTCGCCTATGCGAGCCACGACGAGGGCACCCCGGACGTGTGGGTCATGCCCCTGGCGGGGGGGCAGCCCCGGCGCCTGACCTGGGTCGGGCATGGCTGCCGACCCTTCGGCTGGTCGCCAGACGGCCAGCGCATCCGCTTCGGGACCGCCCTGGGACAGCCCTCCAGCCACCTGGTCATGGCCCACGAGGTGCCTCTGGCGGGCGGGGAGCCCGCGCCCCTGCACCTGGGTCACCTGGTCGCCCTGGACGAGCGCCCGGACGGCGCCCGGGTCCTGGGCCGCCACAGCGACGACCTGGCCCGCTGGAAGCGCTACCGGGGCGGGCGCACCGGTCGCCTGTGGGTCGACCCGGCGGGCGACGGCGCCTGGCGGGAGCTGGACCTGCCGATGGCCCAGGCCTGTCCTCGCTGGCACCGGGAGCGCCTGGTCTTCGCCAGCGACCACACGGGTCTTGCCGGGATCTGGGGCTGCGCGGCCGACGGCAGCGACCTGCGCTTCATCGCGGGCCACAGCGAGTACGCCGCCCGCTCCCCCGCCGTGGGTGGCGACACCCTGGTCTACGGCGCCGGCGCGCGGCTCTGGCGCGTGGACCTGGCCAGTGGCGAGCAGCGGGAGCTGGAGGTGGACCTGGCGAGCCCCCGCAGCCAGCGGGCTCGCCGCTTCGTGGTCCCGGCGAACCACCTGGAGGACTACGACCTCCACCCAGACGACCACAGCGTGGCCCTCACGGTGCGCGGCGGGGTCTGGGCGCTGGGGCTCTGGGACGGCCCAGCGCTGCGGATCGGACCGCCCCACGGCGTGCGCCTGCGCCTGGCCCGACACGTCGACGCCGACACCCTGCTGGCGGTGAGCGACGCCGGCGGCGAGGAGGCCCTGACCCTGTACGACCGCACCGGTACGGCCGAACCCCGCCGCCTGGGCGCCACCGAGGCCCACAGCCGGGTCCTGGACCTCGAGGTCTCCCCCGACGGCCGGCGCGCCGCCTTCACCAACCAGCGCCAGGACCTGGTGGTCGTGGACCTGGAGACCGGGGAGGCCCGGGTCCTCGACCACAGCGATCACGGCCGCCTGGCCGGCTTCAGCTGGTCCCCGGACTCGGCCTGGCTGGCCTACAGCCTGATGCAGACCCAGCAGACCTGGGCGATCAAGCTCGCCCAGGTCGCCACGGGCGAGACCACGGCGGTCACCCCCCAGGAGTTCCGGGACACCTCGCCGGTCTGGGACCCGAAGGGCCGCTACCTCTACTTCCTGAGCGCCCGGGACTTCGACCCGGTCGTCGACACCCTGACCTTCAACTACGCCTTCGCGCGGGGTGGGCGCATCATGGCGGTCACCCTGGCGGCCGACACCCCCAGCCCGCTGCAGCCGGCCCCCCGGACCCTCAAGGGCCCCAAGAAGAACGGCGACGACCACAAGAGCAAGGCCTCCGAGCCGCTGCGGATCGATGTGTCCGGCATCGCCGAGCGGGTGGTCCGCCTCCCCATCGCCGCCGGCAGCTACCAGGACCTGTGCGCCACCCCGGACCGGGTGCTCTACGTGCAGAACCCGATCAAGGGCGTGCGCAAGCGGTCCTGGCGGGACACGCGCATCCCGGCGGAGTCCACCCTGAAGGCCTTCGACCTGGTGGACCTGCAGGAGAAGACCCTGCTCAGCAGCATCAGCGGCGTGCGGCCCGGCCGGGGCGGCAAGCACCTGCTGGTCCGGGTCTCCAAGAAGCTGCGGGTGGTGCAGGGCAGCGCCGACAAGCTGGACGCCACGAGCAGCAAGGTCGGCCGCAAGACCGGCCTGGTGGACCTGAACCGGCTCTCGGTCGAGGTGGACCCCGGGGCCGAGTGGACCCAGATGCTGCGAGAGACCTGGCGGCTGATGCGCGACCAGTTCTGGGTGGCCGACATGAGCGGCGTGGACTGGGAGGCCTGCTGGACCCGCTACTCGGCGCTGCTGGACCGGGTCGGCGGTCGAACGGAGTGGGGCGACCTGGTCTGGGAGCTCCAGGGCGAGCTGGGCACCTCCCACGCCTACGAGATGCTCGGGGACCGCCGCAAGCCGCCCCACTGGACCCCGGGGCGACTGGCCGCGACCTTCGACGCCGAGCACCGGATCACCGCCATCGCCGACGGCGACGCCTGGTCCCCGACCGACGGCAGTCCCCTGCGCGGGCCGGGACTGGACGTGCGGGTCGGCGACCGGATCGTCGCCGTGGACGGACAGCCCCTGGCGGCCGACGAGCCGGTCTACCGGGCACTGATGAAGCGGGCGGGCCGCGAGGTCGCCCTGACCCTGACCCGCGGCCACGAGCCCCCGCGCACCCTTGCCGTGAGGACCCTGCGCGGCTCGGCCGACGCCTGGTACCGCCACTGGGTGCGTCGGAACCGGCGCGCGGTGCACGACGCCACCGACGGCCGCTGCGGCTACGTGCACGTGCCGGACATGGGGCCCAACGGCTTCTCCGAGTTCCACCGCAGCTACGTCGCCGAGCTGGATCGCCACGGCCTGGTCATCGACGTCCGCTACAACCGGGGCGGCCACGTCTCGACCCTGCTGCTCGACCGCCTGGCCCGCAAGGTCACCGGCTGGTCCCAGCAGCGGTGGGGCAGCGCCCGGGCCTACCCCCGCTACACCATGCCGGGACCCCTGGTCTGCATCACCAACCAGTTCGCCGGGTCCGACGGCGACATCTTCGGCAACGCCTTCAAGCGCCTGGGCCTGGGCCCGCTCATCGGCGAGCGCAGCTGGGGCGGGGTCATCGGGATCTGGCCCCGGCACCGCCTCGCGGACGGCTCGATCACGACCCAGCCGGAGTTCTCGGGCTGGTACGACAACGTCGGCTACGGCCTGGAGAACCACGGCACCGACCCCGACGAGGTCGTGCCGTTCACGCCGGCGGACTACGCGGCGGGGCGGGATCCGCAGCTGGAGCGGGCGATCCAGCTGATCGCCGCGGCGAGCGAAGCCGCCGGGCCGCTGCCGCCGGACCTGGGCCCCAAGCCGGAGCTGGGCGGGTTTCCGGAGGGGGCCCTCAAAAAGTAGGACCCCCCGCACCCGATCTCACTGGAGGCAGGAACAGTGAAGCCCGGGGCGGGGGCCGTGATCCAAGTGAAGCCGACCCGAGACCGGGTGGTCAAGAGAATTGTCGGCTCAGGATCCCGGACTCAGATCACGCTTCGAGCGGCCTCGACCACGGCGTCGACGGTGAAGCCGAGCTTCTCGGCGAGCACCGTGTGCGGGGCGCTGGCGCCGAAGCGATCGAGGCCGACGCTCGCACCGTCCAGTCCGACCCAGGCCTGCCAGCCAAGGGTGCGTCCGGCCTCGACGCTCACCCGCGGCACGCCCGGCGGCAGGACCGCGTCCCGGGTGGCCTTGTCCTGGGCGGCGAACAGCGCCCAGCTCGGCATGCTGACGACCCGGGCGGCGACGCCCTGCTCGGCCAGGGCGGCCTGTGCACCGACGGCGAGCTGGAGCTCGGACCCGGTGCCGATGAGCACCACCTGGGCGTCCGAGGCGGCGTCGCTCAGGACGTAGGCGCCCTGGGCCACGCCGGCCATGGCCAGCTCGGCGGTGCCGGCCAGGTGGGGCAGGCCCTGGCGGGTGGTCACGAGGCAGGTCGGACCGTCGGTCCGCGCCATGGCCACCTTCCAGGCGGCTGCGGTCTCGTTGGCGTCCCCCGGCCGGAGGGTCACCAGGCCGGGGATGAGGCGCAGGGCCATCATGTGCTCGACCGGCTGGTGGGTCGGGCCGTCCTCGCCCAACAAGATGCTGTCGTGGCTGTACACGAACACCACCTGCTGGCCCATCATCGACGCCAGGCGCACGCTGGGGCGCATGTAGTCGTGGAACACCAGGAAGGTGGCATTGAAGGGCACGATGCCGCCGTGCAGCGCCATGCCGTTGCACACGCTGCCCATGCCGTGCTCCCGTACGCCGAAGTGCATCAGCCGGCCGCCGTAGTTGTCGGCCTGGAGCGCGGTGGTCTCCTTGAGCACGCAGCCGTTGGAGCCGGACAGGTCGGCGGAGCCGCCGATCAGGTTGGGGACCCGGGCCGCGATGGCGTTGATGGCCGCCTGGCAGGCCTTGCGCGTGGCGAGGGGCTTGTCGTCGGCGGACCAGGTGGGCCAGTCGATGGCGTCGAGGTCCGGGTCGCTGTGCCAGGTGTCCCACTCGGCCTTCCTGGCCGAGGCGGCGTAGCGGGCCTGCCAGGCCTCGCGCCGTGCCCGGAGCTCGCCGTTGCGCTCCCGGAAGGTAGCCAGGGCGGCCTCGGGCACCACGAAGCTCTGCGTCGGGTCCAGGCCGATGGTCTCCTTGGCGAGCACCAGCTCGTCGGGGCCCAGGGGGGCGCCGTGCACGCCCGAGGTGTCCTGCTTGTTCGGGGCGCCCTGGCCGATGACCGTGCGGCAGCAGATCAGCGACGGCCTGTCACTGGCCCGGGCGGCCTCGATGGCGCTGGCGACGGCGTCGTGGTCGTGGCCGTCGATCTTCTGGACGTGCCAGCCGTAGGCGGTGTACCGGCCCGCGACGTCCTCGGTGAAGGCCATGTCGGTGCGGCCGTCGATGGTGATCTCGTTGTCGTCGTAGAGCACGACCAGCCGACCGAGCTGCAGGTGGCCGGCCAGGCTGCTGGCCTCGGCGGCGACGCCCTCCATGAGGTCGCCGTCGCCGCAGATGCAGTACGTCCAGTGGTCGGCGAGCTCGGCCCCGAAGCGATCTCGCAGGATCTGCTCGGCGAGGGCCATGCCGACGGCGTTGGCGATGCCCTGGCCCAGCGGCCCGGTGGTGGTCTCGACGCCGACGGTGTGGCCGTACTCCGGGTGGCCCGGGGTCTGGCTCCCCCACTGGCGGAAGTTGCGGATCTCGCCGAGAGAGAGGTCGTAGCCGGTCAGGTGGAGCAGGCTGTAGATCAGCATGCTGCCGTGGCCCGCCGAGAGCACGAACCGGTCGCGGTCCGGCCAGCTGGGATCGCTGGGGTCGTGGACCAGGAAGCGGCTCCACAGCACATAGGCCAGGTCGGCGGTGCCCATCGGCATGCCGGGATGCCCGCTCCGGGCCGCCTCCACCGCGTCGATGGTCAGGCCCTTGATGGTGTTGACGACGAGGCGATCCGCGGGCGAGGCAGGCATGGCGTCTCCGGTGCCCGGTCTCGTGTCCAGACCGGGCGGGCTGATATCGCTCGGGATGGGGCATCGCAACGGGCCCACAGGCGTTATGTGCCGGCCCCGCCGACATCGTCACAGGAGCGCCCCGATGGCCCGCCAGTCCACCATCTGCACGCGAGAGAAGGACTACTCCAAGTGGTACCTGGACCTCATCCGCGAAGCCCAGCTGGCGGACTACTCGCCGGTCAAGGGCTGCATGGTGCTGCGCCCACACGGCTACGCCATCTGGGACGCGATCAAGACCGACCTGGACCGCCGGTTCAAGGACACGGGCCACGTCAACGCCTACTTCCCCCTGTTCATCCCGATGAGCTTTCTGTCCAAGGAGGCCGAGCACGTCGAGGGCTTCGCCAAGGAGTGCGCCGTGGTGACCCACCACCGGCTCCGCGCGACCACCGCCGCCGACGGCCGCAACGCCGTCGAGCCCGATCCCGCCGCGGAGCTCGAAGAGCCGCTGATCGTGCGCCCCACCAGCGAGACGATCATCTGGCACATGTACGGCAAGTGGATCGACTCCTACCGGGACCTGCCGATCCTGATCAACCAGTGGGCCAACGTGGTCCGCTGGGAGATGAAGACCCGCCCCTTCCTGCGCACGGCGGAGTTCCTCTGGCAGGAGGGCCACACGGCACACGCCACAGAGGGAGAGGCCGTCGCCGAAGCGGAGCAGATGCTCGAGGTCTACCGGGCCTTCGCCGAGGAGACCCTGGCGATTCCCGTGGTCACCGGCGTGAAGTCCCCCAGCGAGCGGTTCGCGGGCGCGGTCGAGACCTACTGCATCGAGGCGATGATGCAGAACACCTGGGCGCTGCAGGCCGGCACCAGCCACTTCCTGGGCCAGAACTTCGCCAAGGCCTTCGACGTCACCTACCAGGACGAGCAGGGCGAGCGGACCCACGTCTGGGCGACCAGCTGGGGGGTCTCCACCCGCCTGGTCGGCGCCGCGATCATGGCCCACTCCGACGACGACGGCCTGGTCCTGCCCCCCGCCATCGCGCCCATCCAGGTGGTGGTGGTGCCCATCTGGCGCAAGGGCCCCGAGAAGGAGCAGGTCGAGGCCTTCGGCCGCGAGCTGGCCGCGACCCTGAAGTCCGCGGGCATCCGGGTGCACCTGGACGACCGGGACAACATGAAGCCCGGCGCCAAGTACTACGAGTGGGAGCGCAAGGGCGTCTGCCTGCGCCTCGAGGTCGGCCCCCGGGACGTGGCCAACGACAGCGCCTTCGCCAAGAGCCGCATCGACCGGCAGAAGTTCGGCATCCCCCGGGCGGAGCTGGTGGAGAAGGTCCAGGAGGTCCTGGCGGGCATCCAGACCGGCCTGCTCGAGCGGGCCCGTAGCTTCCGCGGTGAGAACATCCACGACTGCGGCGACTACGAGACCTTCAAGACCCAGCTCAAGGCCCAGGGCGGCTGGTACCGGGTCGCCTGGAAGGACGACGCCGACGCCGAGAAGGTGATCAAGGGCGAGACCAAGGCGACGATCCGCTGCTACCCGCTGGGAGACCAGGACGTCGCGGGTCTGAGCTGCTTCTACAGCGGTGAGCCCGCGACCCACATCGCGCTGTTCGGCCGGGCGTACTAGCGCCAGGACCGGCAGCCCCTGGTCGGACGTTCGTCTCCCGGGGCAGCCCCGGGGTGAACGTTCGTCTCGAGTGGCTCGGACCGCCCGCCTCGGGTCGAACGTCCCTGGACCGGGGCTCCAGGGCGCGAGATCAGGCCAGATTCGTGTGCAGACGAACGAACGTTCACCCGAGGGCTGCCGCCGGAGACGAACGTTCAGGTGGGGGCTGCCGGTGCGAGCCTCTTCAGCCGCCGCCCATCGCCCGCAGCCACACCTCGAGCGAAGGCACCTGCAGGGAGGGATTGGTCCGCCGGACCTCCTCCAGGGGCGCGTGGGCGCCGCCGTAGGCATGCCCGGGCCACAGCATCATGTCGCCGGGCAGCTTCGAGAGCCGCTGGGTCAGCGAGTAGTACATCTCCTCCGGATCGCCGCCGGGAAAGTCGGTGCGGCCGCAGCCCTGGAGGAAGAGCGTGTCCCCGGCGACCAGGGCGTCCTTCAGGCGGAAGCACAGGGACCCCGGGGTGTGGCCCGGGGTGTGGAGCAGCTCGATCTCGATGTCCCCCACCTTGACGACGTCGTTGGCCTCGTGGGCCACCAGGTCCGAGGCCTCCAGCCCCGTGACCCGCTGGATCCAGGGCACCTCGAGCTTGTGAGCGTGCACCGGGCAGGGGCTCAGGGCCTGGAGCCTGGCCACCCCCTCCACGTTGAAGCCCATCATCGAGCCGCCCACGTGGTCCGGGTGGTAGTGGGTCGCCAGCACCCCGGTGACGGTCATGTCGTCCTCGGCGACCACGTCGAGCAGGTCCTGGACCGCCCAGGCGGGGTCCACGATCACGCACTCCCGGGTGTCCCGGTCCCCGATGACGTAGACGTAGTTCTGCATCATCGCCGCGGTCGGGTCGCCGGAGCCGAAGTCCCGGCCGGCGAGCAGCTGTCGGAAGTAGAGGTCGGCCATCTGCCCGCTCTAACCGGGCCCCGGGATCGATTAGCCTCGCGGGATGCCGCACATCGACGTGCACGACCTGGGGCGGATCCGGCGGATCACGGCGGTCCTCGCCCGGTACGGCTTCGGCGGCCTCATCGGCGACGAGAGTGTCGAAGAGGGCTCGGTCAGCGCCCCGTGGGCCCAGCGCCTGCGCCAGGTGGTGATCGAGCTGGGCCCGACCTTCGTGAAGATGGGCCAGGTCCTGAGCGTGCGCCCGGACATCCTGCCGGCGGACCTGCTCGTCGAGTTCCAGAAGCTCCAGGACGAGGTCCCTCCCGTGGGCTGGGAGGAGGCCCGCGCGGTGCTGGAGTCCGAGCTCGGCTGCCCGGTGGCCGAGGCCTTCGCCGAGGTGGCCGAGACCCCGGTGGCCTCCGCGTCGATCGCCCAGGTGCACCTGGGCACCCGGCTCGACGGTCGTCGGGTGGCGATCAAGATCCAGCGCCCGGGCATCCGCGAGGTGATCGAGAGCGACCTGCACATCCTCTACAGCACCGCCCGGGTGCTCGAGGGTCGCCTCGCCCTGCCGGGCGTCTACACCCCGGTGGCCATCGTCCAGGAGTTCGAGGCCGCGATCCACCAGGAGCTGGACTTCCACCAGGAGGCGCGCCACGCGGAGCGCTTCGGCGCACACTTCCGGGATCACCCGGACGTGATCGCGCCCGCCATCCACCGGGACCTCTCCTCCCGCAAGGTCCTGGTGATGGACCGGGTCCTCGGCCGGCCCCTGTCCGCCCTCTCCCCAGGCGAAGTCGGCGTCGACGGCGCCATGGACGTGCTGGTCGAGGCCACCCTGGCCCAGGTCTTCGAGCACGGCTTCTTCCACGGGGACCCCCACCCGGGCAACGTGCTGCTCCAGGACAACGGCCGCCTGGCGTTCCTGGACTTCGGGCTCTGCGGGACCCTGACCCCGGAGATGCGGGACACGATCGTCACCATCTTCGTCGCCCTGGTCTTCCGGGACCCGGACACGGTCGCCCACACCGCCTACCGGGTGGGCGCCATGGAGGGCCGCATCGACCTGCGCGAGTTCCGGGGGGAGATCGCCCGGCTGATGGACAAGTACCACGGGGCCTCCCTGGAAGATCTGAGCCAGGCGGCGACGCTGCTGGAATTCATCGAGGTCGCCACCCGCTACCGGATCCGCCTGCCGCCGGAGTACGCCGTGCTCGCCCGGGCGGCCTCCCTGGTCGACGGCACCCTGCGCCGCCTGATCCCGGACGCGGACATGGTGAAGCGGGTCGAGCCCCACGCCCGCCGCCTCATGGCCCGCCAGCTCTCCCCCGAGAAGCTCTCCGGCGACGCCCTGAAGCTGATGGTCCAGGCCCAGGGGAGCCTCAAGGGCCTGCCGGCCCAGCTGGACCAGGTGTTCACGGACCTGGAGCGCGGCCGGCTGGAGCTCGTGACCCGGGACCCGGACGCCGAGCGCCTGCGCCGGACCCTGGCGGCCGCCGGCCTGCAGATCGGGCTGGGCACGTGCGCGGGAGCCGCGCTCATCGCAGGCGCGGTCCTGCTGGGCCTGTGGGATCCGGAGCTCGGCGGTGTGCGGGTGTCGGCCGTGCTCGGCGTGGTGCTCCTCGTGGGCGCCGTGGGCACCTGGTGGGCCCTCAGCGTGCACGCCTTGATCACCTCGCAGCTGGAACCAGGGGACCTCCGGAGGGGGGCGCTCGGGGTGGTTCGATTCTTCCGGGGCAGCAGAAGGGGTCAAGATCCCCGCCTGTGATACCGTTCCGCCGATCCACCCCACGCCGAGGCAGGGGTGTAGCCGTCGCTGAGATGTGAGGTCGATTCAGACGTGGCCGATCTTTCGAGCAGGATCACCTTTGCCCGAGGAGACGTCGTCTCCCGCAAGTACGAGGTGGAGAGCCACCTGGGAACCGGGCTCTTCGGCGCCACCTACCTGGGTCGCCACATCGCCTCCGGGCGACACATCGCCATCAAGTTCCTGCACCCGAGCCTGGTGCAGGAGCCCGGCGATCGCCAGCGCTTCCAGAAGGCCTTCGCCCGCGCCAAGCAGGTCAAGCACGCCGGGCTGACCCGGTTGGGCGAGGTCGCCGAGCACAACGGCGTCCTCTACTACACGGAGGAGTACTTCAAGTCCCAGAGCCTGCGTGCCCTGCTGGACGAGTACGCCCAGTCCAGCCAGGCCTTCACCCTGCAGGAAGCCTGCGCGGTCGTGATCAAGGTCCTCGAGGCGCTGCAGTCCGGTCACGAGTCGGGCCTCGTGCACCGGAACCTCAAGCCGGAGAACGTGCTGGTCAACACCCAGCGCACCGGACCCGGCGGCTCCCGGATCGTCCGCCAGTTCAAGGTCACGGACATGGGCATGTGCGACATGCTCGACCCGGCCGAGATCCTCGACGGCTTCGAGAACCGGAGCGAGCACCCCTACCTGGCGCCCGAGCTCGGCGGCTACGAGCAGCCCGGCACGTCCCAGGCCGACATCTACAGCGTCGGGGTCGTGTTCTACGAGCTGCTCTGCGGCCAGACCCCGATGGGCACCTTCCTCTCGCCCACCCAGCTGCGCGACGACCTGCCCGACCACATCGACCACGTGGTGGAGCTGGCCCTGAGCCCGAGCCCCGAGGACCGCTACCCGGCCGCGGTCGACATGATCCGCGACATCCAGCGCTGCTTCGACCCGGGCATGCAGGCCCAGTCGGCGCCGACCTCGTACCGGACCGTGCTGATCGGCCTGGGCGTGGCCGTGGGCGTGGTGGGCATGATCGGCGGCTACCGGCTGGTCAACGAGGGCCCGGACCCGGTCGAGGAGGCCCGCAAGCGCGACCAGATCATCCGGGACCAGGTGCTCAAGTCCAACCCGCTGCCGACCGAGGCCGAGATCAAGGCCATGATCGCCCAGCAGCCGGACATGGTCTACATCCCCGGCGGGACCTTCGTGCGGGGCCGCCTGCACGCCGAAGACATGTCCATGGCCCACTCCAGCGAGCCGCTGGCCTTGATGGTCCAGGTCAACCCCTTCTTCATCGACCGCTTCGAGTTCCCGAACATCAAGGACCA
>CAYFPX010000013.1:46885-62191 GCA_964344945.1 uncultured Enterobacterales bacterium
ACGTCACCTGGAGCGCGGCCGACGAGACCTGCAGGAAGTTCGGCAAGCGCCTGTGCACCGAGCTGGAGTGGGAGAAGGCCTGCAAGGGCCCGAACAACTTCATCTACAGCTACGGCGACACCTGGGACCCGAGCATGTGCGGCGAGTCCATGGACGAGGCCTACTCCCTCGGCGGTCGCCCGGACTGCGTGTCCAGCTACGGCGTCTACGACCTGAGCGGCGGCTTCCGCGAGTGGACCGGCGACGCCCGCCCGGGCAAGGACAGCCGCAAGATCGTCAAGGGCGGCCACCGCGGCAACGCCGAGCGCGGCGACCGCTGCGCCTACTACGTCGACGAGAGCTACGGCTACCAGGACGCGACGCTCTCGTTCCGCTGCTGCGTGGACGCGAAGTAGCCGCTCAGTAGAACGTCGGCTGACGCTCCACGCTCGGCACCCCTTCCCGCTCGGCCCACAGCTCCGAGGCGGCCTCGAGTTCCTTGCGCACCAGGATGTAGACCCCCGGGTCGTAGGTGAGCGCCGTGTGGCCCACGTTCTTGACCTGCAGGTTCTTCATGCTGGTCTCGCCGGGCTTGGGCCGGAGCACGCTGCACCAGTAGGGGCAGATCAGGTCGTGGCGGCTGTAGAGGCTCGCCAGCGGGATGTGCGGCGGGAAGGTGTCCCGGCTGAGCAGCTTCACCAGGCGGCTCTTGGGGAGCATCTGCAGCGGGCTGCGGGAGAGCACGCCGCCGCCCATCAGCCACACGCCGACCGCAGCGGTCGGGGTCCCGTGGTGGGGGGTGCCCAGGGTGACCAGGGACTTCACCCGGCGGTCGCCGCCGAAGTGCTGGACATAGCTGCGGGCGATGAGCCCACCCTTGCTGTGGCCGATGACGTGGAAGCGGTCCAGCCCGTAGCGCTCGCAGATGCCCTCGATCTTCTCGGCGACGATCTCCGCCAGGGCGTCGACGGGTCGGCTGTTGAAGCGGAAGAACAGACCGCCCAGGTTGAAGCTGAACACCCCGAAGCCGTCGTACCGCAGGCGATCCTCCATGACCTCCCAGACCGCCCGGGTCTGCATGAAGCCGTGGAGCAACAGCACGGTCTCCCGGCGGGTGCCCAGGTCGCCGCGGCGGGTGACGTCGTTGCCCTTGAGGTAGACCTTGCGCAGACTGCCCAGGTTGTCCCGGAGGAAGCGGTACGCGGTGCTCGGCGTGAGGGGCTTGCGCAGCATGCGGAGCCGAGCCTAACCCCGCGGGCCACGGTGATAGGCTCCCCTTCGGAGGACGAGCCATGACGAGGCTGAGCTGGCTGCTCCTGGGGCCCCTGGTGGCCTGCAGCGACGGCAACACCGACAGCGACGAGCCCCCCGACATCACCGGCGGGACCAACACCGAAGCCTGCGGGAACACCCCGCCCGTCGCGGACAGCCTCACCATCGGCAACGGCGGCCTGCACAATTTCGAGGGCGAGGACCACCCCACCGTCGAGCTCGAGCTCCACCTGACCGATGAAGACGGCGACATCCACCAGGGCACGATGGAGATCTGGTACGACGAGGTGCTGGACGACAGCGTCGACACCAGCGGCGAGCCCGCGACCGACCGGATCTACAGCGGCCTCGGCGACGCTTGCGAGGTCACCGAGGCCACCCTGGGCCTGGCGATTCGGGTGGGCACCGTCTTCGACTACAACACCCCGTACGAATTCGCGGCCCTGTTCATCGACGCCGAAGGCGAGGTCAGCAACACGCTGGTGGCCGCGGGATCGACCCCCTACGACGACGGGAGCGACGGCGATCCCGTCGAGTAGTCGTCACAGGCGCGCAGCGCGGCCGAGCCTTAGGTGGGCCCTCTTCCTGGAGGCGCTCCATGGCGGACGCGTACAAGCAGGCCGGGGTGGACATCGAAGCCGGCGACGCCGTCGTCGCCGGCATCCAGCACCTGGTGAAGACCACCCACCGGCCCGAGGTGGTCAGCGACCTCGGCGGCTTCGGCGGACTGTTCGCCCTCGGTCGCTACCAGGACCCGATCCTGGTCTCGGGCACCGACGGTGTCGGCACCAAGCTGCTGGTGGCCCAGCGCCTGGGCCGGCACGAGAGCATCGGCATCGACCTGGTGGCGATGTGCGTGAACGACATCGCGGTGAGCGGCGCGGAGCCGCTCTTCTTCTTGGACTACTTCGCCACCGGGCGCCTGGAGCCCGAGGTGGCGGTGCACGTGGTCGCCGGCATCGCCGAGGGCTGCCGACAGGCCGGCTGTGCGCTGATCGGCGGCGAGACCGCCGAGATGCCCGGCATGTACAGCCCCGGCCACTACGACCTGGCGGGCTTCGCGGTCGGTGTCGTGGAGCGGGACCAGGTGCTGGACGGCTCGGGCATCCGCGAAGGCGACCTGGTGGTCGCGCTGCCGTCGAGCGGCCTGCACAGCAACGGCTTCTCCCTGGTCCGCCGCCTGGTCGACGGGCTGGACTGGTCCCAGGACCACGGCCTGGGCCAGCCCCTGGCCGAGGTCCTGCTCACCCCGACCCGGATCTACGTCCAGGAGCTGCTGGGCCTGCGACCGGTGCTCCAGGGCCTGGCCCACATCACCGGCGGCGGGCTGCCGGGCAACGTGCCACGGGTGCTGCCCGAGGGCCTGGGCGTGTCCCTGCGCTGGGGCAGCTGGCCGATCCCGCCGATCTTCGGGCTCTTGGAGCGCCTCGGTGGGCTGTCTCGCGACGACCTGCTCCAGACCTTCAACCTCGGGGTGGGCATGGTCTGCCTGGTCCGGCCCGAGGACCTGGGCGCCTTCGCCGAGCTCGAGCACCACGTCATCGGCCGCGTCGTCGCCGGCGAGGGGGTCTCGTGGGCGTGAAGAAGGTCCCCGTCGGCGTGCTGCTGTCGGGCAGCGGCTCCAACCTGCGCTGGCTGATCGAGGCCTGCAAGGACCCGGACTACCCCGCCGAGATCGCGGTGGTCGTGAGCAACGTCGGCTCCGCCTACGGCCTGAACCGGGCCCGGATGAACCACATCCCGGCGATGTTCGTCGGCCACAAGTTCTACGGCTCCCGCCGGGAGCACGAGCAGGCCGTGCTCGAGGTCCTGCGGGACCACGAGGTCGAGTACGTGTGCTGCGCCGGCTACATGCGCCTGCTCACGCCCGAGTTCCTGGCGGAGTTCCCCGACCGTGTCCTGAACATCCACCCGGCCATCCTGCCGGCCTTCCCGGGCACCCACGGGCAGCGCCAGGCCCTGAACCACGGGGTCCGCATCGCCGGCGCCACCGTGCACCTGGTCGATGCCGGCACCGACACCGGGCCGATCATCTGCCAGGGCGCGGTGCCCGTGAAGCCGGGGGACGACGAGCTCTCCCTGAAGAAGCGCATCCTGAAGGTCGAGTGGGAGATCTACCCCCGGGCGCTGAAGTGGGCGGTCGAGGGCCGGCTGAAGCGCGGCGAGGGCCGCCAGCTGGCGATCGATCTGCCCGAGGGCGAGGTCCCCTGGCACTGGTTCGACGGCAAGTGATCCCGACCGCGCGGCTGGGCCGCAGCGACCTCGTCCTGCCGCGCGTGACCTTCGGCGCCTGGGCCATCGGCGGCTGGTACTGGGGCGGGACCGACGACGCCCTGGCCATCGCAGCCATCCAGGCGGCCCTGGACGCCGGTGCGGGCGCCATCGACACCGCCCCTGTCTACGGCTTCGGACACTCCGAGCGGGTGGTGGGCCGGGCCATCGCCGGCCGCCGAGAGGAGGCCCTGGTGCTGACCAAGGCCGGCCTGCGCTGGGACTGCGAGGACGGCGCCCACTTCTTCACCACCTCCGATGGTCGGCGGGTCTTCCGCAACCTGCGTCCGGAGTCGCTGGCCCTGGAGTGCGAGCGCAGCCTGCAGCGGCTCGGGGTCGAGGTCATCGACCTCTTCCAGTGCCACTGGCCCGACCCGACCACCCCGATAGCGGACACCATGGGGGCGCTCCTGGGGCTGCGGGAGAAGGGCTGGATCCGCCACATCGGCGTGTCCAACTTCACCCCGGCGATGATGGCCGAGGCCCAGGTCACCCTGGGCGACGTGCCGCTGGTGTCGAACCAGCCCCGCTACAGCCTGCTGGCCCGGGACATCGAGGCCGACGTGGTGCCCCACTGCGTGGCCGAAGACATCGGGCTGCTCGTCTACCGACCCATCGAGCAGGGCCTGCTGACCGGGAAGATGACCGCGGACCGGGTCTTTCGGGAGGGGGACAAGCGGGCGGCCCTGGCCCTGTTCTGCCAGGAGAACCGGGCGCTGGTGAACCAGGCGCTCGCGGGGCTGGCCGACCTGGCCGACGACCACGGGGCCACCTACGCCCAGCTGGCCATCGCCTGGACCCTCCACCGCCCGGGCATCACGGCCGCGCTGGTGGGTGCCCGGACCGCCGCGCAGGCGCGCGAGAACCTCGCGGCGGCGCAGCTGACGCTGTCACCGGCCGAGGTGGACCGGCTCACCACGACCTTCGAGACCCTGTCGATCCGGCGCTGAGCGCCCTGCCCAGGCCGGTCCGCCTGCTTGCGAACCGCCCCGTCGCGGGGTATTGGGCCGCCCCCGGCTGGCCCCTGAGGGGAGGACGTGCAGGACCGATGACGGAGCGCGTGCGGAGTCCCCGACACCTGACCGTCTGGTTTGGTGCGCTCACCTTCGCGGTGTGGATCCTGTGCTGGTTCGGGGCTGCGGTGCGGGCCAACGGCGCCGGCCTGGCCTGCCCGGACTGGCCCCTCTGCTTCGGAGAGCTCGTTCCGACCTTCGACTTCGGCGTGATCCTGGAGTGGGGTCACCGGGCCGTGGCCGGCAGCGTCTCCCTGCTCTTCGTCGGGGGACTGGCGCTGGCCTGGCGCAAGCCCCAGACCCGCAGGGTCACCTGGGTCCTGGGCTGGATCGGCCTGGCCCTGCTGCTCGCCCAGGTCATCATGGGCGGCCTGACGGTCCTGGAGCTGCTGGCCAGCTGGACGGTCACCGGTCACCTCATCCTGGGCAACAGCTTCCTGGCCTGCGTCCTGCTCATCCTGCTCGCCCTCCACAGCGTGGGCCGCGAGCCGGTGAACGCACCCCTCGGTCGGGTCGCTCGGGGCCTGGGCATCGCCACCGCGGTCGCCCTGCTCCTCCAGCTGGCGGTGGGCGGACTCGTCTCCTCGAACTACGCGGGCCTGGCCTGCACCACCTGGCCGTCCTGCCAGGGCGGCGCCTGGTTCCCCACCCTCTCCGGCCACATGGGCCTGCAGGTCCTGCACCGACTGGTGGCCTACGGCCTGGTCGCGCTGTGGCTCGGCTTCGCCTGGACGGTCCGGCACGACGAGCAGCTCCGTCGCTACGGGGTGCTCGGTCTGGTCCTGGTCCTGGGCCAGGCGGCGCTGGGCATCGCCAACGTGCTGCTGGCCCTGCCGGTCGACGTCACGGTGGCCCACACGGCCGGCGCTGCCGCCCTGGTGTTGATCACGACGGCGATGGTGCGAGCGGTGGCCATCCGCCCGATCGAGCCCGTCGGGGCCGCCCTGCGGACTGCGGAGGTGGCCCCATGAGCGCCGTGACCCCCGCGGCGACGGCCCGACGCTCCCTCAAGGACACCTTCCGGCTCTACTACGAGATGACCCGCCCGCGGGTCTTGATGCTCGTGCTCTTCACCGGCCTGCCGGCCCTGGCCCTGGGCCAGGCGGCCTGGCCCGGCCTCGCCACGGCCGTCTGGGTCCTGGTCGGCACGGCGCTCTCCGGCGCCTCCTGCAGCGTGCTCAACGCCTGGATCGAGCGGGAGACCGACGCTTGTATGGCCCGCACCCGGAACCGGCCCCTGCCGGCGGCCGCGGTGGCGCCCGGCCAGGCGGTCGGTCTCGGGGTCTTCCTGGCGGTGGTCTCCACCGCGGTGCTCTGGTGGTGCGGCGGCGTCATCGCCGCGGCGGTCGGCTTCGGCAGCATCCTGTTCTACGTCTTCGTCTACACCCTGTGGCTCAAGCCGCGCACCCCGCAGAACATCGTCATCGGCGGTGCCGCGGGCGCGACGGCGCCGCTCATCGTCGACGCGGCCATGGACGGCACCCTCGGCCTGGCGGGGGTCATCCTCTTCCTCATCATCTTCCTGTGGACCCCGCCCCACTTCTGGGCCATCGCGCTCTACCGGAAGGAGGACTACCGCGCCGCCGGCTTCCCCATGATGCCGCTGGTGGTGGGCGACCAGGGCACCCGCTGGCGCATGCTCGGCTACACCCTGCTGCTGCTGCCCGTGACCCTGTGGCCGGTCTACCTGGGGTACCTGGGGCCGGTCTATGGGGTGTCCGCCCTGGCCGTGGGGCTGTGGTTCACTTGGTGGAACATCAAGGTGCTGCGCGCCCGGGACTACGAGGTGGATCGGGGCATGTTCAAGGCCAGCATCCTGCACTTGATGGTGATCTTCGGCGCGATGTTGCTGGATCTGGCGCTGTAGGGGCCGATGATCGGGCGACCGTCGGAGGCGCTCGATGATCTCTCTCGCTGGCCTGGCCTGGATCGGCACCCTGGTCGGCTGTCCCACACGGGACACCGACACCGACAGCACCCCGCCCGCCACGGGCGCCGGGGGGCCGGTCTACCTGGTGCTCCACCTGGACCCGGGAGGCACCGAGCACCTCGACCGGGTCGACGAGCTGTTGATGTCCGAGCTCCCGACCCGGGAGGTCTCCCATCGCTTCACGGTGCTCATGACCTCGGAGTGGGCCGCCCATGCCCTCAACGAGCGCTCCGAGGCGATCCCGATGATGCGCCAGTGGCTCGACGCCGGTCACGAGCTCGGCTGGCACCACCACACCCCGGGGCACGGCGCCCCCGACGGCTTCTCGGTGCACGAGGACCTGCGCAACCGCGCCCTGTGCTGCGCCTCCCGCGGACCGTCCTGCGACGTCGACGCGTGCGACGTCAGCGACGCGGTGGCGCTCATCGACGAGCTGATCACCACCGAGCTCGCCGCCACCCTGGACACCCTGCGAGCCGGCCCCGAGGACGACGGCGGCGCCACCAGCTACCGGGACGAAGTGCCGGCGGACTTCCGCTACTCGACCACCAGCTACCCCGCGGACCTCGGCGGCACCGAGCCGTGGTCGGCCCCAGAGGACCCCACCTCCCTGCACGGCGAGCCGACCTGCCTCTGCGCACCGGCCTTCCCCGACGTGCGCAGCCAGGGGGTCTGGGCCCTGCCCCACGCCCAGTACGACGCCGAGCTGAGCAAGGCCAACGCCGTCCCCCTGGCGCTGATCGAGCAGGCCCTCGATGCCCAGAGCCCCGACGACTACCTCGGCCTGGTCTGGCACGAGGACGCCTTCGTGATCGCCGACCAGGCGGCCCACGGCACCGTGCGGGTGCGGGAGCTGCTGGACGCGCTCGAGCGCCGGGGCCGGGTCAGCCAGACGGTCAGCTCGCTGGTGGCGGAGCTGCCCGCGGAGTGTGCGCCGGTGACCGCAGACTGCGCGGGCTGACCCTGTCGGTCCCCTACTGGCAGAAGGGCCCGGTGACGAGGAAGTCGTTGTTGTCCTCGTCGCACTCCGAGACGTACCCGGTGCCGGAGCCGTCGTCGTCGGCGTTGAGCCAGAAGCCGTCGATGTCGGTGAGCACCTCGGCGTCCAGCTCGAACAGCAAGGCCTCGCTGGACATGCCGCTGGGGATGACGTCGGTGGTCTGGAGGGTGCTCAGGGGGATGCGATCGCCGCCGTCCAGGCCGTACAGGGTCACGTAGACGCCGGCGTCCTGGGCGTCCTCGGACTTGTTGAGCACCTGGGCGACGACCCAGACCGTGCCGGCGTCGCAGTCGTCCTCGCAGATCTCCACGATGGCGGACTCGAGCTCCCAGCCCAGGGACTCGCCCGGCAGGCGGTCGATGGCGGACTTGAAGGAGTTGTAGGTCGTGAAGTTGGGGGTCGCGGTGACCGGGACGGACAGATCGTCGTTGATGTTGGTGATCGAGTAGGGGTGCTGGTTCCAGACCTTGCGGGCCGGGGCCCAGGAGTCGTCGCGGTCGCCGAAGGCGGTCAGGGCGGAGCCGCCCAGGCTGGCGTGGGCCACCAGGATCTCGGCGTGTCCGTCGGCGTCGACGTCGGCGATGATCGGACAGTCCATCATCGTGTTGCTGTTGTGGTCGGCGTTGTAGAACTTCACCGCGCCGGTGAGGCCGTCGTAGGCGACCATCTCGACCTCGTCGATGTAGACCACCTCGGCGAAGCCGTCGCCCTCGAAGTCGAAGATGCTGGCGCCCGTGGCGCCGGTCTCGTCCTGGACCTTGGCGGTCCAGAGGGCGGTGCCGTCGTGGTTGAGCGCCAGGAGCTGGTTGCCACCCGCGGACAGGATCTCGGGGTAGCCGTCGTTGTCGATGTCGCCGATGGCCGGCGGCGACATGATGTTGGCCGACTGGATGGCCATCGGGCCCCACAGGATGGTGCCGTCGGTGTCCACTGCGCGGATGGTGTTGTACGAGACCGCGACGAACTCGCCCTCGGGGTCGTCGTCGAGGTTGGCGACGGCGATCATGCCGTCGTCCTGGCTGGAGTCGGACCAGATGGCGTTGCCGTCCGGGTCGTAGAAGGCGTTGCCGGTGATGACCTCCTCGGTGCCGTCGAGGTCGAGGTCCACGACCACCGGGTGGGTCGCCTCGCTGACGATGCCCAGCAGGGGGACGTCCATCACGCCGTAGGAGCCGCGCCCGTGGTCCCCGTGGCCGCGCACGCTGCCGTCGTTGTTGAAGATCACGCGGCCGGCGACGATCTCCGGGCTGCCGTCGTGGTCCATGTCGGAGACGGAGATCGAGGTGGCGTAGTCGAAGTCCAGGCCCTCGAAGTGGTCGGACTCCCAGACCAGGGTGCCCGTGGCGTCGAGCATGGCGAGGGTGTAGTCCCCGACCGCCAGCATCGAGTTCTCGTACTCCACGACCACGAAGATCTCGGGCACGCCGTCGCCGGTGACGTCGGCGACCGCGGGGCTGGTGGCCATGCCGAGCTCCAGCTCCGGCACGGAGAAGCGGGTCGTGCCGTCGCCCTCGAGCACGTAGAGGGTGGCCGTGCCCATCAGGTCGAAGCCACCGAAGCCGAACAGGCTGTCGGCGAAGGCGGTGACGACCTCGGGGGCGCCGTCGCCGTCGAGGTCGGCGACCGCCGCCGCGGACCAGGAGTAGAGCCCCGGGCCGGCGGTCCACTCGGCGATGGGGTTGAAGGCGCCGACCTCGTAGGAGCACTGGTCGGTGACGCCCACATCCGATGGACTGGGGAGCTCGACCTCGCACTCGGAGTCCGGCGGCCAGTCCACGGTCTCCTGGGCGAAGCCGGTGTCGGCGTCGCCGCCGCCTTCGTCGTCCTTGCCTCCGAAGCTGTAGTCGATGCAGGCTGGGGCGAGCGCGAGCAGAGCCGAGGTGACGATCATGGGACCTCCGTACCCGAGGGCTTAGGACGGCCCCGAACCCAGGCGCCCGTCGTGAACAGCATCCTTGCGAATGTGACGAACTGACGGCGGTGTCAGTGACGCGCGTCAGCGACGGCGAGGTGCCCGACAGACCGCGTCGAGCAGCTCCAGCCGCTCCCCGAGCTGTCGGAGCCGGGCCCGCCTCACCGGGTGCGGCGGCCCTTGCGGATGCCCTTCTCGGCTTCGAGCCGCAGCTGCTTGGGCACCCCGCCCTTCACGCCGGCCAGGAGCTCGGCCACCGCCTCCGGGTCGGAGGCCGCCCAGCTGCGCAGCACCCGGCCCAGGGCCTTGCGGACGTGGGGGTCCTTGTCCTTCATGGCGGCGTCGGCCACCAGGGCCAGCTCCGCGCTCGCGGCCTGCGCGCTCAGCCCGCGCTTGTCCCCGCGCCAGACCTCGCGCAGCGCGGCCGCCGCAGGCCCCTCCACCCGGGTCGGGGTGAGCGCCAGGCCGCCCATCACGGCGCAGCGGCGCACCACCGGGGCCCCGCTGCTGCGGATGGTCTTCGCCAGGGTCTGCCCCACCGGCTCGTCGCACGCCCGCAGCGCCGGCGCCCAGACCAGCCAGCCCAGCGCGTCGGCGGTCTCCAGGTCGTCGACCATCTCCAGCCAGCGCTCGGCGAGTCCCAGCACCAGGCCGGGGTGGGTCGCGACGCTCGCCGCCGCCAGGGACAGGGCGAGCATGCCGTCTTCGTGGGCCGTGCAGAAGAGCTCGTGCACGGCCTCTTCGTCCACCTCCAGGTCGACGCCCCGCCGCCAGGTCGCCGCGGCCTGGCGGGCGACCTCGCCCGGGGTCACGCCCCGCAGGCCCTTGAGCGGGCGCACCTGCTTCATGCGCCGCCGGGCGACGAGGCCGTCGGACTCCGCCTCCAGCGAGGTGCTCACAACCACGGGATCGAGTGCCATCGCCGCTGTTTAGCCTGGTTAGAATGAGCGGGTCGCGGGTGTCTCCCACCTGCCGTCTCATCCCTCCAAGACTCGGGCACTCCCCCCTGGCCCGCACCCCCAAGAAGAAGCCGTCCGGCAAGAAGAAGCCCACGCGCTCGCGCCCCCGCAAGAAGGCGCCGGCCAAGGCCCCGCTGCGCGCCCGGATCTGGCGGCTGACGAAGCGGCTGACCCTCTTGACGGTCGTCGGGGTGGTGATCGGGGTCTCGGCGGTCGGCGGCGTGCTCTACCGCCAGGCGGTCGCCCAGGTGCGGGACAGCCTGGACGGCCAGGTCTGGGAGCTGACGGGCAAGGCCTGGTCCGCGCCGATGCAGCTCTGGCCCGGCCTCACCCTGACGGAGACCGAGCTGGCCGAGGACCTGGTGAGGGCCGGCTACACCCGGGTGGACCAGGTCGACGGCCCGGGGGACTTCCAGGTCGGCGGCGGGGCGGTGCTCGTGCGCGTGCGCCAGCAGGAGGGCCCGGGCTGGCGCCTGGCCGCTGGCGACGTGATGGTCACCTTCAGGGGCGACCGGGTGGCGACGGTGTCTCCCCGGGACCCGGCGCTGCTGCCACCCACCCTGCTGGCGAGCCTCCGGGGGCCGTCGAACGAAGCCCGCACGCCGCGGGAGCTCGAGGACTTCCCGGAGCACCTGCGCCAGGCGGTGCTGGCCATGGAGGACGCCCGGTTCTTCGAGCACCCGGGCATCTCGGTGCTGGGCATCGCCCGGGCCATCGTGGTGAACACCCTGCGTGGCGGCGCGGTGCAGGGCGGCAGCACCCTGACCCAGCAGCTGGCCAAGAACCTCTTCCTGAGCCCCGAGCGCACCCTGTCCCGCAAGGCCCAGGAGGCCCTGCTCGCCTTCGCCCTGGAGCAACAGCTCTCCAAGGCCGAGATCCTGGCCCTCTACCTCAACGAGATCTACTGGGGGCAGGCGGGCGGCGCCGCCATCTGCGGGGCCGACGAAGCCGCCAGGGCCTTCTTCGGCAAGCCGGTCGACCGGCTGTCCATCGGCGAGAGCGCGACCCTGGCGGGCATCATCTCGGCGCCGAACGGCTACAGCCCGCTGCGGCACCCGGAGAAGGCCCGGGAGCGCCGCGATCTCGCCCTGCGTCGCATGGCGGAGGAGGGCTGGCTGGACCCCGCCGAGGCCGACCGCGTGAGGGCCACGCCCCTGGCGGTGACACCGGCGGCCACCGGCCGACGCGCGCCCTACGCGGTCGACGCCGCCGTCGAGTTCACGGATCAGCGCCACGGCGCCGGCGCCATCGCCCGGGAGGGGCTCCAGGTCCACACCGCCATCCAGCCCGCGCTCCAGCGCCTGGCCGAGCGGGCGGTCCGGGAGAGCATCGCCGAGCTCGAGGCCCGCCACAGCAAGACCACCGGCGCCCAGATGGCCCTGGTGGCGGTGCGTGTCGACGACGGCAGCGTGGTCGCCCTCGTCGGCGGCCGGGACTACGCCGGCAGTCCCTTCAACCGCGCCCTGCGGGCCGAGCGCCAGCCGGGCAGCACCGTGAAGCCCCTGGTGATGGCGGCCGCCTTCGAGGAGGACCCCAGCCTCTCTCCGGCGACGGTCCTGCTCGACGAGCCCCTGGAGCGGACCGTGGACGGCAAGGTCTGGCGCCCCCAGAACTACGACGGCGAATACCTGGGCGAGCTCCCCCTGCGGGACGCGATGAGCCGGAGTCGCAACGTGCCCGCGGTGCTCCTGGCCGAGCGGCTGGGCACCGAGAGCGTGCGGCGATGGCTGCACCGCTTCGGCCTCCGCGGCGCCGGCCCCAACCCCAGCATCGCCCTGGGTGGCTTCGAGGCCACGCCGGTCGACATGGCGGCGGCCTACGCGGTCTTCCCCAACCAGGGCCACTCCGTGGCGCCCCGCCTGGTGACCGGTGTGGCCAACCACACCGGCGAGCTCGTCACCCGCCGCGACGCGCGGGTCGAGCGGCGCCTCAGCGCCCGCGCGGCCTGGCTGGCCACCAGCGTCCTCCAGTCCGTGATGACCGACGGCACGGGCCGAGGCGCTGCTCGCCACGGCGTCTCCGGCGCCGTCGGCGGCAAGACCGGCACCACCGACGGCTACCGGGACGCCTGGTTCGTGGGTTTCTCCAAGACCCTCGCCGTGGCGGTGTGGGTCGGCCACGACAAGGGCCGCAGCCTGGGCCTGACGGGGGGGCAGGCCGCCCTGCCCGCCTGGTCGCGCTTCATGGCCGGGTCTGGCACGGTGAAGGGCACCTTCCCGATGCCCGACGGCGTGGAGACCGGCGAGGCCTGCGTCGGCGGCTTCGTCGAGGGCGAGTGCACCGACTGTCGCGAGGAGGTGTTCTCCTCGGGCTGGGTGCCCGAGGTCGGCTGCGACGAGCCGAGCGGGCCCGTGGGCCAGTTCCTGGGTCGCTTCTTCGGGAGCCGGGAAGGCGAGGGCGAGGAACCTCTCGAGGACACGCCCGAGGGGGAGGACCCGGCCGCAGACGACGAGTCCCTCAGGGACCGGGTGCGCCGCGGGCTGCGGGATCGGCTTGGCGGGTAGCTGGCTATGCTTCGACCATGCTCCTGCTGCTGACCCTCGCCTGCACCGACGACGAACCCCCCGAGACCCCCTTCGTCCCCACCGGCCGCGCCGGCAGCGCCGGCTACGTCGACGCCGACGGCGTGCTCCAGCTCGCCGGGGGCCGCACCGCAGCCGGGGCCACCGACGACACCCTGGCCTTCGATCCAGAGACCGGGACCTGGACCGCCGGCCCGCCGAGCGGCGAGGCCTTCTACCGGGGTGTCGCCCACGCCGGCGGCCCGGGCGGCGTGGTCTTCGGCGGCACCACCGGCTTCAACGAGGAGACCCCCCACACCTGGCTGTGGGAGCCCGGCGCCGACATCCCCTGGGTCCCGGCGTCCGAGGAGCCCCAGGGCCGTGCCTGGCACGCCAGCGCCTGGGGTGACGGCCAGCTGTGGATCCACGGCGGCCGCCAGGATGACGGCGACGTGGTGATCTTCGACGACCTGTGGTCCTACGACCCCGGCGCCGACGTGTGGACCGGCCACGCCCTGCCGACGGGGGGTCCCGGCGGCCTCTACCGCCACGGCCTGGCCTGGCTCGAAGACGATCTCTGGGTCTTCGGCGGCCTGGACGAAGACGACGAGCGCAACCAGGCCCTCTGGCGGCTGGACCGCGCCGCGGGTCAGTGGATCCAGCAGGAGCTCGGCCTGCCGGCACCCTCCCCCCGCGCCAGCCACCGGCTGCTCTCTCTCGACGACCGCCTCTGGCTCTGGGGAGGCGACGACGACGACGACAGCGTCTGGGTCCGGGCGGCCTCGGACCAGGACTGGACCGAGGTCGAGGACCTGGACGACCTCGGTCCCCGGGTGCGGGAGGACCCCGTGATCGCGCCGCTGCCCGACGGCTCAGGCGCCCTGCTCTTCGGCGGGGACCTGGCGGGGACCGGTGCGGTGAACGACGTCTGGCGATGGGACGTGGCGACCGAGGCGTGGACCGAGCTGGCCCCCGTCGATCTCGGGTTCTGACGTCAGCCGCGGCTCACCCGCTCCGTCGCCACCAGCAGCTCCGCGTTGAGCAACGCCGCCCCGGCCGCCCCCCGGACCGCGTTGTGGGCCAGGGCGTAGAGCTTCACGCCCATCACCGGGCAGGGCTCGAGCCGGCCGAGCACCACGGACATGCCCGCCCCCTCTCCCACGTCGAGCCGGGGCTGGGGGCGGTCGCGCTCCTCGCGCAGGACCAGGACCTGCTCAGGGCCGCTGGGCAGCCGCGGACCCCTCGGCTCCCAGGTGAGCAGCGCCTCGCGCACGGCTGGGACGGAGGGGTCGCCGGTGAGGCGGACCTGCAGCGAGACCAGGTGTCCGTCGGCCACGGGGACGCGCACGCAGCGGGCCGACACCGGGAAGTCGGCGGGAGCGCCGGGACCGCCCAGGATCTTCTGGGGCTCCTCGGTGAGCTTGGCCTCCTCGTCGCCGGGATGGGGGTGCACGTTGCCGACCATGTCCCAGGCGGACTCGCCGGGGTAGCCGGCGCCGCTGACCGCCTGCCAGGTGCTGCAGACCAGGGCCTCGACGCCGAAGGCCTGGTGCAGGGGCGCCAGGGCCAGGGCCAGGGGCATCGCACAGCAATTCGGGTTGGTGATCAGCCCCGCCGGGCCCGGCTGAGCGTCCACCAGCGCCAGGTGGTCCGGGTTGATCTCGGGGATGATCAGCGGCACGTCGGCGGTCTGCCGGTGGGCCGAGGCGTTGGAGACGACCCAGGTGCCGGTGTCCCGCAGCGCGGGCTCGAGCTCGCGGGCGACGCCGCTCGGCAGGGCGGAGAGCGCGATGGCGGCGCGGCCCTGGAGCACCTCGGCGTCGCAGCTCAGCACCGTCATCTCCCCCACCCCGCCGGGCCAGGGCTCGCCGGTCAGGACCCAGCGGGCGGCGTCGCGCAGGCGCTTGCCGGCGCTGCGCGAGGACGCCGCGACGGCGACCACGTCGAACCAGGGGTGGCCGTGGAGCTGCTGGAAGAGGCGCTGACCGACCATGCCGGTCGCGCCGAGGACGGCGACGGGAACGCGGGACATAGGCGGAGTTCAACCCGTTGACAGGTCCAGGTCAATCCCCCGGGGGTGGTGCTTCGCGTGGATGGCACGCAGGCGCTCCCGGGCCACGTGGGTGTAGATCTCGGTGGTCGAGATGTCCGCGTGGCCCAACATGGCCTGGACCATGCGCAGATCGGCGCCGTGCTCCAGCAGGTGGGTGGCGAAGCTGTGCCGCAGCTTGTGGGGGTAGACCCGGCCGGGGAGCCCCGCGGCGGTGGCGTAGTGCCGGACCCGGTACCAGAAGGCGTTTCGGCTGAGGTGCCCGCCCCGGGGCGAGAGGAAGAGCCAGCGCTGGACCCCGGCCTTGTCCAACAGCAGGCGGCTGCCGTGCAGGTAGCGCTGGATCGCCGCCAGGGCCCGGTCGCCCACGGGCACCAGCCGCTCCTTGTTGCCCTTGCCCAACACCCGCACCACGCCGT
>CAYFPX010000013.1:62207-69967 GCA_964344945.1 uncultured Enterobacterales bacterium
GCAGGGCCGGGTGCTCCAGCCTCACCAGCTCCGAGACCCGGATCCCCGTCGCGTACAGGGTCTCCAGCATGGCGGCATCCCGCTCGCCGATGGGCGTGGTGAGGTCGGGCCCTGCCAGCAGGCGCTCCACGTCGCGCTCGCTGAGCACGCCGGGAAGCTTGCGGGGCCTCCGCGGCCCGTCGACCTGGAGCGAGGGGTCCAGCTCCAGCAGGCCCTCCCGCACGAGGAAGCGGAACAGCTGGCGGAAGGCCACCCGGTGGCGGCCGAGGGTGCTCAGCGCACGGCCGCGGTCCAGCAGATCGCCCAGGTAGGCGGACAGGTCCTCGCGCCCCACCTGCCCCACGTGCTCGCAGCCCTCCCGACTCAGGAAGGCCACCAGATCCGCCAGGTCGCGCCCGTAGGCGTCGAGGGTGTTCGCCGAGAGGCCCTTCTCGACCCGCGCCCAGTCCAGGTAGGCGTCGACGGCCTCGTCCCAGGCGAGCTCGGCCATCACCGGCCCTGCTGCCGCTCCAGGTACTGCTCCACCGCCAGCGCGATGGCCTCGGCCACGGTCTGCTGGAAGAGCGGGTGGCGCAGGCGCATCTCGTCGTCCGGGTGGGTCAGGAAGCTCGCTTCGAAGAGGATCGACGGCATGGTCGTGGAGTGGAGCACGTAGAACAGCGCCGTCTTCACGCCCAGGTCCTTGATCTGGTCTTCGCCGTAGATGGTCTGGAGCTGGTTGATCACGCTGCGCTGCACGTCCATCGCCAGCAGCTGGGAGAGCCGGTTGGTGCCGGCCATCGAGAGCTCCAGCACGATGCGCTCGACCCCCTCTGCGCTCTCCTGGGCGGCGATGGCGTTCTCTCGCGCCGCGACCCGGGCGGCCCCCGCGTCGCTCGCGGTGTCCAGGTAGTAGGTCTCGATGCCCCAGCCGGTCTTGGTGGGCGAAGCGTTGGCGTGGACCGACAGGAACAGGTCGGCCTCGACCGCGTTGGCGTACCTCGCCCGCTCCTTGAGCTCGACGAAGGTGTCGTCGCTGCGGGTGAGCAGGACCTCGGCCCCCAGGCGCCGCTCCAGCTCCTTGGCGAGCCTCAGGGACAGCTGCAGGGCGATGTCGGCCTCTTGGGTGCCGGTCAGACCCACCGCGCCGCTGTCCCAACCCCCGTGGCCCGGGTCGATCACGATGCGCACCTGGGGCTTGCCCAGCTGCTCGGCCTGTCGGCTCAGGGATGCCCCGGCGAGCCAGGACCCGAGCATGCCGGCGTCGGGCAGCGACGGGTCCCGGGTGGCGCCCTCGGCCTTCAGATCCAGCAGCAGACCTCGCCGCTCCACCCCCGTGGCGACCACGTTCCGGGTGTCGTCGGGCTCGACCGAGACCTGCAGGTCCCCCCCGACCGGCGCGAGCACCACCCGCTGGACCCCCCCGCGCTCCACGGGGATCAGGTACCGCACGCCGTCCTTGGTGTAGGCGCTCTTGAGGTCGGCGCTGAGGCGGGTGCCGGACAGCTTGACCGACGCCCGGGCGGGGGCCTTGCCCCGCCGGGGAGTGGAGCGCACGTCGCCCTTGGGCAGCGGGCCGTCGGCCACGAGCAGGACCTGGGCGTGCCGGTCCCCGACGAAGATGCGGACCTCGGTGAGCTCTCGTGCCAGCGCCGGGGTCGACACGAGCAGGCTCACGAGCCAGACCTGGAGCCAGCGGCCGAAACTCAGGAAGGCTCCTCCTCGCTGTCGTGGGCGATGTCTCTCAGACGATACAGCACGGCGAGCGCGTCCCTGGGGCTCAGCTCGTCGGGGTCGACCTCGCCCAGCGCGATGCGCAGCGGATCGGGCGGTGGCTCAGGCTCGGCCCTCTTCGGCGCGAAGAGGCCCAGCTGGGGCGTGGGGGCGTCGCCGGCGTGCTTCTCCAGCCGCACCAGGAGCCTCTTGGCCCGCTCCACCACCGGGAGGGGCAGCCCAGCCAGCCGGGCGCACTGGATGCCGTAGGACCGGCTGGCGCCGCCCTCCTTGAGCCGCCGCAGGAACAGGATGCGCTCCCCCCACTCGCTGATGCTCACCGACAGGTTGTGCACCCCGGGCCGGGACTCCGCCAGCTCCAGGAGCTCGTGGTAGTGGGTGGCGAACAGGGTCCGAGCGCGGATCCGGTCGTGCAGGTCTTCGGCGACGGCCCAGGCGATGGACAGGCCGTCGTAGGTCGAGGTGCCCCGGCCGATCTCGTCGAGGATGACCAGGCTGCGGTCCGTGGCGTGGTGGAGGATGTTCGCCGTCTCGCTCATCTCCACCATGAAGGTCGAGCGGCCCGAGGCGAGGTCGTCGCTGGCGCCCACCCGCGTGAAGATGCGGTCGCAGAGCCCGATCCGGGCGCTGTCCGCGGGCACGTAGCTGCCGATCTGGGCCATCAGCGCGATCAGCGCCACCTGGCGCATCACCGTGGACTTCCCGCTCATGTTCGGGCCCGTGAGGATGACCACCCGGCGGTCCTTGGGCCGGAGGGTCAGGTCGTTGGGCACGAAGCTCTCGCCCAGGTCCTGGCACTCCACCACCGGGTGCCGACCGGCCTTGATGACCAGGTCCCGGGAGCTGTCGACGCTGGGCCGCACGTAGCGCAGGTCCACCGCGAGCTCGGCCAGGCCGGCGTAGACGTCGAGCTCGGCGAGGGCTGCAGCCACGGCCTGGAGCCGCGGCACCGACGCGGCGAGGCGCTCTCGCAGCTGCAGGAAGCGCTCGTGCTCCAGGGCCTTGCGGCGCTCGTCGGCGCCCAGCACCTTCTCCTCGAGCTCCTTGAGCTCGGGGGTGATGTAGCGCTCGCTGTTGGTGAGGGTCTGCTTGCGCAGGTAGTGCTCGGGCACCTTGTGCAGGTTCGCGCGGGTGACCTCGATGAAGTAGCCGAAGACCTTGTTGTAGCGGACCTTCAGGCTGCTGATGCCGGTGGCCTCGCGCTCCCGGCTCTCCAGGGCGGCGAGGGTGCTGCGGCCGCCTCGGGCCAGGGCCACGAGCTCGTCGAGCTCGGGGTCGACCCCGGGCCGGATGAGCCCGCCCTCGGTCAGCTGGATGGGCGGGTCGTCGACCAGCCAGGTGCCGATGTCGGCCGACGCGTCCGCGCAGAGGTCCTCGGGCACCAGGGGCGCCAGCACCCCGTTGCGCGCCAGGGGCGCCACCACCGCGGGCACCGCCTCCAGGGAGCGGCGCAGGGCCGCCAGGCCCCGGGGGGTCGCGCTGCCGACCGCGAGCTTGCCCGCGATGCGCTCGATGTCGGCCACCGCCCCCAGGCCCTGCCGGACCTCGCCCCGCAAGAAGGTGCTCTCGACGAAGGCCTCGACCCGATCGAGGCGCTCCTCGATGGCCTGGCGCTCGAGCAGCGGCCAGGTCAGCCACTCCCGCAGCAGCCGGCCGCCGCCGGAGGTGCAGGTCCGATCCAGGTGGTGGAGCAGGCTGCCCTTGCGCCCGCGGCCGTTCAGGGGGCGCAGGATCTCCAGGTTCCGGCGGGTCGCCTGGTCCAGGACCATGAACCCGGTGAGCTGGTGGCTGCGCAGGCCGCGCAGGTGGCTGAGCCGGGTGTGGGTGGCGCGCTCGGCGTAGGCGACCAGGGCCGCCGCCGCGCCCAGGGAAGGCCCCAGCTGGTCGCAGCCGAAGCCGCCCAGGTCGCTGACCCCCAGCCGCTCGCACAGGTCCCGCTCCCCGGCCTCGGGCTCGAACCAGCCGGGGTCGACCGCCGTGTGCACCACGCTGGCGAGGGCGCCCACCAGCTCGGCGTCGGCCTCGAGGCCCTCGGGCAGCACCAGCTCGCGGATCTCCGCCCGGGCCAGCTCCTCCAGCGCCGCGGCCCGGTCGTCCAGGTCGGCCACCCGCAGGTCGCCGGTGGACGCGTCCAACAGCGCCAGGCCCCAGCGCTCGCCGGCCTGGACCAGTCCCGCCAGCCAGCAGGGCTCCCGGGGGGCGAGGTCCTCGGGGTCGAAGGCCAGGCCCGGGGTGACGACCCGGGTGATGGCCCGCTTCACGATGCCCTTGGCGAGCCTCGGGTCCTCGACCTGCTCGGCGATGGCGACCTTGTGCCCCTGCTCGACCAGGCTGACGATGTAGCTCTTGGCCGCGTGGTGGGGCACGCCGGCCATCGGCACCGGCTCCGGGCTGTCCTTCATCCGGGCGGTCAGGGTGAGGTCCAACAGGCCGGCCGCGACCTGGGCGTCCTCGAAGAACAGCTCGTAGAAGTCGCCCATGCGGAAGAACAACAGCGCGTCCGTCGCCTGGGCCTTGAGCTCCAGGTACTGGCGGAACATGGGCTTGTCGGCGTGCAGGCTCATGGCGTGCGTCGGAGCAGGGCGGCGTAGAAGCAGTCGGCGTCGTCGATGGGAGGGGCGGCGAGGCGCTCCTCCACCAGGGACCAGTCCCGCCCGGTATCGGACTCGACCCACGCCTGCACCACGGCCTTCCCCTCCTGGGGCTCCGGGGAGCAGACGCTGTAGACCAGGGCGCCTCCGGGCCGCACCGTGGCCGCCGCCGCAGCGAGGATCGGGCCCTGGCGCAGTGCCATGGCCGCGGGGTCGGTGGGCTGGCGGGACCAGCGGATCTCCGGGTGTCGACGCAGGGTGCCCAGGCCGGTGCAGGGCGCGTCCACGAGCGCGGCGTCGAAGGGCACCTTGGGCGTCCAGGGGTCCGAGAGCCAGTCCACCTGGCGGGCGATGGGGCCCAGGCCGGTGCGCCTGGCGCTGGCCTTGAGCTCTCGCAGGCGGTCCTTGCTGAGGTCACAGGCCATGACCCGGGCACCGCGAGACGCCAGCCGCAGCGACTTGCCGCCGGGGGCCGCGCAGGCGTCCAGGACCCGCTGTCCGGGCTCGACGGGCAGCAGGTCGGCCGCCGCGCAGCTGGCTGGGTCCATCACCCACCAGCCCCCCTCGGCGAAGCCCGGCAGGGCGTCGATGGGACCGCTGAGGTCGGTGACCAGGAAGGCGCCAGCGACGGGCTCGCCAGCGACGGTGGCCGCCCGGACCCGCCCGTGCTCCGACAGGGCCCGGCGCACCCGCTCCGGGTCGTCCTTGGCCACCACCCCCAGGGGGGCCTGGGTGTCGTTGCGGCGACACCAGGCCTCGACGGCCTCGGTGCCCACCCGCTCCCGCCAGCGGTCCACCCACCAGTCCGGGTGGTTCGCCGTGGCCGGGACCTCGACCGGCGTCACCCGGCGCAGCACGGCGTTCGCGTAGCCCTTGGCCTGGGGGGCCCCCAGGGCATGCACCAGGGCCACCCCCTGGTCGACCACCGCGTGCACCGGGGCCCGGCCGTGGAAGCGCTCCCAGGCCGCCACCCGCAAGGCCGCGAGCACCGGGGGGTCCAGCTCGTCCAGGGGCCGGCTGCTGACCGCCGCCACGGCGCCGTCCAGCTCGCCGCGACGCCGCAGCACGCCGTACACCAGCTGCCAGGCCAGGGCGCGGTCCCGGCCTTGCGGCGGGGCGAGCCGGACCAGGGCCCGGTCGGCGTGCCGACCGGCCTGGACCTCGAGCAGGACCTGGCCCGCGGCGAGCCGACCGGGGTTGAGCCTCACGGGGCGCGATCGGAGCGGGCCCGCTCGTACAAGGACGCGAGCTGGGCGTGAGGGCGGGCGCCGCGCTGGCGGAAGCCCTGGACGAAGGCGGTGGGGGCGGTGCGCACACCGAGCGCCTCGGCGAAGGCCCGCTGTGCCGCGAGTCGCTCCGCGGTGGCGGGGTCCCGGCGCACCTGGTCGAAGGCAGCGAGGTCGAGGCCGAGCTCCGTCGCCGCCGCCACCAGGTCGGTGTCCTCGAGGTGGTGGTAGTCGCTCAGCAGGCGACGGGTGTAGTCCCACTGGCGGCCCTGGGCTGCCGCGGCTTCCGCGGCCAGCGCCGCCGGCCCCGAGCGCGGGTGACGCTCCTCGGTCCAGTACAGCACCCGGACCCGCAGGTCGTCGGCGCCGACGTCGAGCAGGGTCTGCCAGGAGTCCGAGACCCGGGCACAGAAGGGCGACTGCAGGTCCACGACCAGGACCAGGGCCACCGGGGCCTCGGCAGGGCCCCAGCCCGACGCGACCGCGTCGAGCCCGGGCCGGTCCAGATCGACCCAGACGTCGTCGTAGGTCAGGGCCGCGCGGATGTCCGCGGTCTGAGAACCCGCGGCCGCCAGGCGCACCCCCCGGTCCAGCAGGGTGCCGAGCACCCCCACGCAGGCCTCGGGCCGCTCCCGCAGGCAGGTGCTGTAGCTCTGGCCCAGCTGCCAGCAGGGATCGCAGGGCGCTCCGAGCTGGTTGAGGGCGCCCATCAGCGCCCCGGCCTGGGGGTCGCTGAGGGTGTCCAGCTGGGGCCAGCCCAGGTGCTCAGCGGTCCAGGCGGTCGGGTGCAGCGGCGCCCGGCCACCTTCGAGGGTGACCTCGGTGGCGCTGACCTGCTTCACGCCGCTGCTCTGTTGGCCGGAGGGGCGGCTGGTCAGCACCGGCGGTGGCTCCTCGGACCCGCCGCAGGCCAGGGCGAGAGCGAGGGCGAGCACTACTTGCCGCCCTGCACCGCGGCGAGGGTGAGCTCGGCTTCGAGCTGGCGCACCCGGCGCTTCAGGGAGCTGGAGCGCACGAACCCGGCAAGGAGCCCGAGCACCAGCCCACCGAGGCCGGTCCAGACCAGCAGGTGGGGCACGGGCAGGGGCCCGGTGGTCTCGCCGGCCCAGAGGCCGAGGTTCAGGGCCAGGGGCACCGCGTGGTGCTGGTTCTGCGCCACGAAGAGCACGACGGGCACAGCCAGCAGGGCCAGACAGAGCAGGGAGATCACGAGACGCCGCATGGCCCTTGTGTATCCCGAAGCACGAAGGGGAGCGCTGTGCAGCGCTCCCCTTCCGTTGGCTCGGCCCAGGCGGCTAGGCCGGGGGCGCGGCCTCGGTCTCTTCGGCGGGAGCGGCCTCCGCAGCAGCGGGCTCCTCGGCGGCGGGCTCCTCGGCGGCAGGCTCCTCGGCAGCCGGCTCCTCCGCAGCGGGCTCCTCGGCAGCCGGCTCCTCCGCAGCGGGCTCCTCGGCCGGAGCAGCCTCGGCGTCCGCGGCGGCGGCCTCCTCGGGGCTGCCGAACTTGCCGGCGATGTCGCCCATCAGGTCACCCAGCGAGGCGTTGGACTCGGTGGTCCGCAGGTACTCGGCGGGGGGCGCCTCGTCGGCCTCGGCGCCGGCAGCAGCGGCCTCGGAGAGGCTGATGCGACGGTCGCGGCCGTCGATGTTGATGATCGACGCGGTGATCTTGGAGCCGATGGGGTAGCTGGCGGACCAGTCGTCGGCGCTGTTGTTCAGCTCCGAGACGTGCACCAGGCCCTCGACGCCCTCTTCCAGCTCGACGAACACGCCGAAGTCGGCGTGCTGCACGACCGGGCCCTCGATGACCTGGCCCAGGAAGAAGCGGGCGTTGACCGACAGCCACGGGTCCTCACCGAGCTGCTTGATGCCCAGGGAGATGCGCTCGTTGTCGCGGTCGATGTGCAGGACGCGGGCCTCGACCTCGTCGCCCTTCTGGTAGCGGTCCGAGGGGTGCTTGATGCGCTGGCCCCAGGACAGGTCCGAGATGTGCACCAGGCCGTCGATGCCCTCGTCGATGCCGACGAAGATGCCGCAGTCCGTGATGTTGCGCACGTTGCCCTTGACGATCGAGCCGACCGGCCAGGTCATCTCGATGCGGTCCCAGGGGTTCTCCTCGAGCTGACGCATGCCCAGGGAGATCCGCTTGTTCTCCATGTCCACGCCGAGCACCACGGCCTCGACCACGTCGCCCACCGCGGCGAGCTTGGACGGGTGCTTGACCCGCTTGTTCC